>ONIQ01000039.1 GCA_900317925.1 uncultured Bacteroidales bacterium | reverse complement strand
CTCGCGCAGCATTTTTCCTTGGGCTCGCTGCATCGCCCGGTAGCATTTAGATTCCATAAAAAGTTACCTTTTTTGGTAAACTTTTTTCAGGACGATACATAATTCTGCATTTGTAAGTGTCTGGCAATGAGCCAATTACCGGAAAGCCGGTTCTCAGTTTTAGAGAACCGGCTTTCCGGTAAATGTCTGGTATAGAATACCTTATGATTGCAAATACTATTTGTGGATGGAGAGCACCCAGTGAAGGTTCACGTCGGCGTCCGTCCAGAAGTTCGTCACCGTGTAGTGGAAGTCGAAATCCGAAGCTTCCAGCGGCTTGGTGTTGTCCAGGCGATAGAGTGTAAGGGTCTGGTGCTCAAACGGATGCAGGACTATGTGACGAGCAATCTGCCATTGCTCGCTGCCGGGCGCCTTGTCCAGCAGGACCGGAATGGAACTGTTGTTGTACAATTCCACGGTGAGTTTGGTCTTGCTCTTGCTGACCTTCTCCACTTCCACGCAGGCCGTGAGCAGCGCCGTCAGCAGGTCCTCCTTTCCATAGACGTTGCTTTCAGCAAAAATCGCGGTTCGATGGGCTTCCAGTGCTTCCCGGACACCTTTTTCATTGCGCTCGCGGGCAAAGATCAAGGTCACGGGGCGCAGTTCGCCCGCCTTCGTGTTGATATCCGAAAACATCGGGTGATGGCTGTCGGTACCGCTCACGAGGGTCAGGTTGTACTCCAAGGCCCAACGGAAGGCTTCTTTGCTGAAGCCGTCCCACCAGTTGTACGCCTCGATGGCGTTGATGACGCCGTCTTTGATGTACTGCAGGTGCTCGGGATAGATCCGGGTCACATTGGGCGCCTGGCGGCACCAGTGCGGGTGGTTCCAGGTAACGAAGGCCCCCTGGTTCTTGGCCACCTTGAGGGCGGCATCGGCACCGGCCGGCTGATGGTCCCGGCCGGCGGCATCCATGGCCGCGCCGATGGGCTCGTTATCGGTGGTAAACAGTACGTTCAAATGCCCGGGAGGCATGATTTGGCTGGAAATCTCTCCGCCTCGCACCACGATGACCCCTTTTCCCTTGGCGTATTTGGCTGCCATTTCATAGGCGGTATTGCGGTTTACTTTTTCGGGGTTGAGCGTCCCGTCCTTGATGTATTTGTGCAGGCGGGAATCGACATGATCGGTCATGCAGAGTACGTCCACCCCATCCATCACGCACTCATCGACGCGGGTGGTGGGCCAGACAGATCCGTCGGAGAAGACGGTATGGATGTGCATATCGCCTTTGAGCGTCGTGTAGCCGGGGATATCGGGCACCCGGATTTCATTCCGCACCTGAGCGGAAAGAAGGCCGCAGAGCAGGAGCGCCGCGGCCATCAAACCGTATCTTCTCATATTAACCAGCCTGCTCGACTGCCTTGAAGTAGCGGTAGGAGTTAACCTTCAGCTCACCGGCGGCTTCGTCGTCGATGAGGACGATTCCGTTGGGATGATACTGGAGGGCAGACAGGGTAACATACTGGCTTACAGGACCTTCTACGGCTGCGGCAATAGCGCGGGCCTTCTTGGCGCCGAAGCCCTCGACCAGCACTTCCTTGGCACCCATCACGGTGGCGATGCCTACGGACATGGCCTGGTGGGGAACCTGGTTCACGTCGTTGTCAAAGAAACGGGAGTTCACCACGCGGGTGTCGTAGGTGAGCGTCATCACGCGGGTGCGGGAGTTCAGCGAGGAGAAGGGCTCGTTGAAGGCCAGGTGGCCGTCTTCGCCCACACCACCCAGGAAGAGGTCGATTCCACCGGCCTTTTCGATGGCTTTCTCGTAGTTTTCGCACTCGGCGACCAGGTCGGGGGCGTTTCCGTCCAGGATGTGGATGTTCTTCGGGTTGATGTCGATATGATCGAACAGGTACTTGAACATGAAGGAGTGGTAGCTTTCGGGATGC
Organism: uncultured Bacteroidales bacterium; assembly: GCA_900317925.1. Lineage (GTDB taxonomy): Bacteria > Bacteroidota > Bacteroidia > Bacteroidales > UBA932 > Cryptobacteroides. The sequence goes on along the minus strand of ONIQ01000039.1, from coordinate 19,372 downwards.
TCAACGGGCAGGCCTACATACTCGTCCATGTTGAAGGTGACGACATTCTTGAAGGAAACCTCTCCGTTGCGGTACATACGGATGAGTTCATCGTACGTATCGATGGGAGTGGAACCGGTAGGCAGACCCAGGACAAAGGGTTTATCGGTAACAGCGGCTTTGGCCTTGATGGCGGCAACAATGTGGCGGGCGGCCCAGATGGACGCCTCGCGTTTGGTTTGTCTGATAATAACTTTCATATCACTTCAGTGTTTAATTTTGTTGAATATTTCATGAAAAGAGGGGAAGGATTTGGCCACGCAGGCCTCATCGTCAATGGTTATGGGACGGTCTGCACCCAGGGCGGCCACTTTCAGGGCCATCACCATCCGGTGATCGTGCAGGGAGGTGTAGGATCCGCCGCGAAGGAGGGTTCCGGTAAGCAGACGCTGCTGCAGGGACCGGCCGCAGATGATCATTTCATCGTCCTCAATGCGGTTTTTCACGCCCATTTGCGTGAGCATGTCGGCCACGGCCTTTCCCCGGTCGCTTTCTTTTCCGGCCAGGCGGTTCACGCCGGCCAGGCGGCTTTCTCCCTGGCAGAAGGCGGCCAGTACGGCCACGATGGGGAAGAGGTCCGGGCATTGGTTGAGGTCGAAGTGGAAGGCATTCAGCGGGGCGCGCTGGACATGGAGGGTCTTTTCTTCATCGAGCCGGGACAGGCTGGCGCCTGCTTCGGTGAGGATATCCATGATGGAAAGATCGGCTTGGAGCGATGCGGTGTCCAGTCCGTCCAGATCCAGGCTGCCGAAAATGGCACCGGCCACCAGGAAATTGGCGGCGGCGCTCCAGTCGCCTTCAATGGCCAGATCGGCCGCTTTGATCTGCTGGTTCCCTTTGACCTTGAAGGTTATCTGGGAGCAATGGCCCCAGTCCTGCGTCTGCAGGAAGATATCGTCCCCTTCCATCTCGCTTTGGATGCGGATGCCGAATTTGCCCAGCACATCTACCGTAATGAACATGTACGGGATACTCTTGGGATCTTCAACGTACAGGGTGGAATTCTTGCCGGTGAGCGGGAGGGCGGTCAGCAGGCCGGAAATGAGCTGTGAGCCGTCTTTTCCGGAAATCTCCGCTTTGCCGGGGACCAGGTTGTTTTTCACCGTAAGGGGTACGAATACGTCGTTGAACGCATTGCTGCGGGCATTTTCACTGGCCAGCAGCACGCCGAACGAAGCCATCATGTCCGCTGCGCCTTTCAGCGGGCGGCCCGGAAGGGTCTTTTCTCCGGTGATGCGAACGTTTCCTTTGCCCAGTACGGCGACGATGGGAATCATCAGCCGGGTCAGCAGGCCCGATTCACCCACATGGACTTCTTTCAGATCCATCGATCCGGCCGTTGCGCCGATGCCCGTAATGGTCAACGTTCCGGCGGTATCCTCCACCGGAAGGACCGTGGCGCCGAGGCTGCGGGCGACGGCCAGGGCCGATTCGTTGTCGCCGCAAGGGGAGTAGCCGCTCAGATGGGAGGTTCCTTCTGCCAGGGCGGCAGCCAGGATGGCCCTTTGGGCAAAGCTCTTGGAACAGGGCATCTGGAGGGGCTCATTACCGGTAACGGGTTCCCAGGTACCGTACAGGGCCTTCTTCATGGACGCGGTGGACCATTGTCCGGGGGCGGTTGCCTCGTCTTCCGTGAGGGCGGCGTAGGTATAGGGGGCGCCTTTTGCCAGGCAGTCCAGCCGGCTTTGACGGCCCGCTTCACCCATGCAGAACGCAATCAGGCGGTCAAAATCGTCATAAAGCGACAAGACCGTTTGTACATCCGCTTCACACTGGGCGGTGGTGACGATTTTAACCACTTCGGCCCCGAATTCGCGGCACTGGGAAACTGTTTCCGCCAGTTTTTCCCGGGAAGGTGTCCCGGCAAAATCGTGATAGGAACGGATGACGATGGTGCCGTTTTCCTGCGCGGCTTTGCGCAGCCGTTTGCTCATCGGAGCGGGCGCTTCCATCTCCAGGTCGATATAGGCAGCTCCGGCTTCCACCGCCTTGGTGAGCCGCCGTTCCGTAATGTCGTAAGCGCGGATCTGCTGCTCCCGGCGGCCTTTTTCCGTATCGGGAATCCCATCGGCACGTTGCAGGTCGGCCAGAACCTCCGCGATGCGGCAGGTGGCCACGAGCGGCACATCGGACGATCCGAACAGTCCTTCGATATCATCCGGCGAAAGCGGGCAGCGGTCCAGGCGGATTTCCGCCATCTCCGTGTTTTCCAGCGCCTCGAAAAGGGCGTCCAGGTTTTTGTGCTGTAGGCTGGTGCAGATCATATGAGGAGGGCGGTTGCTTCGGCGGCGGAAATCTTGCGGATTTCTACCTGTCCGATGGAGGAAAGGAGGACGAAATGGATGGTGTCGCCTTCCGCTTTTTTGTCTTTGGTCATGGCGGCGGTGAGGGTTGCCGGGTCGAAGGGAACGCCGGTAGGCAGGCCGCAGGCCGTCCAATCGGCTTCCAACCGTGCTGCAAGGCCTTTGGGCGCCAGTCCCATCGCCTCCGAGAGGCGGGCGGCCAGGAGGATGCCTACGGCGACGGCTTCGCCATGGGTGACGTCCAGGCCGGCTTGCCGGGCTTCGTGTTCGATGGCGTGGGCGAAGGTGTGGCCGAGGTTGAGGCAGCGGCGTTCGCCGCGCTCCTGTTCGTCGCGGCTTACGATGCCGGCCTTGACCTTTGCCGCGGCTGCAATCAGCGTCTGCAGCGTGGCGCTGTCCGCCGGGGCGGACAGGAGGGCGACGGCTTTTTCGTACGCGTTGCCGGTATTATCGATCAGGAAGGTCTTGAGGAGCTCGGCGGCACCGGACAGGAAGTCGCGGCGGGGGAGGGTCCGGAGGACCTGTGCGCATTCGAACGTGAATTCGGGTTGGCGGATGACTCCCAGCATGTTTTTGAAATCCAGGAAGTTGACGCCGGTTTTTCCGCCGATGGCGGCATCGACCTGTGCCAGCAGGGTGGTGGGCACGAAGGCAAAGCGGATTCCCCGCCGATAGATGCAGGCGGCAAAGCCGGCCAGGTCTGTGGTGATGCCCCCGCCCACGGCCAGGAGCAGAGAACTCCGGTCGGCCCCTGCCTCCAGGAGCCAGGAACACAGGTCCAGCACCGTAGCCATGTCTTTGGCCTTTTCCGAGGCATCGAGGACCTTCATTCCGGCCGGAGGGCAGGCTGCAGCGATTTCCTGTGCCACCCATGCCACGTTGCGGTCATAGACCAGAAAGACCTTGGGATAGGCCTCCAGCAGGGGGGTGAGCGCCTGAAGTGAATCTGCGCTGATGACCCGGCTGGCGGTCCGGCCTCCTATGACAACCCGGATTTCTTCCATTATGATACGGATAATTATGCAAAGATACGTTATTTTTTGATAATTGTCAGAAAACTTGTATCTTTGTCCGTCTGCTTCTGTGGAATACCACGGAGCCGCCTTGCCCGAATGGCGGAATTGGTAGACGCGCTGGACTCAAAATCCAGTGCCCCTTAAAGGCGTGCCGGTTCGAGCCCGGCTTTGGGCACAAAAAGACCTTGTAAGTTGCTGATTTTCAAGCACTTTACAAGGTCTTTAATTTTGTGTTCTCCAAAATTGAGTCAGAAACATTGTCCATGGGATGGCAGGATGTGTTAAAACAGAGAAAGAGGATGGCCAGGCGTCTTTCGACCTTGGCCATCCTTTCAATAGGATGCTGCGTATAAACGCCGCAGATTAGTTAACAAGAGGAACGGGAGAACTGATGGAGAGAAGCTTCACGCGGTTGACGGCGCTGTAGTCCTGATGATAGTAGCAGGTGAAATCGGTACCGCCGGTCAGGTGAATGGTGGCCGGGCTCTTCGGACGGCCCACGAGGCTGGCTTCCGTTGCCTTGCAGGTCAGATCCAGGGAAATGGTCCCTTTGTTGAGGGTGACCGATCCCGAAACCGGATAATACGTGGTACCGGTATAGGTGTTGGTAACGTAGCATCTGGAATTGGCACCGTACATCAGCGGGATCATGGCACCGATCTGGGCCGTTTCTCCGAAGGTATAAGTACCGTCCTGGATAGGCGTGCTGCAGAAACGGTTCGCAAAGTCCTTCTCGAAGGTCCAGTCAGCATTGGCAATGACCGCAATCATCATGGACCAGCAGTTGTTGAAATAGGAGTTGGAACCGAAACTGAAGACATTGCATTCGGTACCCGGGATAGCCTCTTTGCGGTCTTCGGGGTTTTTCTGGGGATCGTTGGCTCCGATATACTTGCTGTACCAATAGCCTATATACTTGGTACCGAAAGCACCATCCAGGGTGGTAAACACGTCGTCCTTGTCATCGTACGGATGCGTTTGCTCATCCGTAGCCTTGTCAAGCGGGACATCGATGTCGATGTTCACCTGCACGGGATCCTCATCAGTAGGCTTCACGGTTGCAGCATACTTGAAGTTCTTGGTTCCGTCTTCATTCTTGGTAATGGTCAGAACGGTGGATTCCGCCGTAACTTCGGTATCCTTGAGGGAACCATCCTCCTTGTACAGCTTGATGGATACATTGGAAAGGAGACCGGCATCGGCCTTGGCGATACCATTCTTATATTTCAGGTCCGGATCGGTTTCTGCGGTGCCGAAGGTATAGGTTCCGGCAGGGAGGTCGTTGAGGTCTACCTCACCGGCAGCGGAATAGAAGCTGAAGGATGCTTGGGCAACTTCCGTCTTGACCTCGGGATTCATGCGCGGCAGATAGAAATAGACGGACCAGCCGTTCGCCTTTGTGGTGAAGTAGGTATCAAACGTGTTCGTCCAGTTGACCTCTCCGCCACCGCCGCAGAAGTCGGTGGTCATTTCGAGTGTGCCGGCATAGGAATAGCTGTGCTGCTCTCCGGCGGCATCGATCAGGATGGCCGTAATCTTATAAGCGCCATTCTCTTCTGCAACCGTGACGGTTCCGTCGTAAACGAGGACTTCGCGCTTGTCGGTTACGATAGTGGTGTAATATTTCTCTTTGCCGGTAGAGGACTTGATCGAGAACGTATTGTCGTCTTTCTTGCCGGTAGCGTCAATTTCATAGGTAGCGGCAGGAATCTTGTCCACGGGGTAGAACTTGAACACATTGCCATCCAGTTGGCCTTTCTTGTTGAGGGCGAGGGTAATCTCGTCACCGTCAGCGGTGGCCAGATTGACGATGTACTGCTGGTGCAGGTTGATGCTCCAGGTCTCGTTGTCGTAAATGGACTGGCTGTTGCCAATGTAAACGGCGTTGCCGATGACGGCCGGCGTCCAGGCAGCGTTCTGTAATACGACATACTGCTGGGAATAGCCAGGAGCGGTAAGGAAGAAGGTTCCTTCACGCGGGGCGAGCTCGGTATTGGCATCCACATGAACCGTCACCACTTTCTCGGTCGGTGCGGACTTGGTGGAAACGACTTTGATCCAGGTGCTGGCAGCATCGGGCGTAACCGTGTACTGCAGATTGGATTTAACCGGGATCTCAATGTCCTGGGCTTCCGGCGAAACTTCGATGACAATACCGGTTTCCAGGACGGATTCCGTTCCCTGGACAACGGTGAAATCGGTTTTCACCAGACCCACGGCCACGGTAACCTTTCCGCTCCGTTGCTCCCAGGTGGTGTTCTCTGCGACAGCGAGCGTCAGATTAACGGAGCCCGCTTCTCCGGAAGTCTGGGCGGGAACGATCCACGGGGAATCGCTGGTGGCCGTCCAGGCCTTGTTAGCCTTGAAAGAGATGACCGGCGAGGCGGCATCTTTTCCAACATTGATGGTGGTACCGACGATGTTCAGGGCATCTTCGGCTTCCTTCTCCTCCGATTTGCAGGAGACTGCAGCAAGCCCGACCAGGGCTGCGACTGCCAGTAATACATACTTTTTCATAAGTAAATAATATTATGGTGTTTTTGTTCCTTTCATTCCTTCCAGTTGCGACAGCAGGTAACGGATTCTGTTTTTGTCGTATTCGCCCTGCGCCGCCCGCAGACTCTTCTTCAGGATGTCTTCGAGCCTGTCTATTTCCGTGATGCAGGCGTTCTCCAGGACGGGACCGTAGAAGTTCTCCGATACCGGGACGGGTGCTTGCAGCTGTATTGCTTTATGGTTGTATTCCTTGTTGTTCTGCTCATAGACGGGAAGGCTCCTCATCAGTCCCCGGGCCATCCATATCTCCACCAGGAAGTCGTCCCCTTCGGGCACGGAGCCTTTGCGGAGGTTGCTGGTGATCACGTCCGTGACGTCCGAGAGCATTTCGCCGATGGGGTACTCGGACAGTCCGAGCTTCGTGGAGACTGCGCTCCATTTCAGCCGGCCCAGCATCGCGTTCTGGGTGAGGGCATTGACACGCATCAGCGTAGCGAAACCGTTGTAGGCACCGCTGAATGCCAGAAGTTCCCTGGCGGAATCCAGGTAGTCCAGTTTGTCCAGCCCGTCTATGGCCATGGAAAGTGCCCTTTTCTGCTCGTCCCGGCTTACGGCGACGTATTTGCTTCCGGTGCTCATGTCCTGGACATACAAGCCGCCGACCAGTCTTGCGAGCTTCTTGTGCTCGGTGCAATGATGACGCAGCACCTGCTCTGCCAGCACGGTCCTGAAAGTCGTGTTATGCGGCACCGTGGTTTCGTACCAGCGCGGGGCGTTGGCGGCGATGTAGCCGTATCGCCCGATGGCGGTGGCGTATTCCTCGAAGGGATCGTTGCCCAGATCGCCCCGGTAGCATCTGGGATCCGGAGAAGATTGGGCGTACGGCAGGTACAGGTAAGCGGGATCCCCCGCCTTGGAGCGGATCAGGGAATCGGCAAGCGCCCTGTCGGAAGCCGCATCGGGGCGGGAGTAGATCCACTCTATCGCCATATAGTCGTATGCACCGGGCTGGTCGACGACGGTCGCCACGCCTTTCTCCCTGTCTCCGGGGCGGGCAAGCGTATTGAACAGCACGTCGTCCGTCACGGATGCGGTGATACCGTGCTCCCGGGTAAAAGCAGGGTCCCGCAGCTGTGCGGGCGAATAGGCGTACGACCCCGCCACATTGGCGCTCAGGCCCAGAACGCGGGCAAAGGCCTGCATCACCCTGGCGGTGAGGGCCTCGCAGAAAGCGTCTTCGGTAATCTCGTACTCCTGCCACCTCGGATCCACGTCGGAGATGCCGAACAGGCCGTCCATGCGGAAATAGTCGCGGATTCCGGCGGGCACTGTGATGCTGCAGGCGGAAATCAGGCCGCTGGCCGGATCGCTGAGCACGGAGACGGAAAGGCTTCCGGATGAGCAGTGCCTGTCGGCCATTACCTTGCTGACCAGCGGATTCTCGGCAACGAACCCCGGCCCGTAGGGGCGCACTTCGATGACGCTTCCCAGGCCCGCGGCCTCGAAGGTCTTGTTCCACACGAGGATTCCCCGGCTCACGGCCTCCCGCTGGACGGCGGAGAACAGGGTATCGATATAGACCACGATTTTCTTCCCGCCGGTAAGATCCCATCGGGATACGATTTCTTCCTTCCGGATGCCTTTATCTCCGGAAATGACATTCCGGGAGGCATTGACGGTGCCGATACGCGGGTCTGCGACCCGGATCTTGACGGTGCTTTTCGGCACCAGGGTGAGCAGGGTGGCTACTTCTCCGTCCATCGACAGGATTTCCTCGTCGATGGTCTGGATCATGTTCCCGCCAAGATCGTACGCGGGCGAGACCTTGAAAGTCACTCCCTGCAGCACGCCGGTGCTGGCAGGATAGGCAAGCAGCTCCTTGAAGTGCGTGAATTCCGATTTGACCGTCGCCTTGTTCACCATGGCATTGCCGTCCACCTGGACTTTCGCCGGGTTGAAGGCGTCCTTGTTGGACGGGCTGAAGAGTTTGCTCACCTCCACCACGACGGCGGTGGAATCCGCATTGCGGTATTTGATGGGGAACGCATAGCGCACGGGGGCGATGGTGGATTCGGGCGTCGCCACGGGCGATGTCAGCAGCAGCAGGGAATCGGTCTGCGACAGGGTGAAAACCTCCCGGGCGGAAATGTCCGTCCCGCAGGTGGTCCAGCCCGACGAATTCCGCATGAACGAGGACAGGATCACCCGCCGGCCCATGAGGGAGTCGGGGAATTCCATCCAGTACTTGTCGCCATCCTTGTAAATGCGCATGCATGTACCGGCAGACTTGATGCCGGCTTTGGAAGTAAACGTCTCGTAGGTGTCTGCTCCCTGCAAGGCAAGGGCAAACGAAAGCGCAAGAAGGATCAGGAACAGTTTTTTCATTATCTTACGCTATAATCGATGATACTTCTCAGGAGCGCATAGTGCCCCTTGTCTTCGCCTTTTCCGGATTTTCGGTCGATGAGCTTGCGGACCCGCATCAGTTCGGCATATACGGTGGAGTGGCTTATATGGCCGCCGCCGAAATTCCGCGGTTCCCATTCGAAGCCGGACACCTCGTCGTAGCAGATGCTTCCCATGGAGGAATCCGGGTTCAGCAGGTCGCAGACATGATTCCCGTCGTGGAGGGCGTTTTCTTTTTCACGAACGTTCGGATTCTTGAAACCGACCATGTTCATCAGGGATTCCACATAGATCCGCTGGAAAAGCCGGTCGCCTTCGGTAAGTGCGCGGCCTTTGGCGGTAGGACGCCACACGTGCTCGTAGAGCAGATCCATCATATCCTTGACCGGCAGTTCCTGCGTGTCGATGCCGTCAATCATGCCGGCGGCGAAACCCTTGCTCATTAGGTTCTGGGCGATGCTTTTGCGGACGGCTTCCACCGGCGAGCCGACAATGGGAAGACGGCCGGTCACGGCCTTGTCTTCCAGCCAGTCCAGGTCGGAATACATCTTGAATACCTGGTCCAAAGCACGCACCTGGATATCCCGGGGCACGTTTTCAAAGCGTTTCTGTCCGTCTCCGGGGAGGGTCTCGTTGCGGTACAGGCCTTCGATGTTGTGCATCAGGTGGCCGGCGTAACGGAGATACTGGTTCACGATGCCCAGGTAGAGTTCCGTCCGGTATTTCATATCGGGGTCCGTCTCATCGGGGATCCAGTCCAGGAAGTGGGACAGGATATACTTGAGGTTCCGGACACCCGCTTCGGATGCGGCGAAAACGTCGTTGCTGAGGTCTTCCACCTGGCAGCGCGGGTCGAAGAACAGGCCCATCTGTTGCTTGCCGTAGCGGTAAACCGGCGAAAAAGCCACCGAATCCGTAATCCAGCGGGTCGTGATGCGGGTTTCCTCGGCAAAATCGGCAGCGTCGAACACGGGCGTATAGCCCCAGCGGATGGCCCAGTAGTCGTTCTCTCCGAATTTGGGCGGGGTGAGCCGGACACCGCGCTCCTTGTCGCCCGGAGCGGCCACGTAGTTGAAACGGGCATAGTCCATGATGGAGGTGGTGGTGCCGTGCTGCTGGCTGAAGGCCGGGTCGCGCAGTTGCTCGACCGAGAAGCAGGTAGATGCGCTCATGTTGTGCATCAGGCCGAGGGTATGTCCCACCTCGTGGCGGATGACATAGGTCAGGGCGTCTCCGAGAATCTCCCGGGGGATGTCGGTGCAGCGGACCTCCGGGTCGGCCTGGGCGGTCTGGACGAACATCCACACACTCAGGAGTTTGATCACATCGTGGTACACCCACACGGAGGCGTTGATGATCTCTCCGCTGCGGGGGTCGGTCCACGAAGGTCCCATGGCGTTTTGGACCGATACCGGCGCGTAGCGGATGCAGTTGTAGCGGATGTTTTCGGGATCGAAATCGGGGTCGTCTTCCGGGAAAGGAAGGGCCCGGACGGCCTGCTTGAAGCCTATCCGCTCAAACACCTCGTTCCACTGCAGGACGGCCTGGGTAATGTAGGGCTTCCACCACTCGGGGAAGTTGTTGTCGATCCAGAAGGTAATGGGCTTGACAGGTTCTACCAGCTCTCCCCGCCGGAAGGCCGCGGTGTCGGAGGGCTCCAGGCGCCAGCGGTTGACGAACCAGATGTCCTTGCTCGTGGAGTTGAGGTCTTCTACCATCGTCCGCCGGGTAAAGAAAAAGTTGATCCGGGGATCGGCGATCCGGGGGTGATAGATTTCTTCCGGCAGCAGCAGGAAGGAGGCGACCGACTCGATGGTCAGCGGAACGTCCTTCTTCTTGACTTCATACGTATAGGTACGGCTGACCGTTACGGAGAAATTGTCTTCGAAGCATTTGGCTCCACAGACATAGGACAGGTCCTTCTTGAAGTTCTTCTTGACGGCTTTCGAACCCATCGGATTGTGCTCGGTGGGGTCGAGTTCCTTCCGGTCCGAGAGGAAGAAATCGGTGGCGTCCACGACAGACCTGCCGGGGGCGCCGGAGGATTTGATCTTGAATTTCTCTACGGTGGCGCCGGTGTGGCAGTCCGACAAGGCGTTCAGGATGTTCCCTTCGGAAGAGGAGAAATCGAACGATACCTCCTTGAGCCGGAGGGTGCTGTCCACTTTCTCGAACGTATAGAATTTGAGGCCGCTGACGTCTTTCAGACCGACGTTTCCTATTTTGACATCGCTGATGGCCCGGACGGTCGAGGCCATGGCCCAGGTCCGGCCCAGGAGCGAATCGGGAATGTCGAGGAGGACCTTTCCTTTTTCCAGGGAGGCCTTGATGCCGGGTTGGTTTTCCGCTCCGAGTCGAAGCGGGCAGAGTAGAATCGGTAAAACCGCCAATAAAAGTATCTTTTTTTTCTGCATAACTATCTGAACGTAGTTGTGGCTGCGGTGATCCTTCCGAATCCACCATACACGCCATTATCTTTATAGGTAAAGAGACCGGTACTGACATTGAACGGTCTGAGGTAAATCTTGCCTTCGCCCGTTTTTTCGTTGTAGGTAAAGATGGCAACCTGCATCCGGTTGGTCGCGAGCGGGAACGTATAGGAGGTATAGTCGAATCCGTGGGCGCCGTACCATCCCTGGGTATAGAACTTGATACCCGTAATGACTTCGTTCTTGCTGTCCGGTGACCAGTTGATCTCGCGGAAAACGGGGCTTCCGCCGATGACGGCGATGGAAGCGATTTTGCTGTCCGATGCCATGAACAGGATGTCGGCGTTGTCGCAGAAGGCAAAGTACTGGGCATCGGTGAGCCACTGGTTCGCATCCAGCGGATAATGAATCAGCTCATTGTCGCTGGGGTGGAGGTACAGGATATGGTGTTTGCCGTCGGCTGCCTGGATCAGGAAGGCGCAGCGCCCTTCCTTGCCGGCGCCGGCCCAGAGGGACTTGCCGCCGGCAAGGTCCGCTCCAACCGGGTCCGTTACCAGGGCGAAACTGCTGTAACCGGAGAACTGCGCGTGCATATAGTAGAATTTGCCTTCCGCCTCGTTGAAGAAGGCGATATCGCTCTGCTGAACCGCATACGCGTAGCCGACGTTGGTCGGCGTAAAGACATCCGCAGGAATACCGCTGTAACCGGCGATATTGAAGATGTTGTTGGTATGGCAGATATTCAGCCACAATTTTCCGTTAATCTGGGCGGCCGTCATGATCTGGCCGTAATTGATCAGGTTATGCACCTCGAAGGTCGGTTCCTTGTAGCCGTTGAACAGGGCGCCGTCCTGTTTGGCCACTTTGAAGGTGAGGGGATCCAGGGCAAGCAGGTGCTCGTCGGTTCCCACCAGGATGAGCGTCTCGTTATAGACGGCGCCGTCCGACCGGACCACGGGAAGCACGGCATTGACTTTCCCGTTCACGGGCTGGCCGTTTGCCAGTTGGTAAATGTCCCGTGTATAGCGGGGAACATCGCTGGTATAGCCGTAGGTTACGTATTTGTTTGCAAGAAGGTCGAAGTCGGTTGTCTCGCCGCCGTCCCTGGTGTGGGCGACCAGGATTCCTTCCCCGAGGGAAGAGCGCACGAAAACGTGGCAGAAGGCCGTCTTGAAAAGGCCGCTCTCCCTGTCGGTCGCCGTGAAGGACAGGCAATACGGTGTCTCATTGGGCTGGTTGGCCACACGGTAGGCGATGTCGGCCGTTTCCGAAATGTCGATACGGTCCCGGCTGTTGCCCGGTTTGAGGTCGATGGCCCACGCGTAGTCGAAGCCGTCGTATGCTTCTCCGCCCAGCGTCACGGTCGCATGCAGGGCGATTTCCTCTCCGAAGTAGGTTTCCAGCGAGTCCGGGATCCCGCTGATTTCGATTTCGGGAATGACCTTGTCAGCCGTCGTGCTGAGGTCCTGATAGCAGGAGAACAGCAGCGTGAGCGGAAGAATGAATAGGGAAAGCCGTTTGATCATAGTGACACGAGGGTTGAATAGATTGTGGGTATCACGGAGGGCTTCTTTCCCTGGCCTACCGGCGTGTCGGCGTTGGGATAGTCTTCATAGTCCTCGCTGTGCATATAGGGGTTCCCGGGATTGGCCAGGTCGTGGTTGCGGACTATTTCCCGGACCCTCTTGTTCATGGCGCTCCACCAGGTCGGATCTTTGACTATCAATCCGTTCTCCGGGGTGGCGTCGGACTTGCGCCTTACGTATAAATCGATCTCGTCTCCGTACTCCTCCACGAGAATCTTGTGCAGGGCCTTGCTGTAGCCCGTACTGATGTACAGGTACCAGTTCTTCCAAACGGCGGGAACCGGCCTGGCGTAGGAGTTGGTCCATTTCACGATCGCTGTCCTGTACAGTGGCTGTCCGGCGCGGAAGTAATCGTTGGGCACCAGGCTCATGACGATCACTTTCTGCTCCACGTCATCGGGAAGGGCCTTGACCCTTACCAAGATGTCGGTTTTCATCTCTCCGGCTTTCAGCACGGAGGAGAGTACCTGATAATCTCCGGCCACCGCTATGGAGTCCCGGATGTCCAGGGTGATCTCCCTGTCGTAATCGGCGGGGATGCCCAGCAGCTTCACTGGGATATGCAGGTCCTTGTATTCCTCGGTCCATCCCCTGAGCGAGAATGAATTCTCTATGCCGTCGAACGAAAGCGAGCAGTCTTCGAGCTTGAAGGTCTGGATCTCGCTTTTCACGCACGAGACCATGCAGGAGAGGACCGCTGCAGCCAGTATCGGTAAATAACGTTTCATAAGTCTTGATGTCTTCCGTAAGATAATTCGTCAGTAGGATATGGATATGGCGTGAGGTGCATCCTGTTGAACCAGTCTATGTCGATATTGATGAATGCTCCCATTTTGGGCACCAGACGCCTGGATGCATAATAAGCGATGCCCTCGCCGATGAATTCCTTGACATATTCAAGATAGACATGGTCCAGAAGATCGTCGATGTTCACGCCGATCCAGATTAATGAAGCGTCGATATCCTGGATGCCCCTGTGGCTCCTTATCTCGCCGAGGACTTCTTTCACCTTGTCCGTCTCGGACCTTTCAGCCGCCGCTTCGGCGATGATGAGATACATCTCGGATATCTTTATCATCGGCACCCTGTTCCTGTAGCCCTCATAGTAGGAGGAATTGTTGTAGTATTTGTACGGACGGTACTGGTTGCTGTAGAACTTGTACATGAGGGCGGGCCCCCTTATGTCCTCGGTTTCCGAGACGTTTATGGGATTGAACAGCGAAAGGTCCGAGATGTTCTTGTCTATGAATATCGACGACGCACCGGAGCCCAGCGAGTTGAAGATATAGACGTCGGTCAGGCTCTGGAGACCGCTTACTTCAAGTGCGAAAAGCTGTTCTGTGGAGAAAGTCCAGTCAACCACGTCGTTCGATGTGGCCTGGGTCATCGCCTCGGCGTCGACCCAGGAGAATGCGCCTGCGGCCTTGGCTTCCTCTATCACCTCGGCTGCGGCTGCGGCTGCGGCGTCCGTTTCGCCCTTGAACAGCAGCACCCTTGCCTTGAGCGCCTTTGCGGCGAAGTAGTTCATCCTCTTGTTCCTGGCATCCCAGAAGCCGTCGGCGTTCGCATTCGCCATGAATTCATCGGATGCGTTTCCCCGGACCGGGTCTTCTTCAAGAAGCGCAATCGCCTCGTCGATGTCATTCTCCAGGAGTACCAGGGTCTCCCTGTAGGTCTTCTGCGGCGCGGGCTCCTTGTCGTAGGAGGTGGCATACGGTACGGTGTACTTGTCGAGGTCCGCTTCCTTCAGCTGGGCAAGTCCGAACATGCGCATGAGGTCGAAATGGATATATGCGCGTAAGCCCAGCAGCTCACCTTTCATGAGGTTCCTCTCTATGCGGTCGGAAACGATGTCCGGTTTGGCTTCGAGCTCATACAAGACCTTGTTCGCGTTCGCTATCGAATAATAACCGGCGCGCCACATTCCTTCTATCAGCGGATTCACCAGATTGTTGTCCCATTCGTGATTCTGTATGGCCGTGAACAGCGGGCTGACCTGCTGGGCATATGGGCCGTAGGCCAGCTCGTTGACGTACCAGGTCCACATCTGGCCGTATTCATACTCGTTGCCCATGCTGATGTAAACACCGCAGAGGGCGTCCTGGAATCCGCTTCTGGAGGAGAAGAGGGTGGCGTCGGACACCTGTGTGGAGGACGTGGCTTCCAACCATTTGTTGCACGACAGGATACCTGCCAGGGCGATGAACAATAACGCCAGTTTCTTTATCGTCTTAATCATAACACTATCAGAATGAGGCATTTACACTAAAAGAGAACTTCCTGGCATAGGGGTAGGAGGTGCCCCTTTCAATTTCGATGGAAGAGAACGTATAGATATCGTTTGTATAGAGACTCAACCTGAGCCGGCTGAGTTTGAGGGCGCGGATGGCACGCAGCGGGAATTCGTAGTACACCGTGGCGGAAGAGAGGCTCAGCACATTGTTCCGTTGGACGAAACGGCTGGTCGCTTTCGTGAAGTTGTTCACGTTTACGTTCTGCGCCTTGAACGGAGCGATGTCTCCGGCCTTTGCCCAGCGTCCGCTGAAGACCCTCTTGTCCACGTTGCTGTCAAGCGTGGTGTTCTCCACCTTGTTCAGCAGCGTGCTGTTGTATAGGTAGCCGCCGCCGTAGAAGGTGGCCGTGAGGCTGAATCCGAAGCCCTTGATTTCACCGGTGATGCCGAAATTGCCGTTGAACAGCGGATCGGACGAGCCGCAGTTGACCAGATCGGCCGGATTCCATGAGGTGGTTATGTTGCCGTTCCTGTTGAGGAATATCTCTTCGCCTTTGTCCGAACTGATACCGAGGGAGCGGACAGCCCAGATGGAGTGCAGCGGCATGCCGTCATAGTACTGTATCACGGGTTCGGTCACGCCGGCTTCCTTTGCGCGCTCCTTCTGCTGGTCGTTGTAGGACCTGAGCACGTCGGAAATCTCAAGCACGCGGTTGTCGTTGACCGCAACCTTGCCGAACAGGCTGATGTAGGAGGAACCCTTCCGGTAGAAAGTCCAGCTTAAGCTGGCCTCGAGGCCCTTGTTGCGTACCTTTCCCAGGTTGTCGTTGGTGGAGGAAAAGCCGGTGGAAGGCAGGATGGTCCTGGAGAAGACCAGGTTCCGGGTATCGGCGATATAGGCATCCAGCACCACGTTCAGGGACTTGGTGCGGAAGTCGATACCAACATTGTAATCCATTTTCTCTTCCCAGCCCAGCTCGGGGTTGGCCATATTGTTCAGGGCGGCCCCGGTGAAGCCGTTATAATACGCGGAAGAATAATAGGTATAGATGGGGAGCGCCACGTTGCTGGTGTAGTTCTGGTTGCCGGACGAGCCCGCGCTGCCCCTGATTTTCAGCTGCGTGATCCAGGGAATGTTGTCCTTCATCCAGCGTTCGTTGTGGATGTTCCATGCGAGTCCGGCGCTCCAGAAGAGGCCCCAGTGGTTCTTGGTACCGAAGACGGAGGAGGCGCTGCCCTTGATGGTCGCGTCGGCCATGTAGCGGTTGTCATAGCTGTAACCGGCCGTGGCGAGGGCTCCGAGGTTCCTGTTCAGGCCGTCGCTGCCCGTCGGCACCATGTCGGTGGCATATTGGCGCGCGAAGGTGATGCTCTTCATGTTGCTGTTCGGGAAGCCTTCCGTGTAGTTGACAATCTCTTCGTAGTTGGTCTGGGAAATGCTCCAGTCCACCGTGGCAAAGAGGTCGTGCTTGCCCGCAAGGTTATGGTTGAGCTGTGCCGATACATCGCCGGAATAGGTGGTGTAGCTGCCGTTGGACTGCTCGTAGCTGCCCCGGCGGAGGATTTCGTTGGTGTCGTAGAAATCCGTGTGCTGTCCCGGCTTGAATTCGTCTGTCCTGGTTTTCTGGGAATCGATTCCGAAACGGGCCACCATGCGCAGGTATTTGAGGAACTGGTACTCGGCGTAGAAGTTGTCGGAAATGGCCAGATACTCGCTTGTGTCGGTGGTCCCGATCGTGGCGTTGTACATCGGGTTGGTCACGAGCTCGAGGTTGGTGGATACGCCGTTGTACGTGTACTTTTTCATCTGCAGCACCTTCTTCAGCTTGCCTTCTTCGTCATAGGGAGTCAGGTACGGGTTGAGGGCCGCATACTCGTCGAAAGTGCCCCAGGGGGACTCCGCGCTGTTCATGCTGGAGATGCCCATGATGTTCCGGAAGGTCCACCCGCCCCGGCGGTAGGATAAGTTGACATTTCCGGAGACGACCTCGCGGAAGGAGCCCTTCATCGCGCCCTGCGTGTCGTTGTACGAGAAGGTGGCAAGGGCCTTCAACTCTTTGGAGCCCAGCTCGATGCTGACGGAATGCTTCTGGCCGATTCCGAGCCGCAGCGGCTTGGAGAGCCAGTAGGTGTCCTGGCCTTCCATGGCCTTCTTGAGCCTTTCGTTGTAAAGGGCCTGCCGGGCTATGGTCTCAAACGAATCGCTGCTGTTATAGTAGCCTTCGCGCTGCTCCACGTCCAGTTTTTCCAGGGAGTTGCAAAGGTTGTAGCTGGTGAGGTCCGGCGCCTCGATGGAAAGGCTGCCGTTGTACGTGACGCGGGTCTTGTCGTTGGTGAGGGCCTTGGTCTCGATGACGATCACGCCGTTGGCTCCCTTCGAGCCGTAGATGGCCTTGGCAGAGGCGTCCTTCAGGATGGTGATGCTCTGGATGAGGTTCATGTCCATATCGGTCACTTTTTCCAGCGTGGTTTCGAAACCGTCGAGGATGAACAGCGGCTGGTTGGCCTTGGCGAGGAAGTTGCTCTTCAGGCCGGATGCTTCCGCTGCCAGCGTGGAGGCGCCGCGAATCTGCATGGAAGCCATCGCATTGGGGTTGGAACCGGCTTCCAGGTTGTCCAGAATCATTAGGGAGGGATCCAGGTTCTTGAGGGACTCCACCACATTGGAGTTGGATACCCGTTTGATATCGTCGCTGGTCATGGATTGGACCGAGCCGGTGAAACTGTCTTTCCGGCGGGTGAAGATACCCGTTACCACGGATTCTTCCAAAACCTGGGAATCGGGTTCCAGATAAATCTTAACCTCTTTTTTCACGTCGGCGACAATGATTTCCTGCGATTTGTAGCTCATCATCTCAACGGTGAGCACGGCGTTTACCGGAACTCTCTCCAACAGGAACTTGCCATCCGCATCGGTCGTGGCAACCAGCTTGAGCTTGCGATTCAAGACAACGACGCCCGGGAAGGGTTCGCCTGTCTCGTCATAAATGGTACCTTTGACCTGGCGGGTGTTCTGCGCCCATGAGGATGGCAGAAAAGCCGTAACAACTAGGACCGTAGCCAGGAGTTTCAGGAATACCCCTTTGAAGTTCGTCATAAAAACACTATTATAATTATAACCGGCGCAAATGTAATGAATATATTTGAAAAAATAAATTGCAAAAATGAATAAGTATGCGCACCCCGAATCTAAACCGATTTATCCTATTATTGAATTTCGGGCGGGCGTAGGATGGGCCTTGCTGTTCTCACCGGAACTCCTCCGGGGAACCGACCTCGAAGTAAAGATGAAGGACTACGCTTTTTTCTCCTACTTCACCCGCCTCTTCAAAAAGGTAACCGGCATCACGCCTACCGAGTTTCTCGGGGCAAAGACCGACGGTTAAATCTACAATTCGTTGCGGCGGCTCCTCTTCGCCATGAAACGGGGAATTTAGGGGGTGTTTTTGCTCCTGCCGTCCCACTTTTAGTTGTTCTGTCGGACTGAAGAACCGGGAGACCGATAAATAGGAACAATTCCATGGCATCGGCAAATAGCCGGGGCTATTTGTCGCGAAACACTTTACAGCAAACCATCCTGGCCGTTTTTATTGATGTGAAAATTTCCTATCTTTGTCTTAGAATGGACAAGACTGATTTCATAAAGAATCTTTGACATGAAACTGACAATCAGAATTCTTCTTTGCATGGCTGTCGCGGCCATGCTCTTCTCATCCGGAGCGTCGTCGCCTGGGTCACCAAGAAGTTATGATCAAATAGGAACCCTATGAAATACAGTACCATATATCCCATTACCGCAGCGAACATCAATGCCGATTACAGACTGACCGTCGATGCCCTGCTCAATTTCCACGAAAGCACCGTGGCCCGCTATTTCACGACCCTTGGGGTGGCGGCGTTCGATGTCCAGAAGGAGGACAAGACGTGGGTCATCTCTGAAATCAATCTGGACTTGCCCGCCCCTCCTGTTATGTGGTCGGAGGATGTCGAGATCACGCTCTGGGTCAGCGAGCTGTCTTCCCTCCGTGTCTGGATCGACTTCACGGCACGGGAGGTCCATTCCGGAGTCATTGCCGCCAGGGGGAACAGCTGCTGGTCGCTGATCTCTATGTCCGAGCGTAAACTGGTTTCCTGCGAGGGGTACATCCCTGCCTCGGAGGTTGTGGACGAACTGTCCGCCGGGCCCCACAGGAAACGGCTTCCCCTGAAGCTCCAGGATGAACCTTTATCCAAGTTCAGGCACACCATCAACTTGATCGACCTGGATTTCAACGGCCACACCAACAACCGCCGATACGTGAATATGGCGCTCATTTGTTTCGAGAAGGAATTCCTCTCGGCCAATCGGCCGGATTCCTTGAGCATCAAGTTCATAAGAGAATCCAGGATGGGTGACGACCTTGCCAATTACACGTACGGCACCGATCATCCGTCCACTTTCGTCGGCAAGATTATGAACGGGCGCGGAGAGGAAATCTGCCGCGTCGTGAGCCATTGGCGGGACAAGGAACCGCTGGAGGATATCTCTCAAGTCAACCTGATCCGAAACATATGAAGACTACCTGATGAAGTGCATGGGGGCCCAGTTCGACACGGCGGTCTCGCCCAGCACGGTGTAGCTCTTCAGGTTAGCGCCGCGGGCGGCATCATCGCGCAGCACTTTCAGCGTGGTGCCGGCGAAATCGGTCGTGGAAGTCCAGCCGTTGATGGCGTCCCATGTCTGCTTCGGTGCGTCCTTCAGGGCGAGAATCAGGCCGTGGCCCGTCTCCTCCAACCCCAAACACATCCAGGAGAACATCGAGGTCTTCGACTTTGAACTGAGCCCGGAAGAAATGGCCAAAATGGCCTCCCTGAACCAGGAGAA
>ONIQ01000025.1 GCA_900317925.1 uncultured Bacteroidales bacterium | reverse complement strand
TATGACTCAACTTCTCATCCGTGGCATGAAAAAAAGATTCGGCTGTTCGAAAAAGCAGGTCATTCGTGTGACAGGGATCCCTGAGGATGTCGTGAAAAAGTATTTTTAACGAAGACCTGCCACGAAAACACGCGTTTTTGTGGCAGGTCCTTCATTTTTTCGGGCACCTGCCATGTACAGGGCCCTTTTTGTGGCAGGTCCTTTTGGCCGCGTGGGTCTTATCGTAACCGAAGACTGTTGCAGACGACACAGACTGAGCTGAAGGCCATGCAGGCAGCGGCAATCATAGGGGTCAGGGAGAAGCCGAAGAGTCCGGCGGCGGCCGGGATGGCGATGACATTGTAAAGGAAGGCCCAGACCAGGTTTTCCCGGATAATCCGCACGGTTCGGCGGGACAGGTCCACCAGTTGGGGAATCTTGTTCAGATCGGAAGCGACAATGGTCACCATCGAAGCCTCCATGGCAATATCGCTACCCTTCCCCATCGCCACGCTCAGGTTGGCACGCGCCAGGGCGGCGCTGTCATTGATGCCATCTCCCACCATGGCCACCTTCCGGTTGTTTTCCTGTAACCTGCGCACAAATTGTTCTTTATCCTGCGGCAGGACCTCGGCGGTCACCTGATCAACCCCCACCTGCCGGGCTACGAGGCGGGCGGCGGCAGAGTTGTCGCCCGTCAGCATATACGTCTGCACCTTCATGTCCCGCAAATAGGAAACGGCACTGGCGGCACTCTCGTTCAATTCGTCTTCTACGGCAAAAGCGGCCAGCAGAGACTGATGGTCATGGAAATAGACCACGGTCTTCCCTTCCTCCAACCACTTCCGGGCTTCGGGTGAAACCTCCGGACTCTGCTTGCCCACATAATAAGACTCGCTCATATATACCGCCTCTGCCCCTTCTCCAGGAATGGCCGTAAAATTGCTGATTTCCAGCGGCTTAACGCCTGTCAGGCGATTGACGAAAGCCTCGGCGAGCGGATGCTCCGAGCACTGTTCCATGGCCAGCAGAATACCCTTGGCCCGCTCGACGTACCAGTGTTCTCCCGTAATGGTCGGATGGCCGGATGTAAGGGTCCCAGTCTTGTCCAACACCACCGTATCAATGTCTTTGGCGACCTGAAGGGAATCCGCGTCTTTGATCAGGATGCCTAGGCGGGCACCCTTTCCGATACCGGCCACAACGGCCGTAGGGGTCGCCAGGCCCAGGGCGCAGGGGCAGGCGATGACCAGCACGGAAACCATGTTCAGCAAGGCCTTGGCAAAGCCTCCTTCGGCGGCAAAGAAAGCCCAGCCGATAAAGGTAGCAATCGCCAGCACAAGGACCACGGGTACGAAGACGGCGGCGACCTTGTCCACCAGCCGCTGGACGCGAGGCTTGCTTCCCTGAGCCTCCTGCACCAGGCGGATGATGCCGGAAAGCATCGTATCCTCCCCCACCTTCTCTGCCTGAACCTTGAAGGCTCCCTTCTGGTTCAGGGTGCCGGTATAGACCTTATCGCCCACCTGCTTGTAAACCGGTGCAGGTTCACCCGTCAGCAAGCTTTCATCCACGTAAGATTCCCCCTCAATCACCACGCCATCCACCGGGATCCGCTTACCAGGTTTCACGCGTACGCTATCGCCCACGTTGTATTTTTCCTTGCCCGGCCGCAATTCTATCAGGTCTCGTACGGCCCGGGTGGTGCCGTATTTGGCCCGTTCTTCCAGGACGCGGCCGATCAAGATGAACGCCACAATCATGGTACAGGAGTCGAAGTACAGGGAGGCTGTCAGTCCTTTCGATGTCCAGAAACCCGGGAAAACCAGGGTAAACAGGCTGAACAACCAGGAAACCAGGGTCGATAGGGCCACCAGGGTATCCATGCCCGCCGAGAAGTGGCGAAGCTGGGTCAAGGCGTTGGAAAGGAAGTGTCTGCCACACCAGAATACCGAAGCCGATGCCAGGACGAGGAGCAAAAGCCCCTTTCCCTTGAAGGTCACTGCATCCAGCTGCAGGACAAAGACGGCGGCTGCCAGGAGAATGGCCAGCCACATGCTGCGGCGCAGCTGCCGATAGTGCCGGGCCCGCGCCTTTTCCGCCTCGTCCTCCACTTCCTCTTCCCGGTCCGATTCCGGGATGAGAAGTCCGTAACCGGCCTCCTGAACGGCCAATCGGAGCTGTTCGGGGGTAACCCGCCCGGGATCGTAGTCCACCTGGGCCGTGTTCGAGGCCAGGCTAACCGAAACAGCCTCAACACCTTCCACTTTGCGAAGGGCATTCTCTACCCGAAGGACGCAAGCCGCACATCCCAAACCCTCAATGGGAAATATTTTTCGTATAGACTTTATCATCTGCGTTAATTTTTTTCTAAATTTACGGATTAATCTGAAAAAACACAAACAAGATGGGTATGAAGATCCATTGCCGATACATCCTCTTCCTGATGACCGTGCTATCATTCGCCGCCTGCAAGAAGACAGAAATAAAAGAACCGGAATGCGGGACCGACAGCATCCAGGCCCTTTTACCGGAGACAAAAACCAGTTTCAGCGACGAAGGAAGTTTTTCCTGGGAAGCCGGGGATGCCCTTTCGGTTGCCGACGGGAGCGGGACCTTCAGCACCTTCACCCTAAAAGAAGGGGCCGGGACGGCCAAAGCCCGGTTCTCGGGCACCTATACCGACGGAACGCCGGGCGATATCGCCTTTTCCCCTGCCGGTTCGCACAGCCTGACCCAGTTTGTCCTTCCCTCCTCCTACACCTGGCAGGAAGGATGCTCGAACGCTCCCATGCTGGGCCGCCGCGGCAGCACCGGTTACACGTTCCGACACCTGGGCGGCGTCATGCGGTTCACCTTTACAAATATTCCGGCCGATGCACGCCGCTTCATTTTTTCCGTTCCGAAACGTGTCTGCGGTTCCTTTCCCATCGATTTTGCACAGGACGATGCCACCATTTCCGCATCGGACGGAGCCTCAACAGTAACGTTTACTTTCAACAAGCCCGTCAATCCGATGGTGTTCAACGTCCCCCTTCCCACGGGCGTATATGACGATTTTTCCGTTTGGTTCGCCAATGCCTCCGGACAGGAAATCAGCGGGACGCGCATCGCCGCCCACCAGGCGGCCAACCGGATCGACCGCGGGACGCTGCGGTTGATGTCCGAAAGGAACCTGGATACATCGCCCTGCCGCGGAGAACTGAAACGCGCCACCTCATCCACCCTTTCCTTCCGTTTCACGGCTACGGGATTCAGCAACATCGGCACCGATATTACACATGCCTATACGGTTGCCTTATACCAAGACCCCGCATGCTCCAACCTCCTGGTTTCCTGGGACTTGGCTGCTAATTTCTTCAATGCCACCGAATATCTGCCCGCCTTCCTTTTCTCCGGCCTTTCCGCCGATACGGACTATTGGTTCCGGGTAAAAGACAAGACGGCATCGGCCGAAAGCCTGCCCGTTCACGGACGGACGCGGACCTTTACCCCGGTTGTTCCCGGCAGCGGGACCGCTTCCGTGGGCGATATCCTCCTGGCCGAAGATTTCAGCGAGTTCATTTGGGGCGGATCTTTCGTGAACGGAGAGAATGCAGCCGGCTATTCGGCCAACAACCGGACCAAAGCCACTTCCCTAAAACCGGCTACGGGTGTCAATCCTGTCGGGGATGCCACCTATAATCAATATCTGGTGCCCTGCAGTACAGAGATGGGCCTGTTCAACACCCTGGGAAAGGCCGTCCCGTCCACGCGTCTGAAGACCTGGGCCCAAATCAGCGAGGAAGGTACCAACCGCGATGCTGCCGTCTGCATACGCCCCGGCTATCTGAAGATCGGTGCCAACAGCCTTTGCGGCGTAGTGGCCACCCCGCCCCTGAACCAACTCCCTGACGGTTACAATACGGTGCGGGTCACCTTCGATGCGCAGAGTTATTTCAACAATGGCATGGATGCCAAGGGAAACGATCCCCGCCACATCAAGATAGAAGTCGTCACCGGCGGAACGGTCGGGTCCAACAGCTACCTGGCCGGCTGCACACGGATTCCCGCCATCGCCTTCGAACTCCATCCGGAAAACCGGATGAAGACCTATACGTTCGACATTCCCAATGTCCAGAAAGGCGATCGGATTGCCATCGGCGGCGACCCGGCCTACCGAACCGGCCAGGAGCGTTTCTACCTGGATAATCTGGTCTTGACCCTGAAAGCCAACGAACCCGCCACGCGGCCCGCCGAAATCGCGGGGACGCCCATCCTGTCCACCAGCAATGCAGCCGGGCAGATTACCAACGCGATCACCGGGAAAGGCATTCCCGGCGTTCCCGTTACGGACGGATACCAATACGTGGTTACCGATGCCCATGGCGTGTACCAGATGGCGGCCAAGAGCAAGTGCCGATACATCTATCTCTCGCTGCCGGCGGCCTACAAGATTCCCATGAAGGGAAGCGCTCCCAGCATCCCGCAGCTGTACGCCCCGCGTCGTTTCCGCAACGGCGATTTTAACCGGAACGATTTCGAACTGGAACCGCTGGACGCTCCCGAGGAGAACTTCTCGATCATCATGATTGGGGATCCGCAATGCAAGACCTCCTCTAACGTGAGCCGGTGGAATAAGGAGTCCATCCCTTCCCTGGTCTCCGTAGCAAAGGAAACGGATCCGTCCCATCCGATGCTCTTTGCCATGACGCTGGGCGACATTACCCACGACAACACGGTCCAATGGGATCCGATGTATGCCTCCATGTCTTCCGTAAGCCTGGGTGACGGACGCTATCTGCCTTTCTTCCAGACCATTGGCAACCACGACCACGATGCCGCGCAATCCGTCTTCTACAATGCGCAAGAGAACTTTGTAACACGGTTCGGTCCCCTGGATTATTCCTTCAACCGTGGAAAGGTTCACATTATTTCCATGGACAATGTGGTGGGATACAATTCTACCGGATCTACCTGGCAGTACTATGCCGGTTACTCCGACGAGCAGTTTGAATGGTTGAAACAAGACCTGGATCTGGTAGCGGACAAGGCCTCCAAGATGGTCATCCTGTGCGGCCATATTCCCTTCCGCGCCGGCGGCGGTTCCACGACCGGTTCCAATGTGAACAAGATCCGGCACTATGCCGATGTCCTGAACCTTCTGAAGCAATTCAAAGAGGCGCACCTGATGATTGGTCACACCCACTACAACCAGAATTACATCCACACCGGTTACAAAGCCGTGGGCGGACAGCCCATTTAAGAGCACATCCACGGCGCGGCCTGCGGTTCCTGGTGGACCTGCCACTCCAACGCCACCGGCGGCCCGAACGGTTATACCATCTATACGGTGGACGGGGCCTCCATTACGGACTGGGTCATGAAAGGCACCCGTAATGACTATGATTACCAGTTGCGGGTTTATGACGGAAACCAGACCTACTCGGGCACCAAGGGCTATACCTACACCTGGTATAACGGTGGAACCGGTGGCTCGGCCGGTATCAAGGCAACGGGATACTACACCCTCAAGGGGTGCTTTATAGCGGAAGTCTTTGACGACGAGAGCATCTTCGGCGGAACCTCCAACTGGACCGTAGAATTCTGGCAAAACGGCAAGAAGGCAGGCAACTTTGTTCGCGTACCCGACGGGAGCTGCGGCCAGATAGCCATTACGGCGTATTACTTCAACGAGAAGGCCAAGAATACCGATAGCTGGGTCAACAAGACGGCCAGCCACTACTGGTACTACCGTCCCGCCTCCCAAATCCCTGCATCGGAGACCAACTGGGAGGTCCGGGCCATCCAGACCATTCCCACCAGCGGGAAGGTCCACACCTACACCCGCAATTCCCTCACCACCGACAACAGCGAGTTCTAACAGAAAGACCTGCCACAAAAAGGGCCCTGTACATGGCAGGTGCCCGAAAAATTGAAGGACCTGCCACAAAAACGTGTGTTTTCGTGGCAGGTCCTTGTTAAAGGCTTGGGCCTGGCTGTTTAGGCTTTGCCGTTGGAACCGAGCACATTCACAATCTTGTGCTCATAGAGCTTCTTCATCTCGTCACGGGCAGGACCCAGGTATTTACGAGGATCGAACTCACCGGGCTTCTCGTTGAAGACCTTGCGGATGGCGGCGGTCATGGCCAGACGGCTGTCGGAGTCGATGTTGATCTTGCAAACAGCGCTCTTGGAGGCCTCACGCAGCTGCTCCTCGGGGATACCGACGGCATCGGGAAGCTTTCCGCCATTGGCGTTGATGATATCGACATACTCCTGCGGAACGCTGGAGGAACCGTGGAGGACGATCGGGAAGCCGGGAAGCTTCTTCTCAATCTCGTGCAGCACGTTGAAAGCGAGCGGCGGAGGTACCAGACGACCGGTCTTGGGGTCACGGGTGCACTGCTCGGGTTTGAACTTGTAAGCACCGTGGGAAGTACCGATGGAGATGGCGAGGGAGTCGCAGCCCGTACGGGTAGCGAAGTCGATCACCTCTTCCGGCTTGGTGTAGTGGGATTCTTCAGCCTGGACCTCATCCTCGACACCGGCCAGCACGCCCAGTTCTGCCTCGACGGTAACGTCGTACTGGTGAGCATATTCAACAACCTTGCGGGTCAGGGCGATGTTCTCCTCGTAGGGGAGGGAGGAAGCATCGATCATCACGGACGAGAAGCCCATGTCCACGCAGCTCTTGCACAGCTCGAAGCTGTCACCGTGATCCAGGTGCAGGCAGATCTGGGGATTCTCCCAGCCCAGTTCCTTGGCATACTCGACAGCACCTTCGGCCATGTAGCGCAGAAGGGTCTGGTTGGCGTAGTTGCGGGCACCCTTGGAGACCTGCAGGATCACCGGGGACTTGGTCTCCGCGGCGGCCTGGATAATGGCCTGGAGCTGCTCCATGTTGTTGAAATTGAATGCGGGGATGGCGTATCCGCCGGCGACGGCCTTCTTGAACATCTCTCTGGTGTTCACGAGACCCAAAGTTTTAAAAGAAACCATAGAAAACTATAAATAATAATAACTTTTTCCTTTTCGCGTCAGCCAATAGGCTGCAATTTTCTTGCCGATGTGCAAAAGCGTGCGCAAAAATAGTTATTTTTGTAGAAATTTAGAAATATATGAGCAAGAAGGTTGTCATTTTTTCAGCTCCGTCAGGTTCCGGCAAGAGCACAGTTGTCAGTCATGTGCTTCCGCTGCATCCTGAAATGGAATTTTCCGTATCGGCCACATCCCGCAAACCGCGCGGCACGGAGCAGGATGGCGTGGAGTATCTGTTCTATTCGGCCGATATTTTCCGCAAGCTGGTAGAAATGGACAAATTCGTGGAATACGAAGAAGTGTACAAGGATAATTTCTACGGCACCCTGAAGTCGGAAGTGAACCGCATCTGGTCCAAGGGCCATGTCATCATTTTCGATGTGGACGTAAAGGGCGGCGTGAACCTGAAAAAGTATTTCGGCGACCGGGCGCTCTCCGTTTTTATCCAGGCCCCGTCCGTCGAAGCGCTCCGCCAACGCCTGATCAACCGGGGAACGGACTCCCTGGAAGCCATCGAGGCCCGCGTGGCCAAGGCTGCTGAGGAAATGACCTACGCCGATAAATTCGATTATATCCTGGTAAACGACGACCTGGAAACGGCCCTCAAGGAAGCGGAACAGGTAGTGGACAAGTTCTTATGCGAATAGCCATCTATAGCGGTTCGTTCAATCCCTTGCACATCGGTCACCTCGCCGTTCTGGAAGAAGTGGACCGGTGCGGAAAGTTCGACTGGACCTACCTGGTGGTGTCGCCCAAGAATCCGCTGAAGGATTCAGCGCGGGCGGAAACGGGCCACGACCGGCTGCGGGCTGCGATACAGGCGGTATCGCGTCATCCGCAACTGCGTGTGTGGGTGGATGATATCGAACTGGACATGCCGGCCCCGCAATATACGATCCTCACGCTGGATGCCCTGGCTGCCCGCGAACCCGAAAACACCTACACGCTGATCATCGGCGGGGATTCCCTGGCTGATTTCCGCCGCTGGCGTAGCTACGACCGTATCCTCCGGGACTATGGGGTGGCGGTTTATCCCCGCAGCGGCTTCGACACGGAAGCCCTCCGCAGCAGCCTGCTGGCAGAGGATCCTGCCTATAAAATCGACATTTTGGACGCTCCCCGGGTGGATATCTCCTCGACGGAAATCCGCGAGGCGCTGGAAGCGGGGCGTGATATTCAATCTTGGCTGATGTAGTGATGCATATCGAAACCGAACGCAAATTCCGGGTGGTGTCGGACGCTTTCAAACAGGAAGCGGTCCGCAGTTGTCGGATTACCCAGGGGTATATCGCCCATGAAGCCGGGCGGACGGTCCGCGTGCGGATCCGCGGAGAACAGGGCTTCCTGACCATCAAAGGCCCCTCCCTGGACGGAATCAGCCGTTTCGAGTGGGAAAAGGAAATCCCGCTGGAGGACGCCCGGGACCTGATGACACTTTGTCAGGGCGGCTTCATCGACAAAACCCGCTATATCATTCCCGCCGGCGAACGCTTCTTCGAGGTGGATGAGTTCTATGGCGACAATGCGCCGCTGGTCATGGCGGAAATTGAACTCGGCAGTTCCGATGAGCCCTTCGAACACCCGGCATGGCTGGGGAAGGAGGTCACCGGCGACCGCCGATTCTATAATTCTTATTTGCTGGCCCATCCCTTCCGGGAGTGGGGCGACCGTTAGTCCCTGTACGGATAATAGAGGGCAAGGTGCCCCGGGAAGAATCCCGCGGTGGCCGTCCGGGTCCATTTCATCTTCTGGTCGGAATCGAAGGCGGAAACGGTGCCCGGGTTGGTTCCGTTGCCCGAATCGGTAATGTACAGGACACCCTGGATGGGGTCGATGGCCATGCCGTACGGCGTGGAAATCTGCCGCCGCATATCTGCGGAGAAAGCTTTGCTCTGTACTTTCCCGCTTCCTGCATGGATAGACCAGAGGGTGTAATCCTTGTTGGTTTTTCCCCAATCGAATTCGTCCTCCGTACCGATGACATAGAAGTAGTTTCCGATTGGATCGAAATACGTCACGCTGGCGCGGACATTCTTGAGATCGTTGGTTTGGGGAACAACTGTAAATGATTCGGCATCAATCTGATAGATGCCAGAGTGGATGTCGCCCCAGTTGCCCTGGGACTGCACCCATAGATACCGCTGGCCATCCGAGACAATCTCTTTCAGGTTGGGTGCTACTTCAATTTGGCGAATAACGGTGAACGAGGCGCGGTCGATGACGGAAACGCGATTGTCATAACCGGTGTGGAACCCCCCGGAGTTGGCCACAAAGACATAGTCTCCGCAAACCGTAACGCCTTCCGGCTGATAGCCAACCTCAATGTGTCCGTCCACCTTCTCCGTCGCAAGGTTGATACGATAAAGGGCGCCCAGCCGGTCTTCTCCGCCATAATAGGCTCCTGCATAAGAAGTTACGTAAGCGAAGGCGCCATCAAAAGCAATTTCGCGCGGGCTCGGAATCTCGAAACTGGTAACATGTTTTTCATTCTTGGCGTGGATTACCTCCACCAGGTTGGACTGGTTCACCGTAATCCAGGCCGTATTGTAAAAGAGTTGGAAATCGTTGGCAACGGATCCCAGGCCACCGGTAAGGGTTGGATTCATCTGGCTGAAGGCGTTGCGGACGTATTTCCCGTCCGTGAAACGGAAGAAGTCCAGGGAAGCTTCATTTTTGTTAAAATTCCCTTCATTTAGGACGAAGAGTTTGTAGAAAGACTGCAAACTCTCTTCACCTACTGTAACTACCTCACCCGCAAGGACATCGTCCTCGGAGGTGATGACGACGGGCTCATCCCCGTTGTCCTTGAAGCATCCCGTCACTGCCAGCGACAGGAGGCAGCTGATAATCAGCAGTGCATGTTTTTTCATATCATCATTTTTTTACGGACACAAAGATACATTATTTTTTCAAAAACCGTATTGCAGAGACAACAGAAGATGCCTGCCGGGCATCGGGTAGCCTTTTACATACTCATAATCGGAATCGGTGAGGTTGTTCAGGCTGATGCCGCCGGTCCATTCCCGCCAGGTATAACGCACACGTGCATCGGCCGTCAGGAAGGGGGACAGCCGATATTCGGGAAAGGCGGTCTGGGTGGTGTAACGTTCCGCATTGGACAGCACGGAAAGGCAGAACTGCCAAGGACCCAGCCGGCAATCTCCGGCGAAGGAAATGCTGTGCTCGGGGATATAGGGTACAATCTTGTCCGGATGCTGCCAGGTGTAGGTGAAACGAAGGTCCAGGTAATTCCGTTTATGCGACCATGAATACCGCAGATGTGCCAGCGCGTCGGCTCCGGTCATCTCCACCCTTCCTATATTATACATGCTCCAGCGGAAGGAACTGGTGGTGGGAACGGCTACGATTTTGTCGCGGACCGAGTTGTGGAAGATCCGGACCGATGTTTCCACCCATAGGTTCCGGATCGGGAAGCTGTTCCATTTGATGCCCAGATTCGACAGCAGGGCCCGTTCCGGTTCCAGGGCGGCATTGCCCACAAGGGTGTAATACAGGTCGTTGAACGAGGGCATCCGGCATACGCGCCGCACAAAGGCGTCGATGGTAAAGGGGCCGATATTGGTGTTCGCCACCAGGGACGGGGAGAAGAAATGCCGGAAATCGTTCTGGCGGGAGAAGCCGCTGGTCCGGGTGGTGACCCGGTCGGCCGCGCCCTGCCAGGCCAGGTTGGCGCTGAAACGCAAATGCTTGAATGTAAACAGGTTCCCAACGGCGATCCAGCTGCCGAGCCGGTGCGGATAGGCAAAATCGGGCAGGTTGGCGTCCAGGTAATCGTATTCCAGGTCGGCAGCCGTCTCCAGTGCCCACTGGCGGGTGACAGGATGATGCCAGGCCGCAGACAGGTAGGCGTTGTGTTGGAGGTAGCGGTTGTCGACGGGCATGGCCGAAGGATCCCGGTACGGGTCGGTGCGGTAGCGGGTATAACGCCAGGAATACTTCCCCCGGATGCACCAATTTTCGTCCTTCCAGATGCTCTGGAGGAAGAAATCACGGTCGGTCTGCCGGTCGGCGGAAAGGAGCTGCCCCTTGGGCCGGCGGATGACGGCGCCGGGAAGCCCGCGTTCGGAATCGTAAAAATAGAGGGTTGACTTCCATTTCCCTTTCTCCAGGCGGCTCTGCAGGCGCAGGGCCTGGATGTCGGCATTCTCGCGGGTCATGGTGGTGTCGTACTGCTTCCAGTAGAAGGGATAGCGGCCGTGCGCGAAGGTGGTTTGCACCTCGCTTCGATGGCACCAGCCTTTTCGGAAACATTTCTGGAAGGCCAGCGAAGGGGAGACCATGCCGAAGGCTCCGCCGCGCAGGCGAAGTTCCGTGCGGTCTTCCCGGATGGGAACGGAATAAAAATACAGGCTCCCGGCCGTGCAGAATTCCTTGGCGGCGAGCAGGATGCCGGCCTGCTCACCCACGTAGTATTCGGCCCCGGAAAAGCTCTCCGGAGCGAAGCGTCCCAGATCTACCTGCCGGTTCTGGGCATTCTCGACGGCGATCCCGTCGATGTAAACTCCCGTGTACTCGCTGCCGAGGCTGCGGATGTTGACGGTCTTCATCCCGCCGATCCCACCGTAATCCTTGAGCTGCAGGCCGCTGAACATCCGCACGACTTCGCCCAGGTCGGCCGCGCCCTTCAGCAGGGCGGCCGGGGCTTCCTGTCCGGGGGTGATGACGCCTCGGAGTCCGTTGCCCGTGATGGCGGCAGCAGCCAGCGTATCGGTCTGGGCCAGGGCGTCCGGGGTCGGAAACAGCAGGCCGGCAGCGCACAAAACCATCAGGAAACGGTGCAGAAACATGGGGCGTGAACAATTCTTTTGCAAATCTAAAGAAAAATGTTTGTACTTTTGCATTCCAAATTGAGAAAAGATATGGATAAGAACAGTTACGCCCTGGGCATGAATATCGCCCATAGCATGATGCAGTCGGGTATCAGCCGCCTGCAATACGAGGATTTTCTGGCGGGTCTGAAGGACTCGCTGGAAGGTGGAAAGACGGTCCTCTCTCTGGAAGAGGCTGGAAAGGTCCTGCAGGACTATTTCGCCCATCTGGAAGCTGAAAAGGCGGCCGAGAATGCCGAGATCGCCGATGCGATGAAGAAGGAAGGCGAAGAATTCCTGGCCGCGAATGCCAGGGAGGCGGGTGTGAAGGTCCTGCCCAGCGGTCTGCAGTACAAGGTGCTGAAGGAAGGCACCGGCCGCAGTCCGAAGCGCACCGACAAGGTCCGCTGCCATTATGAGGGCACTTTTATCAACGGGATGAAGTTCGACAGCTCTTATGACCGCAACGAGCCGGCCGTCTTCGGCGTGAACCAGGTCATTGCCGGCTGGACCGAAGCCCTCCAGCTGATGAAGGAAGGCTCGGAATGGATGCTGTACATCCCGTACAACCTGGCCTATGGCGAAGCCGGCGCCCACGGGGCCATCCCGCCGTGCGCTACCCTTATCTTCAAGGTTGAGTTGATTGCGGTGCTCTAGCAGCCGGAACTAATACGTAGTTGCAAGGACGCAAAGATAGTCTTTTTTCCGGAATAGACCTAAACTATTGTACGTAGCGGCCGCCTTTGAGCCAGTGGTAGAGGCCGTAGACGGCTCCCATGCAATAGACGAGGTACAGGAGGGCCATCCAGGGAATACCCGTGCGCCAGCACAGCCAGGAACTCAGGGCATCGGCAATGATCCACAGGATCCACTGCTGGGGGATGGACCGGGTGAGCCACCAGGTGGCGATGGCGCTGAGGATGGTGACGAAGGCGTCCAGACCGGACATCGGGTCTCCCAGCGTGCGCAGCAACCAGAGAAACCCGGCTGTTCCTCCGGTCAGCAGCAGGATGCTCAACAGGCCGGTCCGGAGCGTCAGTTTCTCCAGATGAATTTCTTCGGACGCAACTTTCCGGGCATCTCGCTTCCAAGTATAAAGCCCCCAGAATGAGATAATTACATAATAGATATTCAAACACATGGAGGCATACAAATGCTCATTGGCGAAGACGACGACGGCCGCTCCGGAGGTAAGGATACCTACGATCCACATGGCATTTTTCTGTCGGATTTCCAGCAACAGGTACAGGATGCCGGTTATAAGGGAAAATACTTCCATGGGATCAAAGGTAAGAAATTCCCGAAAACTTTTTATCTTTGTGCCATAAAAAAAAGAATCTGATGATTATCATAGCAGAAAGCGGTGCAACCAAATGCGATTGGGTTGTCGCCGACGGAGGACAGGTCCGGCTTCGTTTCAAAACACTTGGACTGAATGTGGCTACCGGCGCGGTAAGCGTCATCCCACCGGTGGTGCAGGAGGCGGTTAACACCTTGAAAGAGAATGGCATATCGTGCAGCGATGTGCGGGAAATCCATTTCTATGCGGCCGGCCTGATCCCGGTAAGGGATGAGAAAGTCCCTGAAATGGCGAAGCCCCTGGACGCCGTCCTGCGCGAGTATTTCCCGGACATCGACATTGAATATGCCTCTGATCTGCTGGATGCGGCCCGTGCCGTCTGCGGCAGGGAAAAAGGTATCGCGGCCATCCTCGGAACCGGCTCCAACAGCTGTTTCTACGATGGGGAGAAGATTGTCAAGAATGTCCGGTCGGCCGGTTTTATCCTGGGCGACGAGGGCGGTGGAACCCGTCTGGGACGCCTGTTTATGTCCGATATCCTGAAAGGTCTGGTGCCGGCCGACGTGGCAGAACCCTTCGCCAAGGAATATGATGTGGATTACATGACGGTGGTACGCAACGTCTATAAGAGCGAAACTCCGGCCAAATACCTGGGAAGTTTCGCTCCCTGGATCATGGCACGCTACGGCAAGTCGGACTATGTAACCCGGCTGGTGGAACAGAATTTCCGCGATTTCATCGAGCGGGCGCTGAAACAGTACGACGTGGCGAACTGCCCGGTGGGCGTGGTGGGCGGTTTCGGTTATGCCTGCCGTGAGATCCTGCAGCGGGTGGGTGCCGAATACGGCATCCGGTTTTCGGTTTTCCTGCCGGAGCCGATGGAAGGTTTGGTAAAATATCATTCATAATATGAGAACAACGGAACAATCGTCCCGCTACGACCATCTGGAGAAGATGTCCACGCGGGAGATCCTGACGGCCATCAATGCCGAGGACCGTACGGTGCCCGTGGCGGTGGCCCGGGCCATGGACAAGATTGAAGCCCTGGTGGACGGCATCGTGGAACGCATGCGTCGTGGCGGCCGGGTCTTTTACCTGGGCGCCGGAACCAGCGGCCGGCTGGGCATCGTGGATGCTTCGGAGATTCCTCCGACTTACGGGGTGCACGACAAATTCATCGGCCTGATTGCCGGCGGCGACCGGGCGATCCGCAACGCCGTTGAGGCGGCCGAGGACAAGCGGGAAGGCGGCTGGGCCGATATGCAGCCCTTCCAGCCCACGGTAGATGACGTGGTCATCGGCATCGCCGCTTCCGGTACGACGCCTTATGTGATCGGCGCGGTAGAAATCGCCCGTGAAAAGGGGATGCTCACCGGTTGCATTACCTGCAACGAAGATTCGCCCCTGGCGGCTGCGACGGAGATTCCCATCGTCGTGGTCGTAGGACCGGAATTCGTGACAGGCAGTACGCGGATGAAGGCCGGAACGGCCCAGAAACTCGTTCTGAACATGATTTCCACGTCGGTGATGATCCGCCTGGGACATGTGCGCGGCAGCAAGATGGTGGACATGCAGCTGACGAACCACAAACTGGTGGACCGCGGTACCCGCATGATCATGGAAGAGACCGGAATCGAGGATTACGACTATGCCCGCAAGCTCCTGCTGGAATACGGCCAGGTGCGTGCGGCGGTGACCGCTTACCAGAACGAAAAGAAGGATGCTTGACGCACCCTTTCCTTCCCGGCTGCTGCAGGAGGCGGTCGAGGCGATCGGGACGCTGCCCGGCGTAGGCCGACGCAGCGCCTTGCGTCTGGCTTTGCACCTGCTGCGCCAGCCGTCCGAAAACGTGCATCATTTCACGCAGGCCATCGACCGGCTGCGGGACGAGGCGCATTACTGCCGGGAATGCATGATGATTGCGGACGGGGATGTCTGCTCCATTTGTTCCGACCGTTCCCGCGACCGCAGGCTCATCTGTGTGGTGGAGAATGTGCGGGACGTGATGAGCATCGAGGCTACGGGCCAGTATCATGGCCTGTACCACGTCCTGGGAGGGATTATTTCGCCGATTGCGGGCGTCGGACCGTCCGACCTGACCATCCGCCAGCTCCGGGACCGGGTGCAGGCAGCGGTGCAGGCCGGGTCCGAAATCGAAGTCATCATGGCCTTGAGCGGAGATGTGGAAGGGGAGACGACCGCCTTTTATATCTACCGGCAGATCGAAGGCCCGCTGGTAAAGGTTTCCTCGCTGGCGCGGGGCCTGGGATTTGGCGATGACCTGGAGTATGCCGACTCGCTGACGCTGGGACGTTCCATCGCCCAACGCCAGATTTTCAAGCCGTAAGGGTTGGATAAACGAAAAATATTCCTACCTTTGCACGATTAACCCCCCGACGCTATCGTGCCGGACACAAAAGTAAGAGATATGCTGAATATTTTTTACAAGGTAAACGGAAAGATACTGGTTTCCCTGTCGGAAACGGATTTTGTTTCCATCAAGCGGGAGAGCGTATTGTGGATCGACCTGCTGGCTCCCAGCGGGGAGGAAAAACATGCCACGGAGGCATTCCTGGGGACGGATATCCAGACGCGGGCGCAGGCCGAGGAGATTGAAAGCTCCTCCCGTTTCCGCGAGACGGACAAGGTGATCTTCGCCAACACCAACTTCCTGATGCCGGGTCCGGAGGAATATACCGAAGAAGCGGTGTCCTTCACCCTTGTGGGCAATACCCTCACCACCCTGCGCGAGGTGCCGCTGCGGTCGTTTACCGAACTGCAGCGCCGAATCGAGGCGATGCCGAAACAGTACACGTCGGGCTATGCGATTTTCGCCACCATCATGGACCAGCGCGTGGACCTGGATGCGGATATGATCGAGTTGATGAGCAAGGAGATCTCGCAGTACAGCCGGCGCATCAACCAGAAAGAGGATATCAACGAGGAGTTCCTTCTGGATATCAATCAGTTACAGGAGAATACGATGATCATCCGCGAGAATGTAGTGGATAAGCAGCGGCTCATTTCCAACCTGCTCAAGAGCAACAAGTATCCCAAGGATCTGGAGCCCCGTTTCAACGTGCTCCTGCAAGATATCGCTTCGCTGATCAGCCATGCGAATTTCAGTTTTGAACGGCTGGAATACCTGCAGGATACGGTGGTGGGTCTGATCAATCTGGAGCAGAACAGCATCATGAAGATTTTTACCCTGGTGTCGCTGCTGCTCATGCCGCCCACCCTGGTGGCGAGCTTCTACGGCATGAACGTGAAACTGCCGCTGGCGGGTCTTCCCTGGGCGTGGCTGGTGATCGTGGGGGTGATGATCCTGTCGCTGGTCATCATCCTCTTCGTGTTCATCCGGCGAAAAATGCTGTAAAATATTCTTTGAGTATCGGAATTTATTCTTATATTTGCGCGCCCTTTTTCCCGGGGGCGCGTTTTCGTATTCCGGGAGGGGCACGGAAAATAATGTTAAACGTCCTAATTCAAAAGTTTTAAGTAATTATGGCAGAAGAAATTAAAAAGGCGCCGCTGAACGCTTCCATCGCTCCCGAGGAGTTCGATTGGGATGCTTTCGAGAACACGGTTGCTCCCGGTGAGGAGAACCGCGCAGACATCGAGGCGGCTTATGACCAGACTCTTTCCAAAGTGAATGAGAACGAGGTCGTGGAAGGTGTCGTGACCGGCATCAACAAACGCGAAGTAATCGTAAACATCGGTTACAAGAGCGAGGGTGTCATCGCCGCTCCTGAGTTCCGTTACAATCCGGAACTGAAGGTGGGTGATAAAGTAGAAGTTTACGTGGAGTCCGCAGAAGACCGCAAGGGCCAGTTGATCCTTTCCCACAAGAAGGCTCGCGCCCTGAAGTCCTGGGATCGCGTCAACGAGGCCTACAACAACGATGAAATCGTGAAGGGCTTCGTGAAGACCCGCACGAAGGGCGGTATGATCGTCGACGTGTTCGGCATCGAGGCCTTCCTTCCGGGTTCGCAGATCGACATCAAACCCATCCGCGACTACGATCAGTTCGTCAACCAGACCATGGATTTCAAGATCGTCAAGATCAATCCGGAATTCCGCAACGTGGTCGTTTCCCACAAGGCCCTGCTCGAGGCCGAGCAGGAAGCCCGCCGCAGCGAACTCATCTCCAAGCTTGAGAAAGGTCAGATCCTCGAAGGCGTCGTCAAGAATATTACCAACTATGGCGTATTTGTGGACCTGGGCGGTGTAGACGGTCTCATCCACATTACCGACCTGTCCTGGGGCCGCGTGGACAATCCCGAAGAGGTGGTTTCCCTGGACGAGAAGATCAAGGTCGTCGTCAAGGAATTCGATCCCCAGCAGAAGCGTATCGCCCTGGGTTACAAGCAGCTTACCCCGCATCCTTGGGATAACCTGGATCCCAACCTCAAGGAGGGTGACAAGGTTAAGGGTAAAGTGGTCCTCATCGCCGATTACGGTGCCTTCGTGGAGGTTGAGCCCGGCGTGGAAGGCCTTATCCATGTTTCCGAGATGTCCTGGAGCCCGCGCCTGCACAGCGCGCAGGATTTCTTGAAGGTGGGCGACGAGGTCGAGGCCCAGATCCTCAATCTGGATCGCGAGAACCGCAAGATGTCCCTCGGTCTGAAGCAGCTTACCCAGAACCCTTGGGAGAGCATCCGCGAGAAATATCCCGTCGGTTCCCGGCAGAAGGCTACCGTCCGCAACATCACCAACTTCGGTGTTTTCGCCGAGCTGGAAGACGGCGTCGAAGGCCTGGTCCACATCAGCGACCTGTCCTGGAACAAGATCAAACATCCGTCCGAGATGGTTGCTACCGGTGATGTCATCGACGTTCAGATCCTTGACTTCGACGAGGCCAACCACAAACTCAGCCTGGGTCACAAGCAGCTGCTGCCGAATCCTTGGGACGAGGTAGAAGCCAAGTATCCTGTGGGCTCCGTGGTGGAAGGTACGGTCGCTTCCCTGACCGACAAGGGCGCCAACATCAAGCTCCAGGGCGAGGATGAAGGCTTCGCTTTCACCCGCGACCTCGTGAAGGAAGATGGCAAGCAGGCCGTTGCCGGCGAGACCCTTCCGTTCAAGGTGACCGAGCTCCGTCGCAGCACCCGCCGCATCCTTCTTTCCCATGTCCGCACCTATAGCGAGGTGAAAGAAGCCAAGGTGGCTGCCGAAGCCGACACCACTAAGAAGGCTGTCAAGAAGATCAACAGCAACATCGAGAAGACCACCCTCGGCGATATCTCTGAGCTTGCAGCGCTCAAGGATAAGCTCGAGAAAGGTGAGTAACGATGGATTTTAAACTGACGGTGGCGGGTACGGCCTCGGCCATGCCCGTCCCCGGAAGATCACAGAGCGCCCAAGTACTGTCCGTACACGGGCGCTTGTTTTTACTGGATTGCGGGGAGGGTGTCCAGAAGCAGCTGCAGCGGTATCGCATCCCCTTGATGCGCATCGATTCCCTTTTTATCTCGCACATCCATGGGGACCATGTGTTCGGCCTCTTTCCCATGCTCTCCACGATGGGGATGCTGCGTCGGGGCCAGCCTTTAAATATATACGCGCCCGCGAACTTTGGCCCCATCCTCAAATTCTTCCTGTCCTATTACGGAGAGGGGGTGGACTTTGAGATCCGTCATATCCCCTTGAAAATGAAGGGACCGGAGGTGGTGTACGAGACCAAATCGGTGCAGATTTCCGCTTTCCCGCTGAACCACAAGATCGAAACGTACGGATTCCTTTTCCGTGAAAAAGAACCGCAGCTGAACGTGCGGAAGGACGTGCTGGCGCAGCATGGCTTTACGCTGACGGAGATTGGCGCCCTGAAACGCGGCGAGGATGTACACCGCGAAGACGGGACCGTTATCCCCTGCAGTGTTGCCACCTATCGTCCCTATGTGCCTCGCAGCTTTGCCTATTGCAGCGACACCGCTCCCTTCCCGGAACTGGCGCAATGGGTGAAGGGGGTGGACCTGCTCTATCACGAGGCCACCTATCTGGACGCCCTGGCCGACCAGGCTGCCCTGCGCCACCATTCTACCACCCTTCAGGCCGCCCGTTGCGCCCTGGAAGCCGGTGTCGGGAAATTGGTGATCGGCCATTATTCTTCCCGCTGCAGCGACCGGCTGGCGTACGAACAGGAGTGCCGGACGGTTTTCCCGAACAGCTTTGCTGCCGACGATGGGGATGTTTTTAACATTCCTTTGGTGCGTGGCGAATAATTTGCTATCTTAGCAGAACAAATAACGGTTTTATGAAGAGGCTTTTCTTGATGCTTGTCCTGGTGGGCGCCATCCTGGCCGTTTCGGCCGATAAATCCCCGCAGGAGAAATATATCGCCAAATACTCCGCTACCGCGGTGCGTGAAATGTACCGGACCGGTGTCCCGGCCAGCATTACCCTGGCGCAGGGGTTGCTGGAGTCCCGTTACGGCCAGTCGGAGCTGGCTTCCAAGGGAAACAACCATTTCGGGATCAAGTGCCACGACTGGAAGGGCAAGACCATGAAGGTGGACGATGACCGCCGGAACGAGTGTTTCCGGGTGTACGGCTCGGCCGATGAAAGTTTCCGCGACCACAGTGATTTCCTGCGTTATCGGGACCGTTATAAGTTCCTCTTCGAGAATGAGTTGACGGATTATAAAGCCTGGGCGCACGGCTTGAAGAAGGCGGGTTATGCCACAGATCCGCAGTATGCGTCCAAACTGATTAAAATCATTGAAGATTACAACCTTTCGCAATACGACCGGATGACGGTAGGCGATGCGGTTGCCCTGGACGGTGAGGAAGCGCCTGCACCGGAGCCGGAAACCGTCACCGCGGGAGAAAAGGCTCCGAAGCAGAAGGCCGGGAAGGTCCGCGCCAAGCACCGCAAACGCCGGAAGACCGCTGACGCCACGGCGTATCGCGACGAAGTATTCAAGGATATTCCGGCATCGCCGCTTTCCCTGGAAGAGCCCCAGCGCCTGACCGAGGCCGCCCGGGAGGAATTCCATTTCCCTTTGAGCCGCGAGATGTATTCCCGCAACGGCGTTCCCTTCCTGTATTCGGTAGAAGGGGAGACCTGGGCCACGATTGCCGCGTCCAACCATCTTTTCTTGCGTGAATTGCTGAAATTCAACGATATGCAGGAAGAGACGCGTCTGGAGCCCGGCACCATTGTCTATTTGCAGGCCAAGAAAAAGCAGGCAGCCAAAGGCCTGGATAAATTTATCGTGGACGACCAGCCGGTCACCCTGCACGATATCTGCCAGCGGTTTGGCGTAAAGCAGGCTTCCGTGGAAAAAATGAACGGTTTCCCGGCCGGTTACGTTCCGCGGGAAGGTGACACCATTTATCTCCGGAAGCAATAATGGCAACCCGTTTCCGGAATTCCCTGCTGTTCGGGGCTGCCCTGGCGCTGCTGCTGGTGTTCCCCGGCCTTTCCCTGTTGCGGAAATATGCCGACCGGAAGCTGCCGAATTTCCGGAAGGAAACCCATCTGTATGTCTATCCCGATACCCCGTTGAGCGAAGTGGTCGCTTTTGTACGGGATAGTTGTGGCGCCCGTAGGCCGAAGAGTGTGGAGCGGGTCTTCGCCCAGGAGAAACCGCACCTGAAGCCGGGCCATTATGTGGTTCCGGCAGCGGCGCCCAGCGTGTATGTGACCCGGATGCTCCAGCATGGCTGGCAGACGCCGGTGCCCTTGGTGCTGTCCGGAACCATGCGCCTGAAAGGCGCCATCGCCCGGAAGATTGCCAACCAGCTGCTGCTGGATTCCGCTTCGATGCATGCCGCCTTGTGCGACAGGGAACTGTTGGCCTCTTTTGGATTCACGCCGCAGGATGTCTTTTCGCTGTTGCTGCCCGATACCTATCAGGTTTACTGGACGGCAACGCCGGAAGAGGTCCTGGCAACGCAGAAAAAGGCGTGGGATGCTTTCTGGACCGATGAGCGCCGCTCCCTGGCCAAGGACCGGGACCTGACGCCCAAGCAGGTGTCGGTGCTGGCTTCCATCGTCCAGTCCGAAACCAATTATGTCCCGGAAATGCCATTGGTGGCGGGGGTGTACCTGAACCGGCTGGCCATCGGTCAGAAACTGGAGGCCGATCCTACGGTGGCTTTCTGTTTTGATTATGAACCGCGCCGCATTCTCAAGCGGCATCTGGCCGTGGATTCCCCTTATAACACGTATTTAAATACGGGACTCCCGCCGGGCCCGATCTGCGTACCCTCGAAGGATTGCCTGGAGGCGGTGCTGCATCCCGACCATCACGGGTATCTGTTTTTCTGCGCTTCGCCGGCCATGGACGGCACACACCGGTTCGCAACTACCTACAGCGAGCACTTGCGCAATGCCGCTGCTTTCCGGAAAGCCCTGGATGCGCGCCGCTAACTGCGGTTGATCTTGATTACATTCTTCAGCAGGCGAATCTGCGAAATGACCTTATCGAGTTCCAGATGCGACGGGACTGCGATTTTCAGGGTAATGTCGTAGGTGGAATTGCGCGCGTTCTCCGACACGCTGAAGGACCGTACGGAGGCCTTGAAGGACCCGACGATATCCATGATCTGGTTGATGACCTGGGTCTCCATACCGGCTGTGATCCGCAGGCCGGCCTGGAAATTGCCCGATGAGGGCGTATCGGCCCACCGGACTTTCTGGATGCGGTAGGGATAGGCTGCGATTAGGCGGGAGGCGTTCGGGCAGGACATCCGGTGAATCTTGATTCCTTCGGTCCGGGTTACGAAGCCGAATACGTTGTCTCCATAGACCGGGTGGCAGCATTTGGCCATCTTGTAGTCCAGCCCCTTGAGGTCTTTTGCATTCAGGACCAGGATGTCGTCCGACCCCGCCTGCTCGCGTTCGCCGGTCCAGGCATCGTGGGTGATTTCGGTCGTATTCTCCGTATTCTGCTGCTGTTTGATATGGTCCAGCAGATAGGTCTTGATGGTGTTGACATCGATGGTCTCGTCTCCGACGGCGGCATAGAAGGAATTCACTGTCGGGTATTTGAGCTTCTTCATGATGTCATGGAGCAGCTCGTCCTTGAGGGTGAGCTTCCAGTTTTTCAGCCGGCGGGAAAGCAGTTCCTTGCCGGAAGCGGCCTTCTTGTATTCGTCCTCATTCAGAAGCTGGCGGATCTTGGTGCGGGCCTTGGATGTGACCACCGCGGCCAGCCAGCTCGATGTGGGGTGCTGGTTTTTGCTGGTGAGGATCTCCACCACGTCACCGGTCTTGAGGGTTTCCTTGATGGGGACGACTTTCCCGTTAATTTTTCCGCCGGTGCACCGGGAGCCGATGCCGGTATGGATCATGAAGGCAAAATCCAGGATGGACGCACCTGCGGGCAGGATTTTCAGCTCGCCCGTAGGGGTGAATACAAAGATTTCACGGGACGGCGGGAGCGGGATGTCCTCGTCCTTTACGAGGCCCGGATGCTCCAGGGTGTTGCGGACCGAAAGCAGCCAGCGGTCCATCATCTCATCGTGTTTGATGCCCTTGTAGGACCAGTGCGAGGCGTGGCCGTTTTCGGCCTCGTCGTCCATTCGCTTGGTCCGGATCTGCACCTCGATGTTGGCGCCTTCACGGTTGCTGACGGTGATGTGCAGCGACTCGTACCCGTTCGGCTTGGGATTGGTGAGCCAGTCTCGATAACGGTTCATGTCTGGCGTATATTCTTCGGTAACAAAGGAATATACCTTCCAGCAGAGATCCAGTTCCTCTTCATGTCCCCCGTCGCAGTCAATGATAAACCGGATGGCGAAGACATCGTACACCCCGTCAAAATCCACTTTCTGCTTCTGCATTTTCTTCCAGATGGACCAGGCGGTCTTGGTGCGGATCTTCAGTTTGTACCGGATACCCGCATCGGAGAGCTTTTTCTTGAGCGGCTCAATGAACTGGGCGGTCAGTTCGATGCGGTCTTTCTCCGTAGCTTTCAGGCTATTGGTGATGGCCCGGTACTGCTCCGGCTCGGCAAAGCGGAAGTAGATGTTCTCCATTTCGCTTTTGATGTTGTACAGGCCCAGCTGGTGGGCGAGGGGAATGTACAGCATGAGCGTCTCCAGAATCTTGTTTTCGCGGGAAGATTTGGGGAACATGTCCAGGTGTCGCATGACCTCCAGGCGGTCGGCGATTTTCAGCACCGCCACACGGGGATCGGTGGAATACTGGACAATCAGTTTCTTATAATTCTCGGCTTCCAGCCGGGTATCTTTCGGTTTGATGGTGGAAATCTTGTTCAAACCGTCCACCATGGTATAGATGTCGTGGCTGAAAGGTTCCTGCCGGATATCGGCATCGGGATGCATGCGCTGGGTCTCATGCAGGAAAACCGCGGCGACGCATTCGGCCGGGAGGGCAATCTCGTCCGATGCGATCAGGGCGACGCCCATCGGGTGGCCGATAAAGGGGGATCCGTCGCTGCGTTTGTCTTCGGCAAGGGCCCGGGAGGCTATCTCATAGGCCTTCCGAACCATTTCCTGCCCCGCCGGGTCATAGTGTGGGAATTTCTCTTCTATGATATCCATGATGTTATTTTTCAGACCAGACTTTCAAATACTCTTGCAAGGCCCACATCTCGTCGCGGTATTTGGCCGCGGCCGAAAAATCCAGGGTGGATGCCGATTTCTCCATCCTCCGTTTGTCTTCTGCAATCATCTTTTCAATTTGGGAACGGCTCATGGAACGGATGACCGGATCCTGGAGGACGGCGGCCAGGTCGGCTTTGACAAAGCCGTCGCTGTATGCGGCCCGGTCTTCGCGGAGGGAATCGTGACCGAAGCCCACGGAAACCGTTCCCCGGCCCAGTTCCGACGGACTGGGAATATAGGTGGGAGAGGAGACCGAATCGGGCGCGCTGATGCGGCCGCTGGGGCTGTTCGCCAGGCGCGGATTGGCGGCCTTTTCCTGGTAGAGTTCGGCGGCCAGTGGATTCAGTTTAACGGCAATCTGTTTGGGGGTAATATGATGTAACTTATTGTATTCGATTTGTTTGGCGCGACGCCGGTCGGTTTCGCGGATGGTTTCCTCCATGGATGCGGTGATGGTGTCGGCATACATGATGACCAGACCGTTGAGGTTCCGGGCGGCGCGTCCTGCCGTCTGGGTCAGGGCCCGGCCCGAACGCAGGAAGCCCTCTTTGTCGGCATCCAGGATGGCCACAAGGGAAACGGACGGGATGTCCAGGCCTTCGCGCAGGAGGTTCACGCCAATGAGCACGTCAAAGAGACCGTTCTTGAAATCCTCGATAATTTCCACCCGCTCGGTCGTGTCCACATCGGAGTGGATGTAGCGGCATCGTACGCCCGCACGTGTCATATATTCGTAGAGTTCCTCGGCCATGCGTTTGGTAAGGGTGGTGACCAGGACGCGTTCGTCGAGCTCGGCGCGTTTGCGGATCTCTTCCAGCAGGTCGTCCACCTGGTTTTTGGTGGGACGGACCTCTACGGGCGGATCCAGCAGGCCGGTGGGCCGCACGACCTGTTCCACCACCAGACCGCCCGATCTGTCCAGCTCGTAGTCGGCTGGCGTGGCGCTTACATAAACGGTCTGATGCGTCAGGCCCTCGAATTCTTCAAAGGTGAGCGGCCGGTTGTCCGATGCGGCGGGCAGCCGGAATCCATATTCTACGAGTACGCTCTTGCGGGAATGGTCTCCGCCGTACATGGCCCGGATCTGGGGCAGGGTCACGTGGCTTTCGTCAATGAAGGTAATGAAGTCGTCCGGGAAATAATCCAGCAGGCAGAAGGGCCGCTGGCCCGGCTCCCGTCCGTCAAAATACCGCGAATAGTTTTCAATTCCGGGGCAGTATCCCATTTCTTTGATCATTTCCAGATCATTCTCTACACGCTGCTGCAGGCGTTTGGCTTCCAGCGGTTTGCCGATTTCCTGGAACCAATCGATCTGGGCTTTCAGGTCGTCCTGGATGTGGCTGACGGCCTGGATGCT
The DNA here is from genome assembly GCA_900317925.1 of uncultured Bacteroidales bacterium. Classification (GTDB taxonomy): domain Bacteria; phylum Bacteroidota; class Bacteroidia; order Bacteroidales; family UBA932; genus Cryptobacteroides. The sequence goes on along the minus strand of ONIQ01000025.1, from coordinate 5,028 downwards.
GCGTTCCCGCGTGGTGACGAAGTTGCCGGCCGGGTAGATGGAGATTTCTTCGATTTCCTCGATGGCGGCCCCCGTCACCGGGTCAATGACGGTCAGCCGGTCCACCTCGTCGCCGAAAAACTCGATGCGGACGGCGTAATCCGCTCCGCCGAGGAAAACATCGACCGTATCCCCGCGCACGCGGAAGGTTCCCCGCTTGAAATCCGTTTCGGTCCGCGAGTACAATCCCTCCACCAGCTGGTACAACAGGCGGGTGAGACTCCTGGCCTCGCCTTTGCGGATGTGGACGGTCTGTGCGTGGAAATCGTCCGGATTGCCGATGCCGTACAGGCAGGATACGCTGGAAATGACGATGACGTCCCGCCGGCCCGACATCAGGGCCGACGCCGCGCTGAGCCGCAACTGGTCGATGCGCTCGTTGATGCTGAGGTCTTTTTCAATATAGGTATCCGTCGTGGGGATGTAGGCTTCGGGCTGATAGTAGTCGTAATACGATACGAAGTACTCGACCGCATTGGCCGGAAAAAACGACTTGAATTCGCCATACAGCTGGGCTGCAAGCGTTTTGTTGTGGCTTAGGATGAGGGCGGGACGTTGCAGCTCCTGGATAACGTTGGCCATGGTAAAGGTCTTGCCGGAGCCGGTAACACCCAGGAGGGTAACGGCATCCACGCCACTGCGCAGTGCATCGCAAAGACCTTGTATCGCAGAGGGCTGATCCCCGGCCGGACGGTAGGAAGAATCTATCTTAAACTGCATTAGAATCCGTTATTTCTTGTACAAAAATACGGAAAAAAACCTAAATATTTGTTTTTTTGTGAAATACTTTATAACTTTGCACGAAATCGCAGTAGCAGGAAGTGCCTTCTGCTGCCAATGGAACAGATAATTTTTAAATTTATTTATAAAAAAAATGAAAGGTATTAAAGCTATTTTTGGTGCACTTGCAGTAGCAGGTCTCCTGAGCTTCTCCTTCAGCGCCAATGCGCAGGAGAATGGTAACCGCGACGAAAACGGCAAGATTGTCCGTGGTGCCTATGAAACCAACGAATTCTGCGACAACTGGTTTGTCGGTGTCGGTGCCGGTATTAACGGTGCTATGCCTGACCTGGTCAAGTTCGATGGTTATGGCTTGGCTGTCGACGCTTTCGTCGGTAAGTGGCTTACCCCGAGCGTAGGTGCTCGCGTGGGTTGGAAAGGTCTGAAGAACAAGACTGATGAAATGGGTAAATTCACCCAGCAGTATATTCATGCAGACGCTCTCTGGAATATTTCGAATGCGTTCTCCGGTTACAAGGAGACCCGTTTCTGGGATGTTATCCCTTATGCTTCCTTCGGTGGTCTTATCGCTGACAAAAACTACGAGTGGGTCGGTGGCGCCGGTATCCTCAATGACTTCCGTCTGGGTGGTCGTGTAGATCTGTTCGTCGACCTGAATGTCCTTCTGACCAAAGAAGCTCAGTATAAGCGTGACGGCCGTTTCTACATGCCGTTCTCCGCTACCGCTGGTTTGATCTTCAACCTCGGCAAGACCGGCTTCAGCCGTCACACCTCCGTTACCCCTGTGGTCGTTCCTGTTCCGTTCACGACCGAGCAGTACAACGCCCTCAAGGCCAAGGTTGCCGCTCTCGAGGCCGAGAATGCTGCCCTGAAGGACAAGATCGCCCAGCTCGAGGCTCGCAAGCCCGAGGTGATCGTCAAGGAAGGCAAGTCCATCATTACCCCTGCTACCCTCTACTTCGACTTCGACAAGGCTACGCTCAGCGAGCGTGAGAAGGCTCACCTCGAGTACTTCATCAACAATCTGCCTGAGGATGCCGCTGTTGAGATCAACGGTTATGCCGACAAGACTGGCAACGCTACGTACAACCAGAAACTGGCCGAGCGTCGTGCTGCTGCTGTCAAGGCTATCGTTGAGAAGGCTGGCGTGAAGGTTGCCGCTTGCGAAGGCAAGGGTGTTACCGAGGCTTTCGGCAAAGCTTTCAAGAACCGTGTCGCTACGGTGAAGGTTGCCGAGTAATCCTCTACGAACCTGAAAAAAGGTGACCGGGTCCTATGACTTCGGTCACTTTTTTTATTATATTTGCACAGCAATTCGTGGACACCTTTTAAACGAACTTTTAAATATGATCCAGATCGGAACAACTTTCACCCCTTCAGGCAAAAAAGCCTTGTTGTGCGGCTCGGGCGAACTCGGCAAGGAGGTCGCTATCGAATTAGAGCGGTATGGCGTTCATGTCGTTGCCATTGACCGGTATGCCGGCGCTCCGGCCATGCATGTCGCCCAGTCTTCCCATGTCCTGTCCATGCTGGACGGAGATGCATTGGAAAAGGTTATCCGCGAAGAAAAACCGGATTTGATCATTCCTGAAGTGGAAGCCATCGCCACGGATCGCCTGGTGAAGCTGGAAGCCGAAGGCTTTCATGTCATTCCTACCGCCAAGGCCACGCGCCTGACGATGAACCGCGAAGGCATCCGCCGGCTGGCGGCCGAAGAACTGGGCCTGCCGACTTCTCCGTATGCATTTGCGGAAACGAAGGAAGAATTCCTGGCCGCGGTGAAGAAAATCGGCATTCCTTGTGTGGTAAAGCCGGTCATGAGCTCTTCCGGTCATGGCCAGAGTACGGTGCGCGATGCTTCCCAGGTGGAGCAGGCTTGGGAAATTTCCCAGTCGGGCGGGCGCGCCGGAAGCGGTAAGGTAATCGTGGAAGGTTTTATCCCGTTCGATTACGAGATTACCCTCCTGACCGTTCGCCATAGCGCCGGTACTACGTTCCTGGCGCCAATCGGCCATCACCAGGTAGATGGTGATTACCGGGAATCCTGGCAGCCGCAGGCCATGACGCCTGACGCCCTGAAGCAGGCGCAGCAGATTGCCAAGGCCATTACGGACGCCTTGGGCGGCTATGGCATTTTTGGCGTAGAAATGTTCATCAAGGGAGACCAGGTCATTTTCAGCGAAGTTTCCCCGCGTCCGCATGATACGGGCATGGTGACCATGATTTCGCAGGACCTTTCGGAATTCGCCCTGCATGCCCGTGCCGTTCTGGGCCTTCCGGTCCCGGGTGTTACCCTGTACGGCCCCAGCGCTTCAAAAGCGATTGTCATCCAAGGTAATACGAAAGAATACGTTTTCGAGAACCTGGAGAAGGTGGTGGAAGAGCCGGGTGTCCAGATCCGTCTCTTTGGCAAGCCTGAGGTCGTGGACCATCGTCGCGTCGGCGTTATCCTGGCTACGGACGAAACCGTCGAGAAAGCCCTTGCAAAAGCAGAAAGGGCCTATGCGAAACTGAAGGTGGTTGTCAAATAGGGACTATTTGAACCGGGAGAGTTGCTTGAGGTCGTTATCGACCCGGATTTTGTCGATAATCGAGCATACGATCCGATAGGTTCTGCTCTCTTTGGTATAAACGGCCGGCGCTACGAAGCTAACCCGTCCCTGACGGTGCAGTTTTCGGGCGCTGGCTTTTTTATCGGCATTTTTGGGATCGTAAACGGCAATGGAATTCCCGCCGAACATGGTCACGATCTTCATGCAGGGGACATCGGTCTCGCCATCGCCGAAATAAATCATGTTCGTGAACGGGATGCGTTTGCTGTCATCCGAGGTACTGTCGTTCACCTGTTTGGCATCGCGTGAGGAGAAAATGCCTTTGTTGATTTTGAACATGAACTGGGTTTTGGCTGTATAGTCTACCGCGATTCCCGGCCATTCGGCGATACCGTTCTCATCGTATAGATAGGTGCAGGCAAAGATATGCTTGAATTCATGGGCGATGGGGGAGCCTTCGATAATCTCCTTCAGTCCGGATGAATTGATATAATGTTCGATATGAACACCGTGGGCCTCCCCGTACTGGTTGATGAGACGGAACCAGTCGCGCACCCCTTCATAGAAGCGGATGTGCTGGCCGAATTTTTTGAAACTGCTGTGACGCAGTTGAATGCCGTGGCGGCGCGCTTCATCGAACATCAGTTTCATATAGGCCAGAATGTTGCTGGCATCCTGCCCGCGGGCGATGTTGTCACTCATGGTCCAGAATTCTTCCGGAGTGGAGCCGATGGCCTGGATAAAACCGAATTCCTGCATGTTGCCGGGAGAGAGGGTACCATCGAAATCGTAAATGAGGGCGACAATCGGTTTTCGTTTCATAATCATCTATTTATCCTTGCAAAGATAGTATTTATCTCCGATTTTTTGCTATTTTTGCACAATACAGAGTAGATCAATATGAAGAATTATCCTCATTATCTTGAGCGGCTTCAGGCCGCCACGCTTACGTATTGGGACAAACCCGCCCTGAACAATATTGACGGCGAGTCGTTTACATATGCCCAGATGGCCGAGACCATCGCTCGTTTTCATATTTTCTTCGAAGCGGCCGGTTTCCGCAAGGGTGACAGGATAGCCTTATGTGCCCGTAATGGCGCCCGCTGGGGAATGTCCTATATGGCTGTGAATACCTACGAGACCGTGATTGTCCCGATTCTGGCCGATTTTACGCCGGAAAGTATCTGCTATCTGGTGGATCATTCCGAAAGCGTAATGCTTTTTACCAATGCCGATAAATGGGCCAAACTGGATGTGACCAAAATGCCCCGGCTGCGCGTGGCGGTGGATGTGGATACCTGGGATTTGCTCTATAGCAACAATCCGGCCCTCACCAAGGCGTACGAGAACCTGGATGCCGCCTTTTCCGAGAAATATCCGGACGGATACAAGAAGGAATTCGTCCATTTCCCGACCGATAACTGGGACGACCTGAGCACGATCAATTACACGTCCGGCTCCACGGGCGATCCGAAGGGCGTTATGCTGACCTATCGCAATTTCTGCGCGAACGTGGATTTCAGTCAACGCAACGTACCTGCGGGCGACAAGATGGTCTCCATGCTGCCCATGGCCCACATGTACGGCCTGGTAATCGAGTTTATCTATCCCTTGTGCAACGGCACGTCCATCTATTGGCTGGGCAAGGCCCCGACGCCGGCATCCCTGATGAAGGCCTTTGCCGATGTGAAGCCTT
>ONIQ01000018.1 GCA_900317925.1 uncultured Bacteroidales bacterium | reverse complement strand
AAATACTGACTATCTTTACACCGGGAAGGAATCCCAGAACGCGCTCTTTGGCATAAACTGGTACGACAGCGGCGCCCGCTTCCAGACGACCGACGGCATCTTCACCGGCATTGACCCTCTGGCGGAGAAATACTACCACCTCAGTCCGTATGCATACTGCGCCGGGAATCCGGTGAATATGATAGACCCGACGGGTCTCAGTATGGACGATTACTATTCCAATGTGAATGGAAAATATTTAGGACATGATGGATTTGTAAGTTCCACTTCTCGTTTAATCTCAGATGATTCTTTCAATGAAATAAAACAGAAATATAATACGACAACATCTGTTGATGCAACGAAAGAATTGATTAGCAATAGTCGTATTATTTCATTTGCTGAAGGACAAATTGATGATGCCGTTCAGGGCGCTACGGATAAATCCAGGGCTACACTTCAGGAGCATTCTGTGATAATTGTTCTTGATCGCTCAAGTTCATCTGTATTTGCTGTAGATGGCCCCGTTGGGGTAAATGATGAATGTACTATTGAGTATTATCCGGCCCCAACGACAGGCGCCTCTTTCCTGGATCGCCCAGGAGGGCTTATAATTATTGGCCAAGTCCATGGTCATCCTGAATCTACCAAGACTGGATATATAACAGAAAGGACAATGTCAACAAAAGATGCCAATACTGCAAATCACTTGCAAATACCTGTATTTGGGACAGATGCTATGGTCGGCCGCGAAGGGCGTTCGGTTAATATTCACGTTGTCTTACCATCCGGCGAGATTCATAACGATATTGGAAAGACACGTGGAAAAGGAAATAACGTTCGAGGAAAGATAGGACAAACTTCTTTAAGGGTTTTGGGGAAAAGTAGTAAGCCAACATATTAATAAATGCTTTTATGAACAAAATAGTACATCTATTAGTCTTTTTATTTATTATAGACTCCCATTTTGATGGGTTTGGGCAAGATCGTATTCCTTACATTCTTCCGGATGCCGTAGAAGAATGTATAGCCAAATATGTTTCATCTTACCATAATACCAAAGATAATTGTTTTTACTTCTGCCTATCAAGAGAAGATTCTGTCTTTACAATATATGGACATCACGCTTCCTGTTCGGACGACTGGACATGCTCTTGGGAAAGACTAACCAATCGGTTCCTTTTGGTCAAGGATACTTATTATCCCTTAACGTTTGACTATGATGAGATGTTCAGTACTCCTGATACGATTTCCGTAGGTGTTTTTGGGGAACGCAACGGAAATATAAAACGACGTTTGGTTATTCACGAAGGTTTTTACGTCAAGTTTAAAGGTTGGGAATTGATTGAAACAAATCTTCCTTCGTGCCCATAATAACAACGGATCTCGTCAGGATGATATACGTGTGTCAATCCTGACGAGGTCTTTGGTATTCATACCCAGAATGGTTGTCTACACCTGGGCTCCACGAGAGTGGTTCTCAACAATGCCGGAACGTCCTTGGAGCGTTACGACTACTATCCTTATGGCGAGATTGTTCCTGTTTCCGTTGCATCTTCGGGAAATAATGAACTATCGTTCAAATATGTTTATGATTTACTATGCCTTATTATTAACAGACCTCGCTCAAAAGGCGAGGAAGTTTTCTGACGGGCAGACGGGCAATGAGATAGCCCACGAGTGATACGCCGGCGGCCGTCCACAGGATGTCGCCGGCTTTTACGATGACCGGATAGGCTCCTGTGAGGAAGTTGCCGGGCATCTTGACAAGCCCCAGATGCTGCTGCGCCAGGGCGAGCCCCAGGCCGACAACCACCCCGGCGGCCAGGCCGAGCAGGGAGATGAGCCATCCTTCCAGCACGAAGGTGCGGCGGATGGTTTTTTCTTGTGCGCCCAGCGCCCGTAGGGTGCGGATGTCTTCTTCTTTTTCGATGATGAGCATGGACAGGCTCCCGAAAATATTGAAGGCGATGACAATGATGATGAAGAGCAGGATCAGGAAGACGGCCGCTTTCTCGTAACGCATCATCTTATACAAGGTAGGATTCTGTCCCAGGCGGTCCAGTACCCGGAATCCAGGCCCAAGGATGTCCTGAAGGTCGCTTTGGACTTTTGTTATTCGGGTGCCATCGACCAGGCGGATTTCCAGGGCGCTAACTTCGCCGGTGGCCCCCAGCAGTTCGTGCATCACCTCGATGGGCAGGATGACCAGTTCCTGATCGATTGCGGAATTGATGCTGAACAGACAGGCCGGACGGAGCCGGACCGAGTTGAGCGAGGCGGCGGGATTGGCAACGGAAAGGTTGCGGTCGCGGGCTGGATAATAAAGTTCCATGAAGGCTACGAAGCGCGGGCGGATGCCCATCTGCCAGGCCAGGCCAGACCCGACAGCCGCCCAGGGTTTGTCGTATCGGTGCAGTTCAAACGTGCCTTCCTGAAGGTGCTCGCGGATGGGAGCCTCTTCCTCATACACCCGGTCCACCCCTTTTGCGCGGACGATGCCCTGGTGACCGTCGTACGTGAGGAAGACTTTCTCTTCCAGAATGTTGCAAATCGTGGCGATGTCGGGATGCCCGGCCATCCGGTCGAAGGCGGTGCTGTCGGGAACGAAGACCTTGCCGCGTTCCGGAACAATGAGCAGGTCGGGCTCTACGCTGTTCAGCGAGTCGTGAACCAAGGCGTCAAAGCCGTTGTAAATGGACAGGATGAGGATGAGCGCCGCCGTTCCAACGGCCATACCGATTGCACTGATCGCAGAAATGATGTTGATGACATTGTGCGATTTCTTGGCAAACAGGTAACGCCGGGCTATGAACAGCGGCAGGTGCATCGGTTATTTTTTCAGCAGTTCCTCGATGTGCTCGGCATAGTCCAGGCTGGTGTCCAGGAAAAACACGATTTCCGGGACGATGCGGAGCTGCTTGCCTACGACGCGGCCGAGTTCCCCGCGGTAACTGCGCAGGTTCTCGTTCAGAATGCCCATGACAGTGTCTGCCTTGGCGGAAGGGAAGATGCTTACGTAGGTCTTGGCGATGGAAAGGTCGGGACTGACGCGAACCTCACTTACCGTGACCATCGCCCCGCCGAAAGCCGCCATCCCCTTGCTGCGGAGGATTTCGGCCAGGTCCTTCTGGATTTCGCGGGCTATCTTAAGCTGACGGGTGGAGGGTGCCTTTTCCATTATTTCACGTTGATGATAAAGTAGTTCTTCTTGCCTTTTTGGGCCAGGATATAGTGGCCGTTTACGATATCCTTTTCGCCGACCTGATAATCGATGTCGGCAATCTTGTCCTTGTTCAGGCTCACGCCGTTGCCTTGGACCATCTTGCGGGCTTCTCCCTTGGAGGGGAAGATGCCGGTCTTGACGGCCAGCAGGTCCAGGAGACCGCAAGGCAGTTCGGCGCGGGGAACATCGAACGAAGGCACGTCGCCGAAGACGGCCAGGAAGGTCTTCTCGTCCAGCGAGCGAAGGGCCTCGGAATTGCCGCTGAAAAGCATCTGGGAAGCCTCTACGGCCTTGTCGTAGGCCTGCCGTCCGTGGACCATGACGGTTACTTCGCGGGCCAGGACCTTCTGGAGTTTGCGCTGGCCGGGATCCTCGCGGTGCTCGGCGATGAGGTCCTCGATGGTTTTGCGGTCCAGCATGGTGAAAATTTTGATGTAGCGCTCGGCGTCGTCATCGGCCACATTCATCCAGAACTGGTAGAATTCGTACGGACTGGTGCGTTCGGCATCCAGCCAGATGTTTCCTTTCTCGGTCTTGCCGAATTTGGTACCGTCGGCTTTGCGGATGAGCGGGCAGGTCAGGGCGAAGGCCTCGCCGCCGTCCATGCGGCGGATGAGCTCGGTGCCGGTGGTGATGTTGCCCCACTGGTCGGAGCCGCCCAGCTGCAGGATGCAGCCTTTGTGCTTCCACAGCCAGTAGAAATCGTAGCCCTGCATCAGCTGGTAACTGAATTCGGTAAAGGACATGCCCTCGGAAGAGTCGCGGGAAAGGCGTTTCTTCACGGAATCCTTCGCCATCATATAGTTGACGGTGATGTGCTTGCCGATATCACGGATAAAGTTGATGAAAGAGTAGTCCTTCATCCAGTCGTAGTTGTTTACGAGTTCGGCCTTGTTGGGGGCGTCGGAATCAAAGTCCAGGAAACGGGCCAGCTGGGCCTTGAGGCAGGCCACATTGTGGGTAAGCGTTTCTTCGTCCAGCAGGTTGCGTTCCGCACTTTTCATGGACGGGTCTCCGATCATGCCGGTGGCACCGCCGACGAGGGCGATGGGCTTGTGGCCGCAGCGCTGGAAGTGTTTCAAAATCATCACGCTTACCAGGTGGCCGATATGCAGGGAATCGGCAGTGGGGTCAATGCCTACGTAGGCCGCCTGCGGGCCTTCCATCAGTTTCTTTTCCGTTCCGGGCATGATGTCCTGGATCATGCCTCTCCAGGTAAGCTCCTCAACAAAATTGATCATATCTTTTTCCTTTTATTTTCAAACTTACAAAGTTACCGTTTCTTGGGGAAGAATCCAAACTTCTAAAACCGGACGGAAAGGGCCAATCCGGCCACGGCCCCTTCTTGTGTGGGCATGCAGCAGGGGAGGGCGCTCACCTGCAGGGGAGTGCCTTCCAGGTTTAGCAGTTCCTTCCAAACCGGCAGGAGCCGATGGGCGATGTGGGCGGATAGGATGCCGATTCCCGCACCGGCCAGGGTGTCCTCTATCCGGTGTCGGTCGTGATACACGCGCATGACCGCCGTCAGCGTAGCGATGCTATACGCACCGATCGCCCAGCCGGTACCGTATTCCAGCCGGACCAGTTCCGCACCCAGAAAGGCGGTAGCTGTATGGCCGCTGGGAAAGGAATTGGTGGCATCCGAGTCGGGGCGTTTACTCGCTGTGAAGGTCTTCAGGGTGAAGACCGTCGTACCCATGACGAGATATCCCGTGGCGGCAACCAGGAAACGGTCCGTGAACGTCTGCTGGTGCGGTGTACAGAAACCGAGCCCCAGTTCCATGGCCAGCGGCAGGAACTGGATGGCATTGTCAAAGTGATACTGGTTGGAAGTATGCCATTGCCCGGCCGCTCCGAAGGGGAGCAGACAGGTCAGGACCAGGGTAAAAAACCATTTTCTGTACATCTTTGCGGAATGAAGGTGCAAAGATAAGATAATCTTGATAATATCTGATGAATTTGCTAAATTTGCGCGCTCAAAAAATGAAATTATTTTTAAATGATTGTAAAAATATGAGAAAGTACATCGTAGCCGGGAACTGGAAGATGAACACGACGGTCCCCGAGGGCGTTGAACTCGCCAAAGCCGTGGTTGAGAAGGCAAAGGAATTGCCCGCCAATGTGGAGCTGGTCGTGGCTCCGCCGTTTACCCATCTGGCCAGCGTAGCCGAGGTCCTGAAGGGCTCCAAGGTGGCTCTGTCCGCCCAGAACTGCGCCGATCATGAAAAGGGCGCCTACACCGGTGAGGTGAGCGTGAACATGCTTACTTCCGTGGGCTGCACCTACACCATCCTGGGTCACTCCGAGCGCCGTCAGTACTACGGCGAGACGGACGAGAAACTGGTCGAGAAGACGAAACTCGCCCTGGCCGCCGGCCTGAAGGTGATTCTTTGCGTGGGTGAAAACCTGGAAGAGCGGGAAGCCGGCCGTCATTTCGACGTGGTGACCGTTCAGACCAAGAACGTCCTCTACAATTTCTCCGCCGAAGAGATGAAAAACGTGGTGATTGCCTATGAGCCCGTCTGGGCCATCGGTACGGGCAAGACCGCTACCGCCGAGCAGGCTGAAGAGATCCACGCCTGCATCCGCAACGTCATCGAGCAGAAATTCGGCAAGGCCGTGGCCGAGGATATGACCATCCTTTACGGTGGCAGCTGCAAGCCGTCCAACGCGAAGGAACTCTTCGCCCAGCCGGACATCGACGGCGGCCTCATCGGAGGCGCCGCGCTGAAGGCCGACGATTTCATTGGAATCGCGACCTCGTTCTAAAAAACCATTTTCAGAAAGGGTGATTTATCGGAGTGTCCGAATGGATACTCCGATTTTTTTATCGTTGCACCACAGCCAGACGGTTCCCTCGGCATCGGTCTTGACCACCTTCATCGACAGCTCCGTTTCGGTTTTGTACGAGCCGCCGGATGTCCATTCCAAGTCGGCCTGGAGGGTCTGGTCCAGTTGGGCCGGCCATTCGGAGCAGGTGAGGGTGTAGGAAGCGGTTCCATCGTCCTTCATCACCCGGAACTGCCGCCGACTGCGGTTGCTGCCCAGCTGCCAGTTGAGCGGATTATAGGTATAAAGGGTGACACCGTCGATGCGCAGTTGGATGTCGGTGGACTGGACGAAGACCTCATCCACCGTTTCTTTGGGGGAACAGGCTGCCAGGACCGCCAGGCTTACCAGGAGTATCAGCTTTTTCATACCTATTTGATCGTGAGTGTTTTGGAAATGATTTCCTGCGTCCGGTCCGGATAGGTCACAAGGGCCTGCAGTTCGCCGGAAGAGGGGATGGTCCACCAACAGTCGACATCCGGGATGATGGGACGACCCTGGAAGGTCCAGCTAACGTGGGTGGCATCCGGTACATTGTAAACCCTGAGCGGAAGCCGTGTTCCGGAAGGGAAGGTGCCATCGCTGTTCCGTCCTTCTGTCGGAAGCCAGATGTACGGGGTGGCGGGCGCGTCGTAACGCTTTGTGATGAAGCTGGTCTGCACGGCCGTTCCTTCGGCTTCTCCAATGAGGAAGCGGATATCGACGGTGTAGGGGGAGGAAGGCTCCAGACCCTCCAGGAGAAGGCCATATCGGCCATCTTGACCGGCCCGGACCGTTATCGTCTTCATCTGCCCGCCGGAAGGACCCCAGGCAACAAGCGCATCGCCCGAAAAATCACTTTGGCTGGCCTTCCAGTTCAGGATGGCAGCATCCTGGAACAGAGCGGTTTCCAAGTCGGTAACGTCCGGAATGGCAGCGTTGGAAACAACCGTGAAGGAAACGCTTCCGTCTGCCAATTGCTTGATACCGATAATGGAATACGGCATGGGCGTCCCGTCCCATGATTCGAATGCCGGTTTCGTCAGGGGAGTGAAAGAATTGTTCCGCGTCGTGGGATAGAAGATGCGCTGGGTCGGATAACCATTTAATTGGCCCTTATCATTAAAGCAGCGCAAGCCGGGTGTGGCTTCTACCAGATCGGCGCATTCATGACTGGGGCATATGTTGATTTGAAAATCCGACCAAAGTTTCTGGGGCGTTTTAGAAGCCGCTTCCGAAATGGTCCGTCCAGTGGATTTGTCGATATGGTAAACCAGCAGGCCCGACCCTTCGATGTAGGCATCCCACTTTTCGTTGGAGCGGCACTCGAACAGGAAATATTCTCCTTCGGTTTCGGTGTCCACCCGGAAACAATCGCCTGCGATATGGACCGGCCGGAGGGTATGGGGTCCCAGGGTGAGCGGCATTTCGTGGGCGATGCCGAGCATTTGCCGCTCGATGGCATTGTAATACGGGGGCGTATTCGTATCGTTGTTAAAGTTTCCGCCGTCCATGAGGCTCGTAACATGCCACATGGCGTTGCTCTGTCCGCCCGAAGATTCATAATCGACATCGTATAGATCCGTTGTACCGAGGATATGGGAGAACTCATGGCAGAAGGTGCCGATACCGTTGATGGGGAAATTGGTGGTGTATTGCAGCTCGGAAGCACAGGCATATTTTCGAATCCTTTTGCCATTCAGGACAAGGGTCTCGCAGTAAATTTGCCATGCGTGTGCCCAGATATGATCGCTTGAAGCGCCGTCCGCCTGGTCCGGCCCGGCATAAATGATAAAGACATTGTCCACTTCGTCGGGATTCATCTGGGCGTATTGTGACATATCGATGCCGGTAGCCACCGCCAGTTTGCAGGCTTCTGCCGCCATTTCATCCGGATGCGAGTCGTTGCCGTCGGAGTCGTCTTTCCCATAGTATGCAAAACCTTTCGAGAGGGTCAGGATATCGGAAGTGTCAAATTCGAACTCGTACCGTCCCAGAAACTGGTCGTTGAAAAACTGTCTTGCCGAATAGGGACCTGTGCCATTGAGCTGCTGTTCAAAATCGTCTTTTGTGAATTTGAACTTCAAGTCCGGGAACTGGACCAGCAGGATGAGGCCTTTTCGTTTGACAGGCGCTTTTGTTGCCGGAAGGGCAACCGGGGTCTCTATCCCGCTCCACCGCTGGCTCCGGACGCGCGCAGCCTTTTCCCGCAGGGCCTCGATCGGGAGTTGCCGGGCGGCAGCGGTAATCATCCCGGGGGTGTAGGCCCCTACGTGATAACCGGAGGAATGCAGGGTGGCATCATTTTCAAAAAAAGCGTAGCAGTACCATCCGTCTTCGTCCCGGACGATGGCCGCCCCGTCCTCTGTCATCAGGACATGGGCGAACTCGTCCCCGGTGAGGCGGGCGACGAACGAACTTCCGTCCGGTTGGGTCAGGATGAAGGGACGTGGGTTGGCGGGCTTTGCCTGGATGCCAAATGTACTTATTAAAAATAGGATAAGGACGATTATGTCGCGTCGGATAGTCATATTTTTGAATTCTCCGGCTGCAAATATACAAAAAAATACAGTCGGGGGAAAGCCCGACTGTATCTTTCTTTCGGAAGAAGATTACTTCTTGGCCTCTTCGACGGACACTTTGCGGAACTCCTTGAGATCCTTCATGAGCTCGAGGGCAGCCTTGCGGGCGCGAGCGCCAGCGGCCTTGTTACCCTTAACAACCTGTGCACCGGCGTTTACGACGAAGGCGTCGATTTCGGCCTGAATTTTTTCAACAAGCTTCTTCATGGTAATGAAATTTTAAATAAAAACTATTGGTTCTAAAAAATACTTTCTCTAAACCCTGTGCAAGTTATGCAATTAATTGAATAAAAGCAAGAAAAAACGTTAAAATTTCACTATTTCTTTCGAATATTCAGCAAATTCATGGCCATTTGGGGACCGGCGGTGGCAAAAGTTCGGATTCCTTCGGCTACTTTCTTGCACAAATCCGGAATCGATTCCTTCTCTTCCGGCGTGAAATCGCTTAATACATAATCGATTTGCTCACCAGGATGGAATTCTTTTCCGATGCCTACGCGAATACGGGCATACCGGCGGGTTCCGAGTTGCTGTTCAATATTTCCCAAACCGTTGTGACCGCCGTTGCTGCCGTCCAGCCGCATTCTGAGGGTACCGAAGGGCAGGTTGAGGTCGTCACAGACCACAATCAGGTTTTCCGGTTGGATATTCAGCTTCTGTACCCAGTATCGAACGGCGTTGCCGCTCAGGTTCATATAGGTAGAAGGCTTGAGCAGATAGAACTTGCGGCCCTTGAACGATACCGAACAAATGTCTCCGTACCGTTCGGTCGCAAAAACAGTATCGGATGCCTGAGCCCAGGCATCCAATACCATAAATCCAATGTTGTGCCGGGTGTTGGCGTATTCGGCGCCAATGTTGCCCAATCCTGCAACAAGGTAGTTCATCCCGGGCACGTTTTCCGGTTCGGAACTACTCAGCTGCTTCTTCTGTGGCTGTGGTAGCAGAAGCACGCGTAGCCTTGACAGAGCAGATGATAGTATCCTTCGGAGAAATGATGTTGACGTTCTCATAATGGAGATCGGAGGCGACGATGCGCTGGCCGAGACCCAGTTCGGAAATGTCCACGGGGAGTTCATCCGGCAGATTGGCCATGAGGGCGCTCACCTTCAGGGAACGGACACCCTGGATGAACTTGCCACCCTGCTGCACACCCACGGAGTGGCCGCTGATGGTAAGAGGAACGTTGATGGCGATGGGCTTCTCTTCGTTGACGGCGAGGAAATCCACGTGCAGGCAGTTGTCCTTGACGGGGTGGAACTGCAGTTCGTGTACGACGGCGGTGTAGGTCTTGCCATCGAGGACGAGGTCCACGATGTAGGAAGCCGGCGTGTTCAGGAGGCCCTGAAGATCGCGATCGTTAACGGTGAAGAGGACATTGTCCAGACCCTGGCCATAAAGGTTGCAGGGAACGAGACCCTGGCGGCGGAAGGCCTTGATGACGGCCTTGTTTCCGACCTGGCGGATCTGGCCTTTCAGTTCAAAATGCTTCATGCTTTTTGTTTTAAAATGTGTTACTCAGTCCGGAAATCCGTCCGGACCCCATTGCACCAAAAGCTATTTGCTTTTATTTTGGGGCTGCAAAGATAAGCAGATTATTCTTATTTTACAAGAGCGGTGGCCTGATTCCAAACCAATTCCTTGTACGCGTTGTCCAGATAGGCGGAACCGTCGGCCGGCAGGTACATGGACAAACCGCAGTAGGCCCGGATGGGAAACTCGTTCATGAACTGGGGCGTGGCATTTTTATAAAGGGTACAGGCGGCCAGGACCTGGTCCAGGGCAGCGGTATCCTCGGCACTGATCCCGGCCACGGTGAGGATGTCTTTGAGGTCGTAGAACCAATGTCTGTTGCCCCGGAAGTAGCCTTGGACTTTGCTGGGATTAACGGATGCGATCTGGGCGCGGTATTTTTCAAACAATTCCTTGCAAACCGCGGCCAGCCGATCCAGTTGCTTGCAGTCTATCAAAGAAATGGTGGCAGACTGGTACACCCCCGTCTGGGCGGCGTAATACTCGTAGTAGTCGGAGCAGACTTTCCCGGGTGCGGCAGGACGGGTCTGCAGCAGGTGGGTGGTCATGGTCTTATAATCGAAGCCCTGGGCCAGGACTTCGGTCTGGGAGAAAGCGATTACATCGCACCGGTCTTTCAGTTCAAAGGCGGTTTCCACGCCGCCCATCAGGCAGGCATCCAGCAAAAGGTAGTCCAGATGCATGGGGATGGCGTCCGCCAGGTCTTGCAGGGTCATTTCGTACGAATAGAGAACCCCGGCGGTCTCAACCTTATCCTGGCAGATGGTCTTGACGGCGGGAAGCGACGGATCGTATCCGGGATCGACATATAGGACGGGATCTCCGGCGCGACGCATCCGTCTCCCCTGCGGGATGGCGTAGACCTCATCATAGGATGAGGGATTGGCGTAATAACCCTTTGGCAGCCAGCCTGTTCCGTGCGATGACAGGACAATTCCGTAATGGGCTGCCGGATATTCATCTTTTATATACGTAAGGACCTTTTGCAGGGAGGCCTTCGAAGAGGCGACGGCATCCGTGTCCAACCGCAGGACCGTGTCCATGACAGCTGTCCCTTGACGGTTTCTGTACATGCGGATGAGGACCGGCGCGGTTGGGATGGAATAAACCCCGGGCGAGGAGGGCTGGCGGCTGAAGACAAAGACCAGGTCATCATATCGGTTGTCTTCCGGAAGATAGGACTCTCCCAGGTCTTTGATATCGCTGCTCAAATAACCGCTGAGATCGTTGAAGCCCGCCGAAATCAAGATCATCGCATTTCTGGTCTCGGCTTCCTCCGGATGGACGATATGGCCTTGACGGCCGGGCTCGTCGGAAATGTCGAAATCGGGATCTTTGCTGCAGGAAACGCCGGAGAAGACGGCCGCAAAAACGGTCGCCATCAGCGGGATGATATGCAGGAATCGCCTCATCATGCATGCATTGCAACTGACAAATATACAAAAATTATTCCTATCTTTGTATGTATGAATATGCAAAATGATGATATGAAATCGGGAAAGACCATGTTGATCGCGTTTTCGGCTGCCGTTCTGGCATCCTGCGCGCCCAAGGAAGGAACGGATTCCTTCCACTATCTGATGGAAGAATTTGCAGACTTGAAAATCATCCGCTACCGGATTCCGGGATGGGAGCAACTGAGCCTGCAGCAGAAAGAATATGCCTATCACCTGAGCGAGGCAGCCAAATACGGCCGGGACATTACCTGGGACCAGTATTGCCGCTATAACCTTCCCATCCGGAAGGTGTTGGAAACCATCCTGTCGGATGCTTCGGTGGACCGTACGGCACCGGATTGGCCGGCTTTCGAGACCTATGCCAAACGGGTTTTCTTCAGCAATGGCGTCCATCATCACTATGCCGAGGATAAGTTCGTGCCGGCCTGCCCGAAGGCCTATTTCGCTTCGCTGATGGACAAAACCGGCTGTGCCGATGCCGTCCTGCTGGATTTTATCTATGACCCGCAGGCGCTGCCGCAGCGACGCTCGACGTCCCGCGACGGAGACATCGTGGCCTTGTCGGCCGTAAACTTTTACGAGGGCGTATCCCGGGCGGAAGTGGAACAGTTCTATGCCGCCCAGGCGGATCCCAATGACCCGGAGCCCATTTCTTATGGCTTGAATACCAAGGTGGTAAAGGGTCCCGACGGGGTTGTGAAGGAGATCCCCTGGAAGGAAGGCGGCCTGTACGGGGCGGCCATCGAAAAAATCTGCGGAGAGCTGGCCCTGGCCCGCGAGGTGGCGGAGAATGACATCCAGAAAAAAGCGCTGGGTCTCCTGATAGACTATTATCGAACCGGCGATCTCGAACTCTGGGATGCGTTTAACGTCGAATGGGTGAAGGATACCCTGGGGACGGTGGATTTCATCAACGGTTTTATCGAGGATTACGACGATCCGCTGGGCCGCAAGGCAACCTGGGAAGGTTACGTCCACATCAAGGATGTGGCGGCATCGGCCCGTACCGAGACCCTGAGCGCCAACGCCCAATGGTTCGAGGACCATTCGCCCGTGGATCCGCGTTTCCGGAAGAAAGCCGTCAAGGGCGTTTCGGCCAAGGTGGTGAATGCCGTGTGTCTGGCGGGCGCCTGCTATCCGTCCACACCGATCGGCATCAATCTGCCCAATGCGGACTGGATTCGCAAGGAGCACGGCTCCAAGAGTGTGACCATCGCCAATATCACCCATGCGTATGCGTTCGCGGCCATGGAATCGCCCAACAGTACCCTTGCGGAATTCGCCTGGTCGCAGGAGGAAATTGACGCCTACAAGAAAGACGGCGAATATGCCGACGAGGTGCATACCGACCTGCATGAGTGCCTGGGACACGGCTCCGGCCAGTTGCTGCCGGGCGTCTCGACATCGGCCCTGGGTGAATACCAATCCACGCTGGAAGAAGCCCGTGCCGACCTGTTCGGCCTCTATTATATTGCGGACCCGAAGCTGGTGGAACTGGGGATTATGCCCACCGCGGATGCCTATAAGCCGCATTATGACGGCTATATCCGCAATGGCCTGATGGTGCAGTTCAGCCGGGTGGAATTGGGCCGCGACAATACCGAATCCCACATGCAGAACCGCAAACTCATTGCCGAATGGTGCTATGAGAAGGGGCGGGACAACAACGTGATCGAGAAGAAGATCCGTGACGGAAAGACCTATTTCGTGGTGAACGATTACGAGGCCCTGCGCGGCCTGTTTGCCAGCCTGCTGGCCGAAATCCAGCGCATCAAATCGGAAGGGGACTATGCTGCCGGCAAGGCCCTCGTGGACCAGTACGCGGTGCACATCGATCCGGTCCTGCATAAAGAAGTGCTGGAACGCTACGGCAAACTGGGACTGAAGCCTTACGGCGGCTTCCTGAATCCGGATATCGTCCCCGTGAAGAAGGGCGGCAAGGTAGTGGATTACGAGGTGGTTTACCGGACCGGCTTCGTTGACCAGCAGTTGGAATATTCCCACAATTACGGTACCCTTTAAGTGACCCTGACCGAAAAGACCCTGCAGGACTACGCGTATTACCTGAGTCTGGAGCGGAATCTTTCGCCCCACACGCGGGCGTCGTACCTGTCGGACCTGAACGCCTTTTTCTCCCTGGTGCCGAAAGAACCGGTGGAAGTCGTTTCCGGTGATATCGTGGACTATCTGACCGAGATCTCCGACCTGCTTTCCAAGCGCTCCCAGGCCCGCCTGCTGAGTGCCCTGCGCTCCTTCTTTACCTGGATGACGCTGGAGGGGGACCGGCCGGACAATCCCTGCGACGGGATTGATACGCCCAAACTGGGGCGTTATCTGCCCGAAGTCCTGTCGGTGGAAGAGGTGGAAGCCATCCTGGAATCGGTGGACCTGTCCAAACGGTTCGGCCGGCGCGACCGGGCCATCCTCGAAGTCCTGTACGGGTGCGGCCTGCGGGTGAGTGAACTGACGGACCTGCAGGTATCGCATGTCTATCTGGAGGAAGGTTTTGTCCGCGTGGTGGGAAAGGGCAACAAGGAAAGGTTGGTCCCCCTGGGGGAAATGGCCGCCCAGGCGATCCGGGCCTATCTGGAAATCCGGGAGGAACCGGACCGGGGCTTTGAAGACATTCTCTTTTTAAATAAGGACGGTCGGGCCCTGAGCCGTATTTCGGTGTTCAACCTGGTGAAAAAACAAGCCATGGCGGCCGGCATCCACAAGGAAATATCCCCGCATACCTTCCGCCATTCTTTCGCGACGCACCTGATAGAAAACGGCGCCGACCTGCGGGTGGTGCAGGAAATGCTGGGGCACGAATCCATCCTGACCACGGAAATCTATACCCATATCGATTCTTCCACCTGGCAGCGCTCCGTGCTGGAACACCATCCGCGCAGTTAAATATTCCTTTTTTTGTTACGTTTCCGCTTCTTGTGCGTTTTATAGGCAGCGTATGAAACAGGATCTGTTGACACGGACTTATCTGGACCTGAGGGAGAGGCTGCGTGGCAGCGCCGCCCGCATCCTGGGCAGCGGGTCGGCTGCGGACGATGCGTTGCAGGAAGCCTTCTACCGCCTGTGGCGACGCCGGTATCCCGTGAAAAGCAGTTCCGAGGCCGAGGCCCTGTTGCAGACGGCGGTCCGCCATGCGGCGGTAAGCCAGTGGCGGCACGAACGGAAAACGGGAGCCTTTCCGGAGAACTTCCGGGAAACGGTCGCGGAAGATTCCTCGGGGCCGGAGGGGAAGGAAAGGATGTTGCTGGCGGTCCGGGAGGCGGTGGAACATCGGCTGAACGAGGTGCAGCGCTACATCGTTCGGAGAAAGGAATTCGCATCGGTGTCGCTGGAAGAGATTGCCCGGGAACTGGATATGGAGCCCGCCGCCGTGCGGATGAACCTGAGCCGTGCGCGAAAAGTGATTTTGGAAATCTATCAGAGTTATGGAGAAATATAAAGCATGGATAGACCGGTATTTCGATGCGGCGCTGAGCCCGTCGGAAGAAGCGGAATTCCGCCGCTTCCTGGCCACGACCGACGATCCGGCCTTTGATGGCGTGAAAGCGGTGATGGGCTATTTCGCGGTGGAATCGGCCCGACGCGCCGCTCCCGCGCGTCCCGCGCGCCGATGGCTGGCCGTGGCCGCTTCCGTGGCCGTCGTCGCCTTTGGCGTGGGCGCTTTTTCGTGGATCCGTTCCGAGCGGCAGGCCTGCAGGATGGTCCTGGCCGACGGACAGACCATCTATGACCGGGATGTGATACTGGCCGATGTCCGGTCTACCCTCGACGACTTTTTCAACAATGAAAAGGCGGCGGATATCGATGGAACATTGAACCTCTTTTTTAAATGATATGAAGAAATTGCTTGTTTTTTTATTGGCTGTGTCGTTCATCGTTCCGACATTTGCCCAAAGCGGATTGGAAACCCTGAAAAGTTCTCAGTGGTTTAATAAGAAGGGAGAGGCGGGCCTGCAGAATTATTCTCTGTCGGAAGTATCTTCTGCCAAGGCTATCGCGGACTATCACCTGACGTATTACCGCTGTGCGAAAATGAGCGCACCTGTCGAGACCTTGAAAGCGATGGTGGCCGATATCGAGCAGGATGCCCAAGGTGCGGATCGCCGGGACATTCATCGTACCGAGGGTATGCTGGATTTTGCCATATTGGGTTTTGATGCGAAAGACAGTTGCCGGCTGCTCTGTTTCCAGTGTCGCCCGGCAGAAAAGGGACGGATGTCCGTGGTCCTGCTGTATATGGAGGGAAACGTTCCTTTGGACAGTATGAGTCCATATATGAAATTAGAAAAAGTTTATTAGGGAGATAATGTTATTAGATATGAAAAGATTGATTTACATTCCGTTGCTGGCGGTTGCCATGACAACTGCCGCTCAGAACACGGCTACTCGTTTAATAGGTCGTGAAATAGAACACGGGAATCCGGAAATTGTCACGAAAGACAGCGTTCGTAGGATTACCTTCTACAAACCCTATGAGGTTATCTTGAAGGAAGGAGAAAATTCGGTTTCCATAACGGTTAAAGGGTTGAAAGGCAATCAGGACTACAGGTACACGTATGAGACTGGGATTTATCCGGGTTCGGGTACGCTGACCACTGAACGGGTAAGCGATTTCGATTTCTTTAACTGGGACATTTTACGCAGGCCGGAGGAAAGGAGAACCAAAAAACCGCTTCCCAATCCGCGCAAGGGCTTCTTCTATGGCGGTTTGAAATACCTGATGCTGGGTTGGGCCAATACCGCGAAAGATGTGACGGGTATGAGCGTCTCTCCCCGTTTCTGCTCGGACCTGACCATCAATGTCTTCCAGTGGGGCTATGCTTCTTATTCCCGGAAGAAACGCGTGGGCTGGTCGGTGAGCGCTTCTCTGGATTGGAGCTACTATTCACTCCGTTCCACGGACAACCGTTTCGTCCGGACGAATGATGCCACCCTGCTCCAGACGTTTCCTGTCGAGTGGTCATCGGCCAGTTCGGCCTTCCGCTACAACACCTTCACCCTGCCGGTCCGCCTGAATCTCCGCTTGGATGAGTGCAGGCTGTATGCCGGTCCCGCCCTGGATTTCAATTTCAACGGCCGTATCCGCGATAAATACAACGTGGCCGGGGACAGCAAGAAAGACCGGACCCCGGATGTCCGCCTGGAGCCGTTTTCCTTCCACGTGGAAGGCGGTCTCCGCTGGAAAACCTTTGGCATTTATTGCAAATGGAACCCCTGCAAGGTGCTGAAGGGCGGCGCCAGTCCCGATATCCAGACCATTTCCTTCGGTTTTATCCTGGGCGACATTTAAAAGGCATTCAACGGCTATGGTTGCACCAGACGGCAGCGGGCCAGACGGCCGGCGTCTTCCGCAGGGAGGACACCGGCTTTTTCCAGACCCTCCACCGTCAACTGCTCCCGGGGATGATGCTCGCGGAACAGGACAACCCCGTGGGCCGCATCGCGGATGTACGGATGCTTCTTCAGTTCCTCCTCCGGCAGCGTCCAGAGGGGATAGGGCTCGGGCGGCGTCAGGGTAATCAAGTCTTTCAGGCCGTCGTATTTCTCCTGGTCGAAGTGCCAGAGATCCATCAGTTGTTCGGGGTAGGAATAGCCGCCCAGCTGCTCCCGGTACGATACCATCTTCGCGGCAAAGTATCCGCCGATGCCGGGAAGGGTGTCGAAGGCGGCCGAATCGGCCCGGTTGAGGTCGATTTGGGGAATGTCGATGAAGGCTTCCAGTCGCCGGAACACCGAATCGGCCACCACGAAGGATTTGGCAAAATCCTCCTTGCGGCGGAAATGGCCGCCTTTCTGGCGGTAATGGTCGATGGCTTCCGCCTGTTTCTGCGTGAATCCCAGGCGTTTGAGGTCCTCGATGGTAGCGGTGTTGGGGTTGAACCGGAATGACTCGTACCTTCGTGGTTCCGCCTGCTCGCGGACCCGTTGTACCGGCCGGCTGTGCGGGGCGTTCCGACGCTCGATGTATCGGACAGCCCCATCATGGCGGTCCGCTGCACGGTTTTCAGAAGATGCGGCTTCGGGCGTATCGAACACGCGGTCAATGATATACACCGTATCCGGCGCCTCTTTGGCGGCGAGGATATGCAGTTGGGTGGCGCGGTGGACGAAGAGGGCGGTCTGGTAACCGATGGCCAAGAAGGCGAGGGCGACGGCGCCCATGATGAAGGAAGCGGACAGCTTCCCCCGTTTTTCGTTGTTTTCCATAGTCTTGTCGTTTGTTTGTTTTATTCTTCTGTGGGTTCGGGATGTTTTTTTCGGACAGATGCGCCCGCTACGACCAGGACGATCTCTCCTTTGGGTTCATGTTCTTTGTACCAGGCGGCTACCTCGGCCAGCGTGCCGCGCCGGTGTTCTTCGTGGATTTTGGAAATCTCCCGGGCGACGCTGCATTCGCGGTCGGGTCCGAAAGCCTCAGCCAGCTGTTCCAGGGTCTTCACCAGCCGGTAAGGCGATTCATAGAAAACCATCGTCCGGGTTTCTTCCGAAAGGGCTTTCACCAGGGTTTGGCGGCCTTTTTTCACGGGCAGGAAACCCTCAAAGCAGAATCGGTCGCAGGGGAGTCCGGACGATACGATGGCGGGGATGCAGGCCGTAGGCCCCGGAAGCGTCTGCACCTCAATGCCTTCGCGGGCGCAGGTGCGCGCCAACAGGAAGCCCGGATCGGAAATGCCGGGCGTTCCGGCATCGCTGATCAGCGCGACATTTGTCCCCGCGAGAATCTTTTCCTTGATCAGTTCTACTGTCTGGTGCTCGTTGAATTTGTGATGCGACATCAGCTTGCCCGAAATCCCGTAATGGTGCAGCAGGACCGAACTCGTCCGGGTATCTTCGGCCAGGATCAAATCCGCTTCCTGCAGGACACGCACGGCCCTGTGGGTCATGTCTTCCAGATTCCCGACCGGAGTCGGGACGATGTACAGCCGGCCCGCCATCTTCCTATTGCAGTTTGCGGCGGACCGCCATCATAAAGCGGAAGGCGATGTCGGAATCCAGGTTCCAACCGGGGAAATGCGTTTCGATATAAGCCTCGGCCTCATCCAGGGTCTGCATCTCGTTGAATTGGGCAATGGTGGATTGGAACAGGGCCGGATCCTCCTGGAAGAGGGTGTTGATGAAGAGCACGCGGTCGTTCAGCGAGATGGCGCTGAGGATGTTGCGGACCGGACTGCCCGGTAGGCCCGTGCGCCACGCATGCGGCGTCGCGCTCCGGTCATTGACGCTTTTCACCGCTTGCGTCGCATCATTGATGCTTTTTGCTTCCTGCGGGGCATCGGAGACCGTCGCACCCGAGAGAGCATTTTCCCTCGTTTCTGTGAACGAGGGCGCGACGGTCTCCGATACCGACGTGCTAACGTCCGGAATCTCCGATGCCGGCGTAGTGACGTCGGGAATCTCTGATGCCGAAAGATCGATATCAATATCAATCGGATCGGCGGCTATGGCGGCAGCTCTTTCAGCCGCGGCTTTCGCTTCGGCTTCGGCGGCAGCCGCTTCCGCAGCCGCACGAGCAGCCGACTCCGCCTCAAGGGCAGCCTCCAGCTCGGCCAACTTATTCTTGATTTCGGATAAAATCTGTTCGATGTTCTTCTCCATAATCTGATAATTGCTTATATTTGCAATTATACAAAGGTAACGAAATGTTTTCAGAAAATGCAAGAAAATCGGGCTGCATCGAAGTGATTTGCGGCTCCATGTTCTCCGGAAAGACCGAAGAACTAATCCGTCGACTCAAAAGGGCCCAGTTCGCCAAGCAGAAAATAGAGATTTTTAAGCCCACCGTGGACAAACGCTACTCCGACCTGGACGTGGTTTCCCACGACTTGCATAAGATTCCCTGCACCCCCATCAAGGATCCTGCCCGGATGCTGAACGTGGCACCGGACGTAGAAGTGGTGGGCGTGGATGAGGCCCAGTTCTTTGACGAAAGCCTGATTCAGGTGTGCCAGACGCTGGCCAACCGGGGCATCCGTGTAATCGTGGCGGGGCTGGATACAGATTACCTCGGCAAGCCCTTCGGCCCCATTCCGGGCCTGATGGCAATTGCCGAGGATGTCCAAAAGGTACACGCCATCTGCGTGCGCTGCGGCAACCTGGCCAATCATTCTCACCGTCTGTCCCGTAGCAAAAAACTCGTGGTACTGGGCGAGAAAGATGTCTATGAGCCTCTCTGCCGCGAGTGTTTCAACAAGGCGATGGCCGAAGGACCGGAGAACGCCTAGCGTGTCATGCGGTCCAGGGCCAGTTCAACAAGGCCGCGAACCTGCTGCTTGTAGTCGGGATTGCTGCTCTTGAGATAGCGGTTGGCGATGGCGCAGCAAACGGTGGCGGCGTCATGGCCCAGGTGACGGGCGAAACCGGCCACCGGAGCACTCTCCATCTCAAAATTGGTAATGCGCCAGTCTCCGTCGAACCGGAACGATTCAATCTTCTCCAGCATGTCCGGCATGGCCAGCGGCATTCGGACGATGCGTCCCTGCGGGCCGTAGAAACCGGGAGCGGAGATGGTAACGCCGCGCACGGTGCAGTCTTTGAACCGGTCGATGATGCCCTGTCCGGCCTTGACGAAATACGGGGAAGGCAGTTCCGGCAACCAGCCCATATGCTCCTTGAAAGCCTTTTCCACTTCCGGCATCGTCACTTTTTCGCGGTTGCCGTACCAGTTCATCACGCCGTCGAAACCGACCGAGATATGCGACGGAGGTGCCGATGCGCAGGATCTGGAGGGTCCGGTGTTCCGGTTTTACCTCCCGGGTGGCGAAATCCACGTTTGCCAGGGCGTCCAGTTCGGTCATCACGATGTCGATATTGTCCGGTCCGATGCCGTGCGACAGGGCCGTGATGCGCTGTCCGTTGAACTTGCCGGTGGTGGAGACGAATTCGCGTGAGGCATGGCGGAATTCGATATCGGTCAGGTACTCGGCGATCATGTCCACGCGGCCGGGATCACCCACCATGATAATGCGGTCTGCAATTTCTTCGGGACGGAGGTGGATGTGGAACACGGACCCATCATCGTTTATAATCAGTTCGGATTCAGGAATTCTCATATCTATTTTGCCATTAATTATTAGTTGTCCAAAGTTCAAAGATAGGTTTTTCTTTCGGAATTTCCTATTTTTGCACATTCAAAATAATGAATGTGATATGTGGCAGCGTGTACAAACCTTATATCTGATGATTGCGTCGGCCCTTGTAGTCGCCTTGTTTTTCAGCATAAAAGCCTTTGTCTTCGGTCCTGACGGCACCCATGCCCAGGAATTCCGGTACATCGCTTATACCCCTTACCTGATCCTGCTGATTGTCGTGGCTCTTCTGCAAGTGATTGCCCTTACCACCTTCAAGGTGCGGGTGCTCCAGATGCGGACGGCCGTGCTGTCCGCCCTGATCCTGGTGGCGCTGCAAGGCTGGCTGGCGGTAGATTTCTTTACGGCGGACAAGTCGGTTGTCTTCCGTTGGACGGCGGTCTTTCCGCTCGTCGCGGCCCTGTTGGACGTTTGGGCCGCCCGTGCCATCTTCCGCGACCAGCTCCTGGTCGAGAGTCTCTCCAGCCTCCGCAAACGGCGCAGATAGGATCTTAGCGTTCCGCCAGCAAGGCGTTTTCCAGTTGCCAGACGGTGTCCACGATTTTCCACGGGGCGCCGTTTTCCAGTTCCTGGCGGCTGCGGAAGCCCCAGGTGACGCCGATGGTGGTGACCCCGGCATTGCGGCCGGTCTGCATATCTACGTCTGAATCACCTACATAGACAATTTGTCCCCGGTCGATGCCGGGAAGCTGCGATGCGGCCAGGTCCACGATGCCCGGGTCCGGTTTGATGGGGAAACCTTCCCGCTGGCCCAGGATGGCCGCGAAAGGCAGGTGGCCGAAGAAGTGACCGACGAGGTGCTCGGTACCTTCCTGGTATTTGTTCGAGGCAATCGCGAGGTGAATCCCGTGGGCGTGCAGGTGCTCCAGTACTTCCGTGATGCCTGCGTAGGGCCGGGTATAGTCGCAATTGTGGGCGCCGTAATAGGGGAGGAAGCGGTCGGCCATCTTTTTTACATTCTCTTCGTTGACTGCCTCGGGCGGGAGCGCTTTCCGGAACAGGTTGTAAATGCCCCGCCCCACCATCTGGTAATAGGCGGAAATGGGATGCTGAGCGTATCCCAGGTCTTTCAGGGCGTAGTTGACGGCATTCCCCAGGTCTTCTACCGTATCCAGCAGGGTGCCGTCCAAATCAAATATGACGAGCCTAGTCTTGGTCATAAAAAATTTTTCAAAAAAACTTTACTTGTGCAGCGGTTTGGCACAAGGTAGCCGTACCTTTGCAACAGAAATAAAAACGAAAGTGTTATGAGAAATACGGATTACAACATCGATGTCCTCGGCGGCATCCTCTCCTCGGAAGCTTCTTTCGATGCCCTGATGGGCATGATTTCCGACCTCGGGCTGGAAGTTACTGCTGTAAAGAAACCGTAGTTCCCTCCTTGTCGGGAGTGAGCGCCACCCGGAGCGTGCGCGCCTCCGCGGCCTTGCTCCCGGCTTTTTTCTTGGTCAGCAGCCGGTCGGAAATGATGAATTCCGACACCGGATCCTCAATATACTTCATCATGGCCCGTTTCAGCGGACGGGCACCATAATTGGGGTCGTATCCGGCCTCTGCGACAAAGCGTTTGGCCGTCGGGGTGATGTTGATCTTGTACCCGGCTTCCTCGGCCCGCTGCCGTAAATCCTTGATTTCTATATCGATAATCTGCTCGATATCCTCGCGGCTGAGCGTATTGAAATAAATGCGCTCGTCCACGCGGTTGATGAATTCCGGCGGGAAGGCTTTCTTGATAGCCTTTTCCAGGACACCGCGGCGGTCGCGGGCGACATCTTTTCCGGCGGTGGCGAATCCCACGCCATTGCCATACTCCTCGATATCGCGGCTGCCCACGTTGGAGGTCATGATGACCAGGGTGTTCTTGAAGCTCACCTGCCGGCCGTTGCTGTCCGTCAGACGGCCCTCGTCCAGCACCTGCAGGAGCAGGTTGAAAATGTCCGGGTGGGCCTTTTCAATTTCATCCAGCAGGACCACACAGTAGGGTTTGCGGCGCACGCGCTCGCTCAGCTGGCCGCCCTCTTCATAGCCCACGTATCCCGGAGGCGCGCCAATCAGGCGGGAAACCGAGAATTTTTCCATATATTCGCTCATGTCGATGCGGATCATGTTGTCCTCCGAATCGAACAGATACTCGGCCAGGCATTTGGCCAGCTGGGTCTTCCCCACGCCGGTGGGGCCGAAGAAGAGGAAGGTGCCGATGGGACGGGACGGGTCTTTCAGGCCGGCCCGGTTGCGCTGGATGGCGCGGACCACCTTGTCGATGGCGTCGTCCTGCCCGATGATCCGGCCGCGCAGCCGCTCCTTCATCCGGATGATGCGGGCGGCCTCCGATTCGGCTACTTTGTTCACGGGAATCCCCGTCATCTTGGATACCACGGTGGCGATATCCTCGGCATCGACCCGGTCGGACGGCTTCCCGCCCTTGCCCAGGTGCAGCCGCACCATGGAGCCGGCTTCGTCCATCGCGTCGATGGCCTTGTCCGGGAGGTTCTTGTCCGAAACGTAGCGGTCGGTCAGTTTGACGCAGGCCTCGATGGCATCGTCCGTGTATGCAACGTGGTGATACTCTTCGTAATGTTTTTGCAGGCGGCGCAGGATGGCGATGGACTGCGGGATATCCGTGGGTTCCACCACAATCTTCTGGAAGCGGCGGTCCAGGGCACCGTCCTTCTCCACGATTTTGGCGAATTCGTCCATGGTGGTGGCGCCGATGCACTGCAGCTCGCCCCGGGCAAGGGCGGGCTTGAGCATGTTGGCGGCATCCAGGCTTCCCTGGGCTCCGCCCGCTCCCACGATGGTGTGGAACTCATCGATAAACAGGATGATGTCCGGATTGGTGGATGCCAGTTTGATGATGCTCTTGAGGCGTTTTTCAAAATCGCCCCGGTATTTGGTGCCGGCCACCACCGAGGCGATGTCCAGCGAGATGATGCGTTTCTTCGCGAGGGCGGCGGAAATGTCGCCGCTGGCGATGCGGAGGGCGATTCCTTCCACGATGGCCGATTTTCCCACGCCGGGTTCGCCGATGAGCATCGGATTGTTCTTCTTTCGGCGGCCGAGAATCTCAATCACGCGGGCGATTTCCGTATCGCGGCCCACCACGGGATCCAGTTTCCCCTCTGCGGCCGCTTTGGTGAGGTCGAAGCCGAATTCCTCGATATCGACCGGTTTGGCATCCGCCGCTTCTCCTTCCGGGTTGTCCGGCTGCTGCGGAGCGGGGCTGTCCGGGCCGGGCGTTTCCGGATTGGGTTGCGGGCGGGAAAGCATCCCTTCATCGCGCATGAAGGCCAGCAGGCGGCCGTAATCCACGCCGTGCTGGCGCAGGAAGGCCTGGCCGTAATTTTCCGTGGTGCGGCACAGGGCCAGCAGCAGGTGCTGCGAAGAGGCTTCCGGGCTGCGCATCTTGGATGCTTCCATCACCGTGATGCTCAGGACATTCTGCGCATAACGGGTGAAGGTGATCTTGTCAATTTCAGCGTAGGGGATGCTGTCGTTGGAGAACAGATGGCTCTCCACGAACATCTTGAACGTCCCCATATCCACGCCCAATCCCTGCATCGCCTTGCAGGCGTTGTTCTCGCCGTCGCGGATGATGCCGAGGAAGAGATGGTCCGGCCCGATTCCGTAGCTGCCGGTGCGCATCGCCTCTTCCCGGGCGTAGCGGATAATGCTGTTCAGTTCGTCTGATATTTTGATTTCCATATTGTGCAAAATATTGTTTGACAAATTTAATAATTTTTCTTAAATTTGCATGTTTATATAAATAGGAAAACGTAACGTTTATATATGGATAACGAAGAAAAGAATTTGGAAGGCACACACGGCATTATCGAGCCCGTGGAGATCGATCAGGAAATGCGGTCGGCATACATTGATTATTCAATGTCTGTCATCGTTTCCCGTGCGTTGCCGGATGTGAGGGACGGTCTGAAGCCCGTCCAGCGAAGGGTGCTGTTCGGCATGGACGGCCTGGGCCTGAGTTATTCGGGCCAGACCAAGAAGAGCGCCCGTATCGTCGGTGAGGTACTGGGTAAATTCCACCCGCACGGCGATTCCAGCGTGTACGACGCCATGGCCCGTCTGGCCCAGAACTGGAACCAGCGTTATTGCCTGGTCTATGGCCAGGGTAACTTCGGCTCCATGGACGGAGACCCCGTGGCGGCTATGCGTTATACCGAAGCCAAATTGGAGAAGATCTCCGAAGATATCCTCGGAGACCTGGATAAGGATACGGTAGATTTCACCCTGAACTTCGACGATACCATCGAAGAGCCGACGGTGCTCCCCACCAAGGCTCCGCTGCTGCTGTTGAACGGCTCGGCCGGTATCGCGGTGGGTATGGCCACCAACATGGCACCCCACAACCTCGGAGAGTGCTGCGACGCCATCTGCGCATATATCGACAATCCCGATATCGATACGGACGGTTTGATGCAGTACATCAAGGGACCGGATTTCCCGACGGGCGGTATCATCCGCGGTATTTCCGGTATCAAGGAAGCCTACGAAACGGGCCGCGGCCGCGTGGTGATCCGTGCCAAGACGGAAATCGAGGTGGCCGACAACGGACGTGAGACCATCGTGGTGACGGAAATCCCGTACATGGTGAACAAGAAGGAGATGATTGAGAAGATCGGCCAGATGGTCGAGGACAAGCGTCTCGAAGGCATTACTTATATTAATGATGAGACCTCCCGTGAGGGTGTCCGCGTAGTGCTTCGCGTCAAGCAGGGATGCAACTCGAACGTGGTGCTGAATACCTTGTTCAAATATACCGCTCTCCAGTCCAGCTTCGCCATCAACAACGTGGCCCTGGTGAAGGGCCGTCCGCAGACGCTTTCGCTGAAGGACCTGATTGCCAACTTCGTCGAGTTCCGCCACGAGGTCGTGGTGCGCCGTACCAAGTTTGAACTGGACAAGGCCCAGAAGCGTGCCCACATCCTGGAAGGCTTGCTGAAAGCCATCGACGTAATCGACGAGATCATCAAGATTATCCGTCATTCCGAGAGTGTGGATGCGGCCAAGGCTTCCCTCATGGAACGGTTCGGCTTTACCGATGTCCAGGCCGGCGCCATCGTCGAGATGCGTCTGCGTCAGCTCACCGGTTTGGAGCGCGAGAAACTGCAGGCCGAATACGACGACCTGGAGAAATTCATCGCCCGCTGCAACGAAATCCTCGGCAGCACGGAGAAGCAGATGGAGGTCATCAAGACCGAAACCCAGGCCCTCAAGGCCAAGTATGGCGATCCTCGCCGGACCGAAATCGTCCCGGACGAGGGCGAATTCAACCCCGAGGACTTCTATGCCAATGAGGATGTGGTCATTACCATTTCCCACTTCGGCTATATCAAGCGCACGCCGCTTACCGAATTCCGCCTGCAGAACCGCGGCGGGGTTGGCATGAAGGCCAGCGCGACCCGCGACGAGGACTTTATCGACCACATCTTCGTGGCCAACATGCATTCGACCATGCTCTTCTTTACGCAGGCCGGCCGCTGCTACTGGCTCAAGGTGTATGAGATTCCGGAAGGCTCCCGTACTTCGAAGGGCCGGGCCATCCAGAATGTCCTCAGCATTCCGGACGACAAGATCAAGGCCTTCCTGAACGTGCAGACGCTCAAGGATCCCGACTATATCAACAATACCTTCATCATGCTGGTGACCAAGCGGGGTATCATCAAGAAGACTTCGCTGGAGGCTTATTCCCGTCCGCGTGTGGGTGGTGTGAACGCTGTCACCGTGCGCGATGGAGATGAATTGCTGGATGCCATCCTGACCAACGGCAAGAGCCAGGTCTTCCTGGCTGCCCGCGAAGGCCGTTGCGTGCGTTTCGAAGAGACCGACGCCCGTCCGATGGGACGTACCGCTTCGGGTGTCCGCGGCATCAATATCGACGGGGATAACGAGGTGGTGGGAGCCCTTTGCTACAATCCGGAGTCGGAGGACAAGGACGCCCATACCATCCTGGTTGTGAGCGAGAATGGTTTCGGCAAGCGGTCCGATTTCGACGAGTACCGCCTGACCGCCCGCGGCAGCAAGGGTGTCAAGACCATCAACATCACCGAAAAGACTGGCAAACTTATTGCAATCAAGAATGTGACGGATGAGAACGACCTGATGATCATCACCAAATCCGGGCTTACGATCCGGATGGCGGTGTCCGACATCAAAGTGGCCGGCCGGGCTACCCAGGGCGTGAAACTCATCAATATCAAGGACGGCGACGCGATTGCAGCCGTATCTGTCGTAAACAAGACGGAAGAAGAGCAGCCGCAAGACCAGGAACCGGTTGAGGAACAAAAAGAACAAACAGATAATGAACAAATTTAATTCGCGTATGAAAAAGTTAATGATCGCTCTGGCAATCTTCGCTTCCCTGCAGATTGCTGACGCCCAGGTGAAATCCGCTTCTGCGGCTAAGAGCGCGGTCGAGAAGGCCGTCGTAGATGCCGGCAACCCCAAGAAGGCTGCCAAGGTGGCTACCTGGATCAATGTGGCCAAGGCTTACAAGGATGCCTATGATTCTCCGATGGGGAATGCCATCCTGGGCCAGTCCAAACAGGAACTGGATCTGGTGATGTCTTCCGAGAAGCCCCTCTCTACCGAAGAGGTGGTCGTGGGTGAGAATCCGTACATCAAGGTTACCTATGATAACAAGGAACTCTATTATGACGGTGCCCAGCGCCTGAACATGATCGTGGTGACCAAGCCGGTCCTGGAAGGTGTTGATCCGCTGGCCAAAGCGCTGGAGGCTTATGCCAAGGCTTATGAGGTAGATGTCAAGAAATCGAAAGAAAAAGACATCGCCGCCGCCATCGAGCAGATTTCCGGTGCCTATATGAACGATGCCGTGGCCAAGTATAACTTTGGCGACTACCAGGCTTCTTCCGACCTGTTCGAGCTGGCCTACCAGGCTTCTGCCCAGCAGCCTTGCCAGAGCATTGATACCAGCGCCCTGTACAACGTGGCCTTCACCGCGATGTTGACCCAGAACTACGAGCGTGCCAAGGATGCGCTTGTGAAATGCCTCGAGTATAATTATTATGGTACCGGAGGGGATGTGTACCCCCGTTTGAGCGAGTGCTATGACAAGCTCGGCGACAAGGCGAAATCCAAGGAGACCCTGGAGCAGGGTATGATCAAGTTCCCGCAGAACCAGGGCATCGTGATCGGTCTGATCAACTACTACATGTCCACCAACGAGGATATGGAGAAACTATACAGCCTGCTGGCCGAAGCCAAGGCGAATGATCCGAAGAACGCTTCCCTTTACTATGTGGAAGGCAACATCCGCAAACAGGCGGGCGACAAGGAGAAAGCCGTCGAGCTGTATCGCCAGAGCGTGAACGCCAATCCTGACGCACCGTACGACTACGGTTATATCGGCGAAGGTATCCTCTTCTATGAGGAAGCCATGGAGTTTGCCGAGAAAGCCCAGAACGAACTGGATGACAACAAGTACTTCGCCCTGGTGAAGGAATATGAGGCCAGCCTCCAGAAGGCCCTCCCTCCGTTCGAGCAGGCTTACAACGTGTGCAAGGATCCCGGTCTGCGCGTGGAAATTGCCAAGTACCTGCGGGATATCAACTATCGTTTCCGCGAGCAGGATCCCAAGTACCAGGCTGCATACGACCGCTTTGACGCCGTTGTGAAGAGCGGTCAGCCCGATTAATCCTCGAGCGCTTTTACAATTTTAGACACCAGGGGGTGTCGCACGATGTCTTCGTTCGAGAAGAACAACGTTGCGACACCCTTGATTTTTTTCACCTTTTCGATGCCGCGCAGCAGGCCGGAATCTTCCCGGCGGGGAAGGTCAATCTGACTGGCGTCGCCCGTAACGATGAATTTGGCGTCGCAACCCATGCGGGTAAGGAACATCTTCAGCTGCCCCATGTTGGTATTCTGTGCCTCGTCCAGGATGACGCAGGCCCTGTCCAGGGTGCGGCCGCGCATATAGGCGAGCGGGGCAATCTGAATGGTGCCGTCGGTCATGAATTCCTGTAGTTTGCGGGAGGGAATCATGTCTCCGAGCGCATCGTAAAGGGGCTGCAGGTAGGGATCCAGCTTGTCTTTCAGGTCTCCCGGCAGGAAGCCCAAGCGTTCGCCCGCTTCGACGGCCGGCCGGGTGAGGATGATGCGTTTCACCTCCCGGTTCTTCAGGGCGCGGACGGCCAGGGCGATGGCGATATAGGTCTTGCCCGTTCCGGCCGGACCGACGGCAAAGATCAGGTCGTTGTCGAAATAAGCCTGGACCATTTCTTCCTGTTTGCGGTTGCGGGCGCGGATCGGCTTTCCATCCGTCCCGTGGACGATGACGGCATCGCCCGAGAGTTTGAAGCGCTCCGGCGAGGATTCTCCGTCGAAAATATCTTCTACGTCATAGATGGTCAGACCGGATTTGTGCTGGCGGCGCTCGGTGAGCTCCCCGAATTTCTGTGTAAACTCCTGGATGCGGGATTCCTTGCCCTCCAGAATGATTTCATCGCCCCGCGCCACGACGCGCAGTTCGGGGAAATAGGTGCAGAATTCCGAGAGGATCTTGTTTCCGGCCCCGTATATTTCGATGGGGTCGATGTTTTCCAGCTTAATTGTTTTCTTCATCTTGGATACCGGTTGTTTTTTTGACGCTCTTATAGGAGCGGACCATGTTGTCGTAATCTTCTGTGATCTTCCAGTCTTCCCGACGCCCAAGCCATGATTGTACAGGGAGGGTCGCATAACTGTCCGTGAGTTTTCCAGGCAGGGTGCACCAGGTGAAAACCGGTTGTATGCCGGCGATGTACCGCGTAAGGCGGTCCCGGTCTTTGACCAGGGTAATCAGGAGGATGAGGCCGATGCGCGTTCCTTGAACGCTCATGTTGGAAACCAGGTTCCCCAGGGAGTACCAGACCGGAACTTTCCGCGTTCCAATGCCGTTGAAGGCGGGTTCTGTGAGGATTTCCATGTCCTGTACCACATGGGGATGAGAGCCGATAATGGCGTCGGCTCCCTCTGCGGCGACAAAACGTGCCAGGTCGTGCTGCGCCTGCGTATGCCGATGGGTATATTCAATGCCCCAGTGCGGTAGGGCGATGACAAAATCGACTCCTCTCTCCCGTGCTTCCCGGATGGCCCGGCCGATGCTGTCCCGGTTGTGGGTGGGGATGACGGGGCCGCCGGAAGCGCCGGTGTAATTGGTGCCGTAGGTCCAGTTGACGAAGGCGATCCGGATGCCTTTCCGGGCAACGGAAAGGGCCTCCGTCGCGCCCAGTCCGGCATAGCGGATGCCATGGCTTTTTTTCATCGCTTCAAAAACCCGGTGGGTGCGCCATGCCCCTTTGGGCCCCTGGTCCAGGATGTGGTTATTGGCTGCGAGGAAGATGTCGAAGCCTTTGTCGGCCAGGTAACAGGCATACTCGTCCGGGGCAGAGAAACAGGGATAACCCTGGTAGGGGGGACCGGCCAGGGGAAATTCCAGGTTGGCGATGGCGATATCGGCTCCGGCGATCAGCGGCTCTACATTCTCCAGAAAGGGGGAGAAGTCGAAGGTCCCGTCCGGGCGGCTGGCTTTTTCGATTTGTTTGCCGTGGAGCATGATGTCTCCGGCAATGGCGACGGTAACCGTATCCGGCCCGCTCCAGAGCGTCCGGGGGAGGGGAATCTGGGCCGGCAAAACCTGCATAAACAGGAGAAGGAAGCCGGTGAGGCTGTATCGAAGATACAAACGGTTGCCATTTCGCATATACAAATATACACTTTTATTTTGTCCCGATGGATTAATTCGCTAATTTTGTACGATTTTGGATACATACCGTTATGATGAAAAGTTTGCATCTCACAATCTTGGCAGCCGCGTTATTGTGCTCGCTCACATGCGGTTGTGACGCTTTTCGATCCCTCGCAGGCCGTCCTACGTCGAAGGATATCCTGGCCAAGGCGGAACGGATGCGCGCCGATGAGGAAGCGCATCGTGCCCGCATCGACTCCCTGCGGCGGGTGGAGAAACAACTGGCCGATTCGCTGGCCATCCTGGATTCGCTGAGCCAGATCCAGGGCACCATCCTGAATCCGGCCAAGATGGGCGGTCTCTTCACGACGAAACTCAATTCCCGCTACCACATCATCGTAGGGGCGTTCCGTGAAAGGCGCAACGCCGAGAAACTGTTCAGAAAGGTGGAAGCCGCCGGATTTACGCCTACACTCATCAGTTTTCGTAACGGATACAATGTGGTGGGGATTTATCCGTCCAATACCCTGGCAGATGCCTATCAGAACTTGCTGAAAGCCAAAGCGGAGCCATTCTGCCCCTCGGATGTCTGGATACTTGTCAATGAATAGTTTTTTCCATAAATCAGGGGCCTTGCTGGCCGGTTTGCTGGTGACGGCGGGCGTTTTTGCCCAGATTCGCCCCGGTAGTTCCTACCACGACTGGGAAGACAGCGAGCGGGTTTCCGCCTACAAAGACCACATCTCCTTCCTGGCGTCGAACCTCATGGAAGGCCGTGCGCCGGGTTCGGACGGAGAAGTGGAAACGGCAGAATACCTGCGGGCCACGCTGGAACAATATGGCGTGGACGTAATCAGTGGCGGGAATGGCGATACCTTCGGCATCCGCCAGGAAAAGGGGGATACGCTGACCTCCCGCAACGTCATCGGTTTTATCCAGGGATATGATAAGCACCTGCGCGACCACTACATCGTCATTGGCGCCCGGATGGACAACCTGGGCACATCGGACATGGTTTTCAATGGGGAAAAGCGCCAGACCATCTATTATGGCGCCAATGGGAATGCTTCGGGCATGGCCATGCTTCTGGAAGTAGCCAAGATGCTCCAGACCAATGCCATCCTGTTGCGCCGCAGCGTCCTGCTGATTGGCTGGGGCGCCTCTACGCAGGGATTTGCCGGATCGTGGTATTTCCTGAACCGCTCCTTCCGCGATGTGAAAAACATCGATGCCATGATCAACCTGGATGCGGTGGGAACCGGTTCCCTGGGCTTCTATGCCTACACCTCGTCTAACCCCGACCTGGACGCGTTGGTAAAGGCGAAAAATGATCAGCTTCAGCCCATTACGCCTACGCTGACCTCCGACGAGCCCTTCCCGTCCGACCATCGTTCCTTCTACGAAATGAAGATTCCTTCGGTGACGTTTACGACCGGTCGAACCCCGGAATTGGGCACCGGCCGCGACACCCCGTCCGTCATCGATTATGCCAATATGGAGCGCGAACAGGAATACATCTACAGTTTCGCGATGTCCCTGATCAATGGACCGGCGCCGGTCTTCAATGCCGAGGCGGTCCGCAAGAAAGAAGCGGTGGAGGAAAAAGGGGTGATCGGCTATCACGAGTGTGATTTCCCGCCGACATTCCTGGGCAGTTCCAATCCGGCCACGTTTATGGACAAATGGGTTTATGCATACCTGAAATATCCCGAAGCGGCTGTCCGCGACGGTATTCAGGGGAAGGTGCTGGTGGCCTTTGTGATCGACGAGAAAGGGAAGGTCCGCGACGTGCGGGTCCTGAAGGGGGTGGATCCGCTGCTGGACGACGAAGCCGTGCGCGTGGTGGCCGCTTCTCCGGACTGGAAAGCCGGCCGCAAAAACGGGAAGAGAGTAGCTTCGGAACTGTCGGTCTATGTAGAGTTCCGCTTGCAAAAGAAAGGTACATTTGGAATAAAGAAATAATTGATATACAATGGAATACGATTTTAGGTCGATTGAACGAAAGTGGCAGGAATGGTGGATTTCCCACAAGACGTACCAGGTAGGGGAGGATGCTTCCCGCCCCAAATATTATGTGCTGGACATGTTCCCTTATCCTTCGGGAGCGGGACTGCATGTGGGCCATCCGCTGGGATACATCGCCAGTGACATTTTTTCGCGGTACAAACGCCTGAAAGGCTTCAATGTCCTGCATCCCATGGGATACGATGCCTTCGGACTCCCCGCCGAGCAGTATGCCATCCAGACCGGCCGTCACCCCGAGACGACGACCACCGAAAATATCGCCCGTTACCGCAGCCAGCTGGACCGGATCGGTTTCTCCTATGACTGGAGCCGTGAGGTCCGTACCTGTGATCCGGCCTATTACAAATGGACGCAATGGGCTTTCCTGAAAATGTTCGGCTGCTGGTACGACCGTGGCGCCGACAAGGCCCGCCCCATCGAAGAACTGGTGGCTGCCTTTGAAAAGGGCGGTTCCGCAGCCGTGGATGCCTCCTGCGGCGAGGTCGCTCCTTTTACTGCCGGACAGTGGAAGGCTTTTTCCGAGAAGGAAAAGTCGGATATCCTGATGCAGTATCGCATTGCCTATCAGGGAGAAACCAGCGTGAACTGGTGCGAGGGCCTGGGCACCGTCCTGGCCAATGACGAGGTGAAGGAAGGACTGTCGGTACGCGGCGGTTTCCCGGTGGAGCAAAAGAAGATGAAGCAGTGGCAACTCCGTGTGAGTGCCTATGCCGGCCGTCTGCTGGAGGGCCTGGACCGCTTGGACTGGACCGATTCGCTGAAGGAAATGCAGCGCAACTGGATCGGAAAATCAGAGGGTACCGAAGTCGTCTTCAAGGTGAACAATGGCTCCGAGACCTACGATATGACCATCTTCACCACCCGTGTCGATACGATTTTCGGTGTCACCTTCATGGTGCTGGCTCCGGAAAGCGACTGGGTGGAAAAACTCACCACGCCGGCACAGAAGGCCGAGGTGAACGAATACCTGGCCTATGTGAAGAAGAAAACGGAACGGGAGCGCATCGCCGAGACGCGTACCGTGACGGGCGTTTTCTCGGGCTCTTATGCCGTGAATCCGCTCACGGGCGAGAATGTCCCGGTCTGGATTTCCGAATATGTGCTGGCCGGCTACGGTACGGGTGCCATCATGGCGGTTCCCGCCCACGACAGCCGCGACTATGCCTTTGCCCGCAAATTCAACCTGCCCATCGTGCCCATCATCGAGGGCTGCGACGTCAGCGAGCAGAGTTTTGATGCCAAGGAAGGCAAGATGTGCAATTCCGGTTTCCTGAATGGCATGGATGTGAAGCAGGCCATTGAAGCCGCCAAGGATTATGTGGAAGAAAAGGGATTGGGCCGTCGCAAGACCAATTTCCGGCTGCGGGATGCCATTTTCTCGCGCCAGCGTTATTGGGGCGAGCCTTTCCCGATTTATTATAAGGACGGCATCGCCACCCCGGTGGACGAGGCGGACCTGCCGTTGCAGCTGCCCGAAATCTCGGATTTCAAGTCCAAGGGCGGGGAACCGCCGCTGGCCAATGCCCAGAACTGGACCTACAAGGGTTATCCGCTGGAAACCAGCACGATGCCCGGCTTCGCGGGCTCCAGCGCCTATTACCTGCGCTACATGGATCCGCACAACGACCGGGAACTCGTGAGCCGCGAGGCCAATGCCTACTGGCAGGATGTGGACCTGTATATCGGCGGTACCGAGCATGCCACCGGACACCTGATTTATTCCCGTTTCTGGAACAAGTTCCTCT
This sequence comes from uncultured Bacteroidales bacterium, assembly GCA_900317925.1. GTDB lineage: Bacteria > Bacteroidota > Bacteroidia > Bacteroidales > UBA932 > Cryptobacteroides. Next base: position 25,654 of record ONIQ01000018.1, on the reverse strand, counting down.
ATGACCTGGGTTATGTCGTGAAGGATGAACCGTTCCGCAAGCTGGTGAACCAGGGCATGATCCAGGGCCGTTCCAATTTCGTTTACCGGATTGTCGGCACCAACAAGTTCGTCTCGCTTGGCCTGAAAGACCAGTATGAAACCACTGAAATCCACGTTGATATCAACCTGGTTTACAATGACCGGCTGGACCTGGAAGCCTTCAAGGCCTGGCGCCCGGAGTTCCAGGATGCCGAATTTGTGCTGGAGAATGGCGAGTACATCTGCGGATGGGCCGTGGAGAAGATGAGCAAGTCCATGTACAATGTGGTGAACCCGGACAGCATCTGTGACAATTACGGGGCCGATACCCTGCGCCTCTATGAAATGTTCCTGGGTCCCATCGAACAGTCCAAGCCGTGGGATACCAAGGGCATTGACGGCGTGAACCGCTTCCTGAAGAAGTTCTGGCGTTTGTTCTATAACAAGGACCAGTGGCTGGTGACCGATGAAAAGGCCACACCGGCCGAGTTGAAGGCCCTGCACAAACTGATTGGCAAGGAGGAGGCCGATATCGAATCGTTCTCGTACAATACCACCATCAGTGCCTTCATGATCGCGGTGGGTGAACTGACCGACCTGGGCTGCAACAAACGGGAGATCCTGGAACCGCTCGTGGTGCTGATTTCTCCGTTCGCCCCGCATATCGCGGAAGAACTCTGGGAGGCCCTTGGCCACAATACCACTGTGGCGGACGCCCGTTTCCCCGAATATGTAGCGGCCTATACGGTCGAAAATACCTGCACCTATCCGGTTTCGTTCAATGGAAAGACCCGCTTCACCGTGGATCTGCCCAAGACCATGTCCCGCGAAGAGGTCGAGGCGGCTGTCCGTGCCCACGAGATGCTGCCCAAGTATGTCGGAGAGCAGACCATCGTGAAGGTAATCGTGGTTCCCGGCCGTATTGTGAACATCGTGCTCAAGTAAGATGAAGTCCAAAATCCTGTCCACCCTGTACGACTACCTGGTGATTTCGCTGGGTACCTTGTTGTTCGCCATGTCGTGGTCGTGCTTCCTGATTCCAAACGGAATTACGAGCGGGGGACTGACGGGTGCCTGTACCATCCTCCAGTTTGCAACGGGCGGTTTGATTCCGCTGTCGATATCGTACATCATTGCCAATGCCATCCTGCTGTTGCTGGCCTTCCTGATCATTGGCCGCATCGTCGGGATCCGCACCATCTACTGCATCGCCCTTTCCACCGTGCTGTTCCGATTCCTGCCGGATCTGGACTGGCTGCAGGCGACCGAGGGACACTTTTTCTATGTAGAGGAACGGATCCTGATTCCCATTATCGGCGGTTTGCTGGAAGCAGTGGGCGTCGGCATGATCCTGACGCACGATTCCAGCACGGGTGGTACGGATATTCTGGCCTTGATTGTCAATAAGTTCTGGCCCGTTTCGATGGGAAGGGTGTACCTGGTGGTGGATCTTTTCATCATCGCCTCCATCCTGCTCATCCCGGGCAAGACCTTCACGGATATGATTTATGGCTACATCATGATGATCACCTTCTCCGTGATGGTCGATTTCGTCCTGCTGGGTCGTAAATCCACCGTTCAGTTGCTGGTGTTCTCCGAGAAATATGAAGCCATCGCCGATTATATCATCCATATCCTGAACCGCGGCGTGACGGCCTTGAAAGCGGAGGGCTGGTACACGCGCACGGACAAGAAGGTGCTGCTGATCCTGGTGCGCAAGAGCCAGCTGCACGATATCACCCATGCAATCAAGGAAATAGACAGCAAGGCCTTTGTGTCGGTCTCGCCGGCCAGCAGCGTGTACGGCGAGGGCTTCGATGAAATGAAAACAGGTTTGAAACTCAAGAAGAAAAATGTCGATAAAGATTAATAACAGTGTCGGAACGGTGGTCAAGGAATACTTCCTGATCAGCCTGGGAATTATCATTTATGTGTTGGGATGGACCATCTTTCTGGTTCCCAACAACATGGTGGGAGGGGGAGCGACCGGTATCTCTTCCATTATCCAGTATGCCACCGGCGGTGCCATCAAGATGGGTTATTCTTATTTCGTGATCAACCTGGTTTTGCTGATAGCCGGTTTCATCACGCTGGGAAAAGCGTTTGGCGTCAAGACGATTTACGCCATTATCCTTGCTTCCATCGGCTTGAACCTGTTCCAGGACCTGATTCCCGTCGATTCAGAGTTTATCCATTCTTTCGTGTTGGAAAATAACAACAAGCTGATGTGTACCATTACCGGTGGTATTATGGTGGGATTCGGAATTGGCATGTCCATGTCGCAGGGCGGCAGTACCGGCGGAACGGACATCCTCGCCCTGATCGTGAACAAATACCGGAATGTCTCTCCGGGACGCATGATTCTGGTCATTGACCTGGTTATCATCGGCTCCTCCATCCTGGTTCCTTCTTACTCGGCCGACGGCAAGCTGGTCCCCTTCGTGGACAAGGTGCTCACGGTGGTTTATGGCTATATCCTGGTGACCATCTGCAGCGTGGTGATCGACCAGTATCTTTCCGGTTCCAAACAAAGTGTTCAGTTGATCATTCTTTCGAAAAAATACGAAGCGATTGCCGATGCCATTACGCGTGACCTCCATCGGGGCGTAACGGTTTTGGACGGGCAGGGCTGGTATACCAAAGAACCCAGCCATGTCTTGATGGTGCTTACCCGGAAAACGGATATGAATCTGCTTTTCAAGTACATCAAGACCATCGATCCGGAAGTGTTTATGTCGGTTTCTTCTGTGATGGGCGTTTATGGACGCGGCTTCGATACCATCAAAGTGAAGACCTCGGAATCGAAAGATTCTTCAATTTCTTAAAGAATCATTTATTTCTATAGGTCGAACGCTTTTTTTTCGATCTTCGGTGCGTTTTTTTCCCTATTATTGCCGGGAATTTTAACGCACCCTTTATGATTGCATTAGCCCTATCATTCGTTTGTCTCTGTGTGCTGGCGGTTTTTGACATGATGAAAAACAGCCTGCAGGCTTCCGGCTCTTTCCCCCGTGTCTTGAGCGCCCTGGCCTCCCTGCTCTGCGGCATAGCCGGTTTTCTGAGCGGCAGGATGCTTCTTCCGCTTTCTGCCGCCGTGGTGATGCTGGCCAATGCCTTGTTGCTGCTGGCGCCCGGTTATGCGGAATCCTGGCGGTTGATGGTCCGTTCTGAGGTGGAAACGTCGGTTTTTGCCCTTGCGGCCATCGTGTTTGGCGGGAGATATGCGCCCGTGTATATGATGTGCGTTTCCGTTCTGACCTGTTTTATCGGTTCGGTGTTCCGAACCCGGCGGCGTTTCCGGAGGGTGACAGCCCTTTTTCGGAATATGTCGGCCTGGAGATGCGTGGAAGATGGCTCCCGTTCCCTGGCCATGCTGCTGATCCTGCTCCCCGCTTTTCCGGCTTTTGTGGCTCCGTTCCTGGAGGAACCCTTGTCCGGCATCCTGTCCGGTATTTCCTGTCTTGTTCTTTTGGGGATATATGTCTGGCGATATCTCCGGCAGATGAACGGGCGTTCGCTGGTGCTGGCCCCGGTCAAGGAAGAGACCCTTCGTGGATTGATCAACGGGAATCTCAAGACCCAGAATACAGAAGAAGAGGCAACCCGTATGGCCGCCTTGTATAGCCGTGTCCAATCCTTCATGGAGTTGCGCAGGCCCTTTCTCTCCGACGAATTTTCTTTGGATGATCTGGCCAAAAATGTCTTTTCCAACAAAACCTATCTTTCGCGTACCATCAATGTGATGAGCGGTCGCAATTTCTGCGCCTTCGTCAACTGGTATCGTGTGCGTTACGCCCAGAGCCTCATCCGACGCAATCCGCACATGCGTTTTTCAGAAATGGCCGCGGTCTGCGGCTTTCATTCCATCCCTTCTTTTAACATGGCTTTCAAAGCCAATACCGGTCTGACACCCTCCCAATGGAAACAGCAGGAGTGGGGAATCGATGAACCTTAAATGGATAGAAAAAGGGCGGGTGGCCCGGTCTCTCGACCGTGAGCCATCCGCCCGATCAGGGGATGTGAATGTCTATTAATGGGAGACGTTCACTTCATTAACCGAATTGCCGTTGGCCAGACCGCAGACAGGCAGCGAAGCTGCACCGCCCTTGATGGCGAACGGAGCGCCGTCGGCACCCAGGTTGATGACCGTGGTCCCTTCGCTGCGGAAGCGACCCAGGGCCGATGCCTTGGTGGTCGCGGCACCCGTAACGTCGCAGTTCACCGTACCCGTCCAGGTGATGGGATCGGTGGCGGCGCCAAAGCCACCCACGAAACCGCTGGCGAAGCTGCCTTCCGCTGCAGAAGCGACCTCGGCGCTATTTTCGACATTGGTGAAGGTTGCGTTGGCGTAACCGGCGATACCACCGACCTCGGACTCCTTACCGGCAGTGGAGGAGGTGAAATCAACGGCATTGACAACCTTGCCGCTGTTCTTGGTATTGGCCATGGTTCCGTTGAAGGCACCGGAAATACCGCCGACGCAAACCGGAGTCAGTGCGTTGTTGGTGACAACTCCGCTGTTCTCGCAATCGGTCATGGCAATTGTTCCTTGATAGGATCCGTTCACGCCGCCGATATAAGAGAGGGCACCGTTGGTGGTAAAGATATTCTGCATCGTCACGGCTCCCTTGTTGAGGCAAGAAGTCATGGTAATGCCCTTGATAGGATAACCAACTACACCACCGAAGTAAGCCTGTTCGGATCCAATCGAGGTCGGATGATTATCTTTGTCACCGTCCAAAACGACACTGCCCTCATTGGAGCAAGATTCCATATCGGCTGCTGCATAACCAGCGACACCGCCGGCATACATGGTCTTGGTCTGTGTCTTGATGGTGACGGACTTCTTGTTAACCACATTTTTCAGTTTGGCCGTTGCGGCACCGACTACGCCACCAAAGCACATCTTCGGGCCACCGGAAGAAACCATATAACCGTTGAGGGTAATATCGGCTTCATTGGTGCAGTTCTCAACCACGATGGAACCATCCATCAAGGTGTTGTCCGCTGCGAACGGACCGGCATTGCCAAATACACCTCCGAAGGTGGAGAAGGACGTGTTACCACCGCTCTGGGCCATGGACGTACCACCGGCGAAAGCGGCATCAATGGCGAAGGTGCCATAGTTGTGGCAATCCGTAGCACCGAGGGTTACGTAACCGGCCACACCGCCGAAGCTGGCATCCGTTACGGCGGTAGTCTTGCTGCCGGTGTAGGTCAGCGTACCATAGTTGTTGCAGCCCTTGATTTCACCCTCGATGATACCGGCTACACCGCCAAAGGCAGGATAGCTACCGGAACCACCGCCGGGATAAGACCACTCCAGGTTACCCTTGTTCGTGCAGCCTTCGACAATACCATGATTGGTCGGGGCATTGGCGACGGAAGGAGTCTGTCCGATCACACCGCCGACACCGAACTTAAGCATGGCCTTTGAAGGACCGCTGAAGACGAACTTGACAGTACCTTCATTGATGCAGTCCTTCACGATGGTCTTGCCGGCCATGTCGGCATGGCCGACGCGGGCGGCGACACCGGCGATGGCGCTGCAACTTGCAGAACTGGTTGTCAGTTCTACATCCACCGAACCGGTGAACTTGCAACCTTCAACATAACCCCCCTTTCCGGAATAACCGACCACACCGGCGCAGAAGATACGCTGGGCATCACCGGATTTCACCTTGATGGAACCGGCGACTTCGCAGTCGAGGATCTGTCCGCTGGACTTGGAGGCGATGAACGCGACACCCGTCTCGTCCGGAATGGCGTCGGTCCAGTTGATGGAGCAAGTGTTGGCAATCTTGAGGTTCTTGACCACGGCGGTCTCGGCCAGGTTGGCGAAGAGGGCGTTCGGCAGCACGGCGTTCTTGATGGTCTTGCCGGCACCGTCAAATTGACCGGCGAAGGAAGAAGCCGGTTCAACGGTCAGGTCTTTCAGGTCAAGGTCGGCCGTCAGGGTTACCTGGTCGGTAGCCTGGCAGAGGTCGGCCACGCCGAGCCAGCTCACGAAGTCGGCGGGATCGCTCAGTTCGAGTGGATAGGTAAAGGAGACGGCTTCCGTGGTCACCGATGCGGGATCGGAATACTCTTCACCTTCGTTGCCACCCTTACCAAGGGCCTTGACGCGGATCTGGTAAGTCTGCTGAGGTTTCAGACCGGTAACGGTGCAGGAAGTCGCCTCGACGGATTCGAAGGCAACGGTCCAGGTCTCCTCATTGGGGAAGAGGACCTCGACGCGGTAAGCCGTCGCATCCTGAACCGCTGTCCAGGCTACGTCAACTGTCTTGGCAGCCGGGGTAGTGGAAGTGATGGTCGGTTTGCCCAGGATGACTTCCGGCAGGGTTTCGCCGCTGGTTTCATCGGAATAACCGGAACCGGTGGTGGCGAACGCCTTCACGCGGAAGTTATAGGTTACGCCATGCTCCAGACCGGTAATCTCGTACTTGGTATCGGTGGTGGTAGGGCAAGGAGTCCAGACCTTGTCGTCGGCCTTCTTGTATTCAACCATGTACCATTCGGCGCCTTCTACGGCATCCCAGGAGACGATGGTCGAGTTGTAGAGAACCTCGATGGTAACGTTGGTCGGAGCATCCAGCTGGGTGCCGCCTTCGTCGCCGCTGTCGCCGCCGTCGTCATACGGCGTGGTGTCGAATTCGGCGAAGACTTCGTGGATGCTGGCCGCATTGGCCGTACCTTCGAGCAGGCTGCCCATGTTGGAAGCCGTCAGTTTGGTACCGTTGAAGATACCGTTCACTTTCACCGGGTCGCCTTCCGCACCGATGCTGATGGCAGCGGAAGTACCGTTGTAGTAACCGACGAGCATACCGTCGTGCTGGTGGTCGGTGTCGGCGTTGGAAATGGTCGCACTGACGGAGCAGCCGCCGGTGTAGCCGCCGGAGTTGGCGGAGTTGCCGAGGTTGCCCACCAGGCCGCCCACGTACATGCCGCCGGCGGTAGCGGTCAGTTTACCCTTGAAGGAGCTGCCGGTAATCTTCAGACCGTTGGAGGTGAAGCCGGAAAGACCGCCTACGCAGCAGTTGGTACCGTCGCTGACGGTGATGTTGCACTCGCTCTTGCAGCCGCTCATGGCACCGGAGCCACCGTGGATACCACCGATACGGACCTTTCCGGGACCGGACTGGGTGATGTTGCCGGTGTTGATGCAATTCTTGGTGCTGTTCTTACGGCTACCTTCCTTGCCCGGCCATCCGACGATACCGCCGACAGCGGAGTTGGAGGCCGAAGAGGCGATGTACAGGTTGATCTTACCGGTGTTGGTACACTTGATGTAGCTGGTCAGGTCCTGGCCGCTACCGGCAAAGAAATCGCCGCCGCCGATACCACCGGCGCAGATAATGTGACCCTTGGTCGTGTATTTTTCTCCGGTAGAGGAAGCGATGTTGATGGTGACGCTTCCGTTGTTCGTGCTGTTGCTGACGTTTCCGTAGGGGTTGGCAACGATACCGCCAACCTGCGTACGCTCGTAAGCAGCGGAGGAATACTTATCGACCGTGGACAGCATGTAGGAAATGGGACCGTTGTTGATCACATTGTCGATGCTGAAGTTCTCGGTGTTACCATAGGCAACCGCACCTGCAACGGCAGGCGTGCCTTTGCCCAGGGTGTTGACAACCTCGCAGTAACCGTCTGCATAAGCAGCGGAAACGCCCACGGAACCATCGTTGACCGAGTTGGTGAGGGCGCTCTCCAGGTAAGCGACCAGACCGGCAACGGCCAGGCCGCGGATGGTGGTCTTGCAACCCAGGCTCACGGCACCGGTATTGTGGACCTCGGTCGTGATACCGTTCGAGTAAGCGGCGATACCTGCTGCTACGACCGGAACGGCCAGGGCATTGGCATTGACGGTGATGGCACCGTTGTTCGTCACCTTCTCGAGGGTGCCTTCGTTGATAGCCGCGATACCGGCCACATACATCGTGGAAGCGGAGGAAGCGGTGTAGTCGATGGCTACGCTCGACTCGACGTTCTGGATGGTACCCTTGTTGGTGAGGGCTACGGCTGCGACCTTCTCGTCGGAAGAGGCGATTTTACCCTGAAGTTTTACGTTCTTGATGCAACCGGTGCTCTCGATTTCGTAGAAAAGGGGAGAGGATACACCTTTGATGGTGAATCCGCCGCCGTCGAAGACACCCAGCATGGACTCGTCCATGGCCATATAGCTCTGGCCGGTCAGGTCGATGTCCGCGGTGATGGAATAGGTCTCGTTTGGACCGACCTCGACGACACCACCTTCAATCCAGGCAAGGAACTCGTCGGCAGTGGACATCTCTTTCGGGAAAGAACCGGGCTTGCGGGTCGATACACTCTGGATGTCGCAGTAGTCGGAGTCCCCACTGGCAGTCACGGTCTTCGCTCGGACTTCGTAGGACGTCTCGGACGGCAGCCCATTGACCTTCAGGACGGTATTTCCGCCGGCCTCGACAACTTGGGATTCCCAGGAGGCGTCGGCCGTTTTCTTGTATTCGATGACATAGGAAAGTGCCTCCGGGATGGCATCCCACTTGATGATGAGGCCGGTTGAGGTGCCCGTTACCTTATATAGGTAGGGATCCTCGATGCCCTCGGTGATGATGCCGCGGCCCACCTTGAAGTAAGCGGGCTTCCCATCCGCAGCGGTCAGATAGACCCACTCGGAAAAGCGGGATTTCTCGTAATTGGCGCGGACGCGGATGTAATACTTTTTCCCGACAGTCTGGCCGTCCATTTTGGTGGAGAACTGGGGACCGGCACTTTCGGAAGTGACCTGAACGGTCTTGGAAATGGTCCCGTCATACATATCGGGCTTGATGAGTTTGCCGCCCGTGGTGTCGGTCGCTTCGACAAACTGGACGGAGAAGGAGGTGGCGCCGGCGGTAACGGCTTGCGCACCAGACCACTTGAGCGTAACGGTCTTGCCGCCGTGGAAGACGCCTTCGTACGTGAGATCGCTCACGACCGGCAGGTCTCCATCAATGCCGGTTTCCATGTTCTCACGACTACAGCCGAAGAGAATCAGAGAAGCCAGGGCAATCGCGGCCGACAGTATTCTGAATGATTTCATACTCGTTGTGTTTGTTAGTAAAAAAAACTTGAACGAACCCTTTCGGGCCGCCCCCTGACAAACAAACGTCAATTCATCGGCCTTTCGGCCATGCGTCTGGCTTACATGACAAAGGTAGGTATTTTTTTTGTTTTATAATACGTTTTTAGAAAAAATATTCTAACTTTGTGTACTCGAAAACAATTATAACGTTTTATAAACTTTAGTAGAATTTTGATTTTTTAGAATTTGGAATTGAATATTTAATTTTTTTTATTAACCAACCCTGAAAACTTTCTGATTTTCACTCTGTTGCGTCCCGGCTTACACCCTTATTATTAATTTTTTAAGGACCAAAAGAGTATGAAAATAAAGATTTTCTCCTGTGTGACGGCTGTCCTGGGTCTCTTCCTGGGGTGGTCTGCTTTCGCACAGAACACGACGGTTACCGGACGGGTTATCGATGGTACGACCAACGAACCCATCGTCGGCGCTGCCGTGATGGTGAAAGGTACCAATACGGGTGATGTCACCCAGAACGACGGTACCTACTCAATCAAGGCGCCCGCTTCGGCTGTCCTGATTTGTCAGTTCTTCGGATACAAGACCATTGAGGAACCGCTGAATGGCCGTTCCAAAGTGGATTTCATCCTTGTCGAAGATACGGAAACCCTGGAAGCCACGGTCGTGGTCGGTTATGGTACCCTGAAGAAAACCCAGCTGGTGGGTTCCGTCGAAAACCTCGACGGCAAAGTACTTGCCGACCGTCCCAACAGCAATGTGACGCGTTCCCTGCAGGGCCAGATTGCCGGTCTGAACATTATCCAGACCGATGGTAAGGCCAGCCACTCCGGTAGCGTGTACATCCGTGGCGGCAGTACCTCTTATCACACCCGTAAAAGTGCGACAAGCGCCAGCGGAGACGGTCACAGTATCGGTAACGGCGGCGGCGCCCTCGTCCTCATCGACGGCGTGGAAGGCTCCCTGGGCCAGGTGAACCCGAACGATATTGAAACGGTGGCTGTCCTGAAGGATGCCTCCTCCTCCGCTATCTACGGTGCCCGTGCCGCTTATGGTGTGATCCTCGTGACCACGAAGGAAGCCAAGGGTGACAAAGTGTCCGTGACCTACAGCGGTTCCTACTCCCTGAACGAACGTCTGATCAAGTGGGAAGACCACATCGTGACCGACGGTCTGGAGTGGTTGGAAGCCTTCTATGATTTCTATGGGAATGATACCCGTGTCCCCGGTGCTTCCGGTAAGGTGCCTACCACCATCAATACGCAGGATGTGGCCATGTCCGGTACCACGTATCTGGACTCTTACCGCGCCATCGCGGCTGCCCGCGCCGAGGGGATGGAATACAATGAATACGGTGTCCTTCCCGATGATCCTACCGGCTATGCGGTGGGCAGCAAAGGCCAGTTCCTTTACTATGGTAACACCAACTGGCTGAACTTCTTCTACAAGAGGCACTACGGTTCCCAGACCCACGACATCAGTGTCCGCGGCAACAGCAAAAAGGTGAATTACAACATCACCGGCCGTTATTACGGACAGGATGGTATCTATAAGATTGGCCAGGAGAACTACAATACGTTCAACATCCGCGCCAAGGGCCGTATCAAGATCAACGACTGGCTCTCCCTGGAGAACAACACCTCCGTATTCCGCAGCAAGCAGACCCAGCCGATGTTTACCACCGGTTCCCTCGTCGGTCACCAGGTGGACCAGCACGGACAGCCGGTTCTGGTTCCGTATAACGCCGACGGTTCCTTCGCCCTTGCATCCAGCAAGACTTCCTATACCGCCTTCCTGGAGGGCAACACCGGCCAGGACGATTCCAACCTGACCCTCACCACCACCACGGCGCTTACCCTGGACATCATCAAGGATGTCCTGAAGGTGAAAGGTGACTTCAGCTACCGGGCCATCCGCCGCTGGAGAGAGCGTTACCGTGCTCCGCTTACCTTCTATTCCGCTCCTGAAAAGCCTACCTACTATGTGACCCAGGAGTCTTCCTACAAGTCCCGCTGGACCTATGATACGGATCACCTTACGGCCAACATCGTGGCTACCTGGACGCCGAAACTCGGTGAGAACCATGATCTGAACGTGGTGGGCGGTTGGAACCTGGAAGATTACAAGTACGACCGTTTCTACCTCCAGCGCAAGGGTATGCTCTTCCCGGAGAAATACAAATCTTTCGAACTCTTCGACGGTACCGACATCAAGGTTGAGCAGAATGACTCCAGTTATGGCATCGTCGGTTTCTTCGGCCGTGCCAACTATACGCTCCTCCGCCGGTATATCGCCGAGTTCTCGGCCCGCTATGACGGTTCCTCCAAATTCCCGAGCTCCCAACAGTGGGGCTTCTTCCCTTCCGCTTCCTTCGGATGGCGTCTGAGCGAAGAACCGTTTATGAAATGGTCCCGCAGCTGGCTGGACAACTTCAAGATCCGTGCGAACTGGGGCTCCCTCGGTAATGGTACCGTGGATCCCTACACCTTCCTGGAGACCATGGGTGTGAAGAAGACGAGCATCGTCATCGGCGGCGTGAAGGCCAACTACACCACCCAGCCTTCCCCGATTCCGGAAAGCCTGACCTGGGAGAAAGTGACCACGTATGATATCGGTATCGATGCCGACTTCCTCCACAGCCGTCTGTCCTTCTCCGGTGACATCTATCGCCGGAACACGACGGACATGATCGTGGTGGGTCCCGAGCTTCCCGGCCTATATGGCGCCGATCCGCCGAAGGGCAACTATGGCGCCCTCAAGACCGACGGCTGGGAGTTCACGATTTCCTGGAGAGACCAGTTCAACCTGGCCGGCAAACCCTTCGAGTACAGCATCAAGGGAAGCTTGTGGGACAGCCGTACCTGGGTAACCAAGTTTGAGAATTCCAACCACTCCCTGTGGGATTACTACGAAGGCAAGGAGATCGGTGAAATCTGGGGCTTCCGTACCGACGGTATCTTCCGCGACAACGAAGAGGCCAACAACTGGGCTACGGATTCCTTCCACAAGAACGGTTCCAACTTCCGCGCCTATGCGGGTGACTTGAAGTTCGTGGATCTGGACGGTGACGGTGACATCAACTATGGCAAAGCCATTGTCGAGGATTCCGGCGACCTTACCCGTATCGGTAACGCCCTGCCGCGCTTCCAGTATGGTATCAACCTGGATTTCAGATGGAATGGCATCGGCCTGAGCATGTTCTTTCAGGGTGTCGGAAAGCGCGACTGGTATCCGACTGTTGAGACCGGCTTCTTCTGGGGCCAGTACAACCGTCCTTATAGCCCGTACCTGACTTATACCCAGGCAGGTAACAACTATGCCCATGTGGATTACAGCACAACGAACTGGGTGGTCACCAACTATGACGACAACCCGTACTGGAGCCGCCGTGTGGGTTATTCTGCCAACCGTAACGTAGGTCCGTTGACCTTTGAAAACGACCACTATCTCCAGAATGTGGCCTACATCCGTCTGAAGAACCTCACGATTGACTACAGCCTTCCTTCCAAGTGGCTCAAGAAGATTGATATCTCGGCCGCCCGTTTCTATGTCTCCATGGAGAACCTCTGGACCTGGTCGCCGCTCTTCAAGCATACGGATATGTTCGATCCCGAGGTCATCAGCATCGGTGACTCCGACTTTGACAGTACGAAAGCCGAATACTTCGGCCTCTCCGGTGTGGGTGAGGGTTACAGCTACCCGATGCTCCGTACGTTCACCTTTGGTGTCAACTTAACTTTCTAAGGAGGAACGAGATATGAAAAAGTATATTTCGCTTTTGTTCGCAGTCTCCGCACTGCTTTGCGTCTCCGCCTGTGAGGATTTCCTCACCCGCGGTCCTATCAATGAGTTCAATGCCGAAACCTATTTCCAGTCGGAGGCTGAACTTGAGATGTATGCCAACGGCATGCTGAACAGCTACATGCCCGACTACACGGAAACGGCCGGCGGCGATGCCTACAACGACTTGATTGCCACGAAGACCTCTACGGACTTCTTCCGTGCCGATGTGGATTGGAACAGTTCGCGCCAGGGCTCCTGGGTCTCCTCGAGCTGGAGCTTCCTCCGTCGTACCAACTACATGCTGGAAAACATGGTCAATGCCAAGGGAAAGGTAGAGGAAAAAATCTACAATCACTACGAGGGTGTGGCCCGTTTCTGGCGTGCATACAACTACATGACCCGTGTCAAACTCTTCTCGGATGTGCCGTGGGTGGAGAAATACCTCCAGCCGGAGGATACGCTCATTCTCTACGGTCCCCGCGATGACCGCGAGTTCGTTTTCCACAAGATGACCGAGGACCTTGTCTTCGCTTGTGAAAATGTGATGAACGACAAGTTCAAGACGGCGGAGCGTTCCGTGATCTGCAAGGATATCGTAGAAGCCTATGCTTCCCGTTTCTTCCTGTATGAGGCCTCTTTCCGCAAGAACATCACCGAGAATCCGGCCACTGGAAAGCCCTGGACCAATGAATATGAGACCGTGACCGATCTCTATCGCCTGGCCCAGAAATATGCCAAGGACGTGATCGATAATGGCGGTTACAAACTGGTCAGCGATTATCCTTCCCTGTTTATCAGCGACCAGCTGGTTTCGGATGAGGTGATCTGGGGCCGTACTTTCCTGACCGATATCAACGGCCGTCACAGTTACACCCGTTACTTCCACTCCTCGACGCTGGGACAGCAGTATTCCGGCACCAAGGACCTGGTGCGCATGTTCCTGAAGACCGATGGTACCGCCATCACGGATGACGAAGCCAAGCAGTCCATTACCAAGGAATTCGAAGGCCGCGACAGCCGTCTGGCCGCCACGGTGCTGGGCCCGGGCCGCAACATTGTGGACATGTCGGGCAACCCGGCCCATGAGACCATTGACTTCACCTTCTGCAAGACCGGTTACCAGATCGTCAAATGGAGTATTCCCGATGCCTCTCACTTCCAGAACGGTATCGACGAGAACAGCATTCCCATTATCCGCTATCCTGAGGTGCTGCTGAACTATGCCGAGGCCTGCGAAGAGCTGGGTGAGATGACGGAAGAGATTTGGAACCAGACGGTGGGCGCCCTGCGCAATCGCGCCGGTGTCGCGAATGTCTATCCGACCGCCCGTGACCCCTGGCTGTATGAGTACTACACCAAGGATCTGGTACATCCTGCCACCGACATCAGTCCGGTGGGCCTGGAAATCCGCCGCGAGCGTGTCACCGAGCTGACCTTCGAGAGTGAACTCCGCCAGAACGATCTCTATCGTTACGGCCAGGCCGACCTGGTGGTACGCCGTTACAATGGTGTGGGCTGGGCCGGTATCTGGGTGACCGCCGGAGAGGCCGCCAGCGGCCTGGTATTCGAGAAGGAAACCTACACCTTCGAGTCTGCCAGTGGCGGCGCCGTGAACTCCACGACCTGCTACCCGATCAAAGATGAGGCCGATGCCGTGAATACGGACTGGTTCTTCTCTGAGGGCGACCATGGTTATCTGGTGTACAAATATGCCCTGAAGTGGGAACCGCGCAAGTATTGCCGCCCGATTCCGCTTTCGGCATATAACGTGAATCCGAAACTGGGCCAGAATAAAGATTGGGAATAGTTGAAAAAGAGAATGAAAAGATTCTATTTGTTGTTTTTGGCAGCAGTGGCCGCTTTCGCGGTCACTGCCTGCGGTGAAAAAGATGATCCTGCACCCGGGCCGGGTCCCGGACCTCAACCTACCGGAACCGATCCTACCGTCACGTCGCTGACGGAAACTTCCATTGCCGGAACGACCATTGGTTCGGATATGACCGTCGCCGGTCTTATCACGAATATCACCACGGGCAAAGGCATTGCCGGTGTTCCCGTTACCGATGGTTTTTCCTGGGTGAAGACCGATGCCAACGGCGTGTATCAGATGAAGGCGAATTCGCGTGCCCGCAAGGTGTATATCTGCACGCCGGCAGCCTATAAGATCGGCCAGGCTTCTGACGGCTACCCGAACTTCTTCCCCAAGACGAACATCGAAGCGGGCAAGAAATTCCGGGTGGACTTCTTCCTGGAGCCGCTTGCCGCGGCCGAGACGGACTTCCGCTTGTTGATGATCGGCGATCCGCAGTGTGCGACAACCGGTGAGGTGGCCCGTTATGTATCCGAAACCATCAAGAAGATCAAATCGACCTGCGAAGGCATGGGCAACGTCTATGCGATGACGCTCGGTGACAATATTTTCGACAGCAACGACACCTATTATTCGGTGTATTCTGCCATGAAGAATGTCAATGCCGGAAACTGGACGATTCCTTTCTTCGTGACCATCGGCAACCATGACCATGATGCGACCAAAGTGAGCGGTTCGGATCACGAGACCATGCAGTACACGTCGCTGGAATCCTATGTAAAAACCTTTGGCCCGCAGGATTATTCCTTCGACCGTGGCAATGTGCACGTTATCTCCATGGATAATGTATGGGTTAAGGGCACCGACTCTTCTTCCAAGTCGAACAAGAAGACGTGCACCTATTCCGCCGGTTTCTCCAGCTCGCAGTTCGCGTGGCTGCAGGGCGATATCGCCAATGTCTCCAATCCGGAGACCAAGACGGTTATCCTTTGCTGCCATATCCCGTTCCGTGCAGGCGCCACCAACGGTAGCGGCAGCAGCATGAACAAGGATAAATACTACAAAGAAACGCTCCAGTTGTTGCAGAAGTTCAAAGAGGCCCATATCATGATTGGCCATACCCATTATCCGCAGAATTTTATCAACACTGATTACAAAACTGCGGGTGGAAAGGCCATCTATGAGCACATCCACGGCGCCGCTTGCGGTGCCTGGTGGAGCAGCAACTGCAACGTGACCGGCGCTCCCAACGGTTTTGCCATCTATACGGTCAGCAACGGGACTGTCAAGAACTGGCAGGCAATGAACTCCAACTTCGACAACGACTTCCAGCTCCGCGTCTATGACGGCAATCAGGAGTTTACGGGTTCCAAGGGCTATAAGCTCTCCTGGAATAAGTCGAGTCAGTCGGTTGCTGGCTATCCTGCTCCGGGTTTTGCGGCTGCATCGGGTGCCTTTGTGGCCGAGATCTGGAACGACGACAATGCCAACTGGAAGGTCGAGTTCTGGCAGAACGGTGCCAAGGTGGGCGACTTCAAGCGTGCTGGGGATGGCAACATCTGCAACATCCCGTGTGTTTCGTATTGGTATAATGATGGTGGCAAGACGACGGATACATATGTAAACAAGACCGCCAGCCATTTCTGGTACTACAAGCCGGCTTCCGGTGTCCCGTCTTCCGAGAAGAATTGGGAGGTCCGTGCAACGCAAACCATTGCGACGTCGGTACAGACCAATACCTATACGGCCAACAAACTCACAACAGATTATTCTACCTTTAAGAAGTAATAACGGAGAGGCCGGGCAAATCGCCCGGCCTCTTTTTTAAAATCCTTCGTAGCCGATTTGTAGGCGGCTGCAGGTATAGACTTTTTTCTGCCCTGTGGGGGAGGTCTGCGTAGCGCGGACGGTCCAGCCGGTTTCGGCGGCCGGATCACCGCCGGGCGCCGGGAAGGTCCAGTAATGGAGCTTGTTCACCTGATAGGAGGTATTCTTGGGATCGCGTCCCGCAATATTCAGGAAATAGGAATAGGCCGCCCAGTCGCGCTGGCGCTTTTTCACACGCTCCATCGGCCAGACATGGCCCTCCTTGTCGATAAATTCCACCGTCCATTCAACCGGGTCGGCATACCAGACCGTAGCGATGAATTTGCCCCGGTGTTCCGGTTCCCAGGCGAAAGTGTATCCCCCCTCCTTGGAATAGGACTGGTTGCCATTGTACACGCGAAGCTGGACCCCTTCGTCCAGCCCGGTGAACCGTGCGGTATAATCCGTGAAATGATCGCCGCTCACCTGATAGACCGCATATCCGCTTGGGGTGCCGTCCACACAGATATTGGCGTGCCACCAGGCTCCGCAGACCGCTCCGTGGATGTGCTCCTTGACCGGGCGGCCGCTCAGGCAGCGGAAGTCATCGTGCCGGTAGATTTCCGGGTGATGGGTGTGGCCGATCAGCAATTCGGCATCCTTAAACTGTGTCAGCAGCCCCAGTACTTCTTTGAACCCTTTTTTGTCGGCACCCCGGAAAGGCGCATGGGTGCACAGGACCACCATCTTTTCTCCTTTATCCTGAACCAGGCTGATGTCGCGGCGCAGCCATTCCAGCTGCTGCGGGGTAAACCCGGCCTCGTAGGCGCAGTTCATATAGGCCTTCCCGGGCCGCTCGGGCTGTTTGTGCAGGAAGATGATGTTGTCCATGCAGATGAAGTGGAGTTTCCCCCGGTCGAAGGAATAATCGGTAGGCCCGAAATAGTGGATGTAATTCGCTACGGCATCGTATTCATTGTCCACCTTGTTGCAGTGGTCATGGTTGCCGGGGATGTTGTAAACCGGCAGGGCTCCGCCGCCTTCCAGGGGGATGGCGCGGAAAAGTTTCGACATCGGCTCCCAGATGGTCAGGTTATCGTACACGATATCTCCTAGCCCGATTCCATAAACCCGTTTCCCGGTACCGGCGATGGCGTTCGCAGCCACCTTCCCCACATCAGGAACGGTCTCGGTGCGGAAGCGCTCCACATCCGAATCGAACATGCACTGCGGGTCGGCCATCACCACGAGGGTAAAGTCTTCCTCGGGGGCGGGAAGCTTCCGGAGGACGAAATCGTGCCGATTGACGGCTTGGGTGGTGTCGATGTAGGCGAAGAAGGCGGGCGAGCCGTCCTCGTGAACGGCCATCTCATACGCTGCCGGAGTGGTGTAACAGACGGTCCGGGCGCGCTCGGTGGCACGCATCTGATAGACGCCGTGGCGGTCGGTCTGGACAATCTGGGTCCCGTCCGTTACGGCGATGCCCGGGATGCCCCGGCCCGTCTGCGCATCGCTGATTACCCCCACCAGCGTGTTTTCCTTTTGGATTTTGGTTCCTTGAATCGTATTTCCGCAAGCGGTAAGCGTTACGATGGCGGAGATGGCCGCCAACCGGAAACAATTATTGAATATTCTCATCGTTATAAAATTTTTTTGGCCGGGTTGTCAGCTCTGATGAGCATATTCCCTGTTTTCTGCGAAGAAGAGCTGACAACCCGGCCATAACATACTATAAGGTAATCGCCTGGCGGAATTCGGGAACGGTCTCTTCAAGCGACATGCCTTTGCGGTACAGGCTGGCCGTCCCGCAGACAAAGACCGAAGCACCCAGGGAAGCCATGTAGTTGGCCCGCTCGTTGCTCACGCTGCCGTCCACGCTGATTTCAATATCTTGATATCCCCGCTCATCCAGGAAGGAGCGCATCTGCCCGACTTTTTCCATGATGCCTTCCACCAGTTTGGAACCGGCGAAACCGGGATAGACGGTCATCAGCAGGACCAGGTCGGTGTAGGGGAGGTGGCGTTCCACGGCCTCGACGGGGGTGTCGGGGTTGATGGCGATGCCGAAGAGGGCGCCGCTGGCATGGAGCGGGTCCGCCATATAGCGATAGTCGCGGTCAACCTCGGCATGGACGGTAAAGATATCGCCCTTGCGCATCTGCAGCTTGGAATACATCAGGTCGGGTTCCGTTACCATGAAATGGCAATCGACCGGGAGATGGGTGTGGGCCTGCATGGCTTTGATGAAATCCGGGCCGAAGGTGAGGTTGGGGACGAAATGCGCGTCCATGACATCGATGTGCAGCATGTCTACGCCCAGGTTCTCCAGGGTGCGGATGTCTTTTTCCAGGTTGAGCAGGTCGGAGCACATGACCGATGCGGAAATCTTATTGTTGTATTTTTTCATGACCTTGTTTATTTTCTAGCAAAGATACGCTTATTTTCTTGAAAAAGGATAACGGGGCCCAACAGACCGGAGGGGAGGAGGGCGTCATCGGCCGAATAGAAGGGATTCGGGGTGGATGTGAACCGGGTCTGCTGCCGGCGGTCGCCGATGATGCGGTTCACCCAGAGGTTCGCCACCCGGACGGTCAGGACATTTTCTCCTTCCCGTAGGATGCCGTCGGGAATCTGCACCTGCCAGGGCGCCTTCCAGGCTGTCCCGCACGAGGTCCCGTTGATGCTGACCGCGGCCATGTTTTTCACGCTTCCCAAGCCCAGGAGGGTGATGTCGGCCGGATGATCCACGTAGAAGGTGGTGGTGTAGGTGGCGATGCCGGAATAATAGCGGATGCCTTCGTCTGAATGGGTGGTCCAGTCGATCAGCGAGGCAAAGGTGGCCTCCTCCGGGGCTCCCCGGCCTTCCTGGAAGGTTACCTTCCACGGGCCGTCCAGAACCTGGGATTCCTGATACTGAGGGGTGATGATCGTCTTGTCCTGCACCCCATCACGCCGGGCCACCAGGAAGAGGGCGGCATGCTCGTCCATGTCCAGGGTGGCGGAGACGCCCGCGTCCGCGGTGGTAAAGAGCAGCGGGGTTACGCTGCCATTCTCGGGATTCCAGACTTCCACCGTGCCGGTTTTGGGGATGCGGAGGGTCAACCCGGCGGTGACCGGTTTTCCGCTGAAATTGCGCACCCAGAAGATATCGGCATCGTGCAGGGAACGGTGCACATAGGAAAGTCCGGGGACCGTGGATACGAGATCCGGTCCGATTCCTTTGGCCTCCAGCGCGCCGGCCAGGTCGGCTGACACCCGAAGCGCCTGGAGTTCGGCCCGAAGGGCATCGAATTCCCGGACATCATCGGTCAGCGAAACGCACACCTCGGGCAGTACGCCGCACACGGGAACGCCGGCGCGGGCGATCTCCACAATCCGGCGGAGCATTTTTACCGACATCCGCCGGCAATTGTCACCGAGTGCCAGCACGCGGTAGTGCATGCCGGAAGCCGTCCGCAGCGTCCCTTTTTCCGGATGCACGGCCTCGAGAAGCCCTTTCGGGTTGATGAAATCAAAGGCATAGCCTTCGGGAACGGCGGGGAACTGGAGGCCGTACAGGCCGCAAACGCAATTGTCTTCTCCGTAGTACCAGAGGATATCGGCCACAAAGGTGCCCTGCTGAAGCAGGTAGCAACTGCGGGCCAGGTAGTCGGTCCAGGCACGGGCCATCGGGGCCCAGGTTTCGTGACGGTTGAACCACTGGCCGTATTGGAACAGACCGGTTCCGGGAAGATGATCGTCACTGGGCTGGTGGGCGGAATCGTGGACGACGAAGCGGTTCAGGCCATGCGAGAGGGCCAGGTCGGCCGTCCATTTGATGTTTTCGGGACAGTAGGTATAAGCCCGGCCTTTGAAACCGTTTGCGGTGAAGGATTCCGCCGCGGCGATGTTCTGACCGAAGATATGGGCCACCGAGGAAGACTCCTTGATATCGGCGCAAGCCATGGGAATCTTGGATCCGCTGGGGGAGTCCGGCATCCAGATGGCGGACATGGGTACGGTGGCGTGCATCTTGATGTCCATGCCGTCTCCCACATAGACGCGTCCGTTCTCGTGCGATTCGGTATAGCGCCCGCGCATACCATATTCTTGGATGAGGGATTCCAGCCGGTCGTAATTCTCGGCAAACAGGTCCCCGATGGTATTGCGCCAGTCCCAGAGGAATTTTTCGGTTTCGACAGAGCTGTCCAGCACCTCGCCCGTGAGGGCCGGCAGCCAGCGGAGGACATCGTAGCCGTTCCGGCGAAGGAATTCTTCGCGCATGTGGCGTGTCCAGGTCATCTGCTCGGCTTCGTAACTGTCGGTCAGCAGGTATTGGATGCCCTTCTGACCCATCATCCCGCCGGCAGCTTCCTGGTACAGATTCAGATACTGGTGGAAATGATCCATCCAGGCGTCGGGATCCAATTTGTCCACTTCCAGTCCCGTAGCGTCCGGGGCGGCGGGATGGTTCTTCTTGCCGGTGAGCGTCTGTCCGAATCGAAATACCCGCCAGCGCCCTTCGGGGAGGCTGCAGGCAACTTTCCCTTCGCGGATGGGGGCATCGAGCACCACTACGTCGCGGATGGCATTCGGGCTGTCCGGGGTGGGGAACTGCATGAAATCGTGCTGGGCCGCGAAGGCTCCCTTTTCCTCGGCGTGGTTCACGCGGACGGTGGGGTAGAGCACGAATTCGCGCAGGCATTGTCCCTGCGGGTAGTTGGCGGCCGGGTTGATGCGCAGCCGCCAGAAGCGGGCGGTCTGCGGCGGAAAATCTACCGTCATGGAAAAGACCACATTGTCCGGGATGCGGGCGGCTTCGCGGTAGTTTTTCCCATCGTCGCTGCATTCCAGGAAGAGGCGGATGCCGCCCGGTACGCTGCCGTAGCGGCTGCGCAGGCGTTCGGTGGATACCAGAACGCCCTGGAAGGTCTGCGGTTCGGGGAATTCGTACTGGACCCAGGCGGGTTTTTGGGCAGCCAGGGGGATGCCTTCGGCCAGGAGGCCGTCGGTCAGCATGTCAACGGTAAACCGGCCTTCACTGGAACGGACGGTGGCGCCCAGTTCCTGCAGGGAACGGTCGGCATCCGGGAGACGGACGGCCACCACGGCGACATCCTCGTACCAGGGGTCGATGTCCGCGGCCTCGCCAAACGGAACATCCTGGTATTTCCCTACAGTGTCAAATGGTTTCGGAAGGGTAATCTCCTGTGCCTTTCCGGTGACCTCCACGGTACGCCAGACCAGTTTTTTCATGGCATTTTCCCGCGGGACCCAGGGTCCGCCGGTGGAACTCCAGCCCGGAGAACTGGCTACGGCCACCTCGATGCCCAGGGAATCGGTCAGGTGCAGGGCGTAGCGGAACGCCTCCTTCCAGGTATCCGACAGATAGGGGACACGTTCGGTTACGATCTGCGGAATGGGGCGTCCGCCGGCATCGAACTGGTGCAGGCCGGCGATGCCCATTTCTTTCATCCATAGCAGGTCTTTCCGGATGCCTTCCCGGGAGATGTTCCCATCCATCCAATGCCACCAGACCCATGGATAGGCCGACGGAGGAGGTGTCTGGGTGAAGGCTGTTTCAATATCGGCGATGCCGGTCTCCTTTTGACAGGCCGGAAGTGCCAGCAGCAGAGCCGCTGCCAGCGGAAGAAAAAGTTTATTCATTTGTAGGCGAGGTATAGCGTTCGACCCCTTTCCAGGATGCGGGCAGGGGAGCGGTGATGCTGATTTCGTTTTTCTGGACGGGGTGGACAAAGCGGATGTTTCGGGCGTGCAGGGAGATGCCGCCGTCGGGATTGGACCGCGGGGCGCCATATTTCAGGTCGCCTTTGATGGGACAGCCGATGCCGGCCAGCTGGCAGCGGATCTGGTGATGCCGGCCGGTAAGCAGGGCAACCTCCAAGACATGGTAGCGCTCGGTGGGTCCCAGGTACCGGTATTGCAAGCGCGCCAGTTTGGCCTGCTTGTTCCCTTCCCGGACGATGTAGGATTTGTTTTGTCCTTCGTTCCGCAGCAGCCAGTTCTCCAGCAGGGCTTCTTTTGTTTCGGGCGCGGCGCAGCACAGGGCCCAGTAGGTCTTGTGTACGCTCCCGTTTCGAAAGGCCTCGTTCATCCGTTCCAGACATTTGGAGGTCTTGGCCAGGACGGTAATGCCGCTTACAGGGCGGTCCAGCCGGTGCGGGATGCCCATGAAGACCTTGCCGGGTTTGCCATCCCGGCGGGCGATGAAGGCCTTATAGGCATCGGCCAGTGTTTCGTCGCCGGTTTTGTCGCCCTGGACGATTTCGCCGCAGCGTTTGTTCACCACGAGCAGGTGGTTGTCTTCGTACAGGATGCGTCTCTGAAGGTCGCGGTATTCCTGTTCTGAAAGTTCTCTGTATTCCATCATTCAAAGATAATCATTTCCGGGAATTCTGCCAAATTGTCAGCATCGTTTTCGTGGCACGGGATTCGCTTTGATGATGTTGTCCGGCCTGTGGTAGGTCGGGAGAAATGGAAAAATAAAAAAGGAGAAATACATTATGGGAAAAATCATTGGTATCGACCTGGGCACCACCAATTCGTGCGTGTCGGTCATGGAAGGCAACCAGCCTACCGTTATCATCAACAACGAGGGTGAGCGCACCACCCCGTCCGTCGTGGCTTTTACCGACGGTGGCGAGCGCAAAATCGGTAACCCGGCCAAGCGTCAGGCTATCACCAACCCGAAAAAGACCATCTTCTCGATCAAGCGGTTCATGGGCGAGACCTATGACCAGGTGAGCAAAGAGGTCTCCCGCGTACCGTATAAGGTGGTGCGTGGCGACAACAATACCCCGCGGGTGGACATCGACGGGCGTCTCTATACGCCGCAGGAGATTTCCGCCATGGTGCTGCAGAAAATGAAGAAGACGGCGGAAGAGTATCTCCGCCAGGAAGTGACCGAGGCGGTGATTACCGTGCCGGCATACTTCTCCGACTCGCAGCGTCAGGCCACCAAAGAGGCTGGCAAGATTGCCGGTCTGGACGTGAAACGTATCATCAACGAGCCTACGGCCGCGGCTCTTGCCTACGGTCTGGACAAGATGAACAAGGATATGAAGGTGGCGGTCTATGACCTGGGCGGCGGTACCTTCGATATCTCCATCCTGGAACTGGGCGGCGGTATGATCGAGGTGAAATCCACCAACGGAGATACCCACCTGGGCGGTGACGACTTCGACCAGGTTATCATCGACTGGCTGGCCGGCGAGTTCGCTTCCGAGAACGGCGGCATCGACCTGAAGAAGGATCCGATGGCTCTGCAGCGTCTGAAAGAGGCGGCCGAGAAGGCGAAGATCGAACTGTCCAACCAGAATTCCACGGAAATCAACCTGCCGTACATCATGCCGGTGGACGGTATCCCCAAACACCTGGTGAAGACCCTTACCCGCGCCAAGTTCGAAATGCTCTGTGACGATCTGTTCCAGCGTACCATCGAGCCGTGCCGCAAGGCCCTCCAGGATGCCAAGCTGAATCCTTCCGATATTGACGAGGTCCTGCTCGTGGGTGGTTCCACCCGTATCCCGAAGATCCAGGAACTGGTGAAGTCCTTCTTCGGCAAGGAGCCGAACCGCAGCGTGAACCCCGACGAAGTCGTGGCCGTGGGCGCCTCTATCCAGGGCGGTGTGCTGGCCGGTGACGTGAAAGATGTCCTCCTGCTGGATGTGACCCCGCTTTCGCTGGGTATCGAGACCCTCGGCGGTGTGATGACCAAGCTGATCGAGTCCAATACCACGATTCCTGCCCGCAAGAGTCAGGTCTTCTCTACGGCAGCCGATAATCAGCCTTCCGTCGAGATCCGCGTCCTCCAGGGCGAGCGTCCGATGGCCAAGGACAACAAACAGATCGGCGTGTTCCACCTGGACGGCATTGCTCCCGCTCCGCGTGGCATCCCTCAGATCGAGGTTACTTTCGATATCGATGCGAACGGTATCCTGAATGTGTCCGCAAAGGATAAGGCTACCGGCAAGGAGCAGAACATCCGCATTGAGGCTTCTTCGGGTCTGTCCGAGGATGAAATCCAGCGGATGCGGGATGAGGCGAAGGCCAATGAGGCAGCCGATAAGGCCGAGAAGGAGCGCATTGACAAGATCAACAATGCCGACGCCCTCTGCTTCCAGGCCGAGAAGTTCCTGAAGGAGAATGGCGACAAGGTCCCGGCCGATGTGAAGAGCAACGTAGAGAACAGCGTGAACCAGCTGAAGGAGGCCGTGAAAGCGCAGAACATTGCGGATATCGACCGTTACAGCGAGGAACTGAACAAGGCCTTTGAGGCGATGTATCAGCAGGCCCAGCAGGCCCAGGGTGGCCAGGGCGGTCCTCAGGGTCCTTTCGGCCAGGGCGGCCCTCAGGGACCGGGTGCCGGTCAGCCCGGCGGTGACCAGGGTCCGGACGAGCAGTAATCGCTATCGGCCGTACAGAAGGACCTGCCACGAAAACACACGTTTTTGTGGCAGGTCCTTCAATTTTTCGGGCACCTGCCATGTACAGGGCCCTTTTCGTGGCAGGTCCTCTTTTAAAAAAAGAAATATATGAATTTTAAAGACACTTAAACAAAAGAATACTTATCTTGTCCCCGAAAACATAATCGCTATGGGAACGAGAATACCTTGCTATCATCTATTTCTGAACCATCTTTCCTCTGGGTTGTTATTCAAAGATCGAGAGGACTATCTTACCGGATGGAATAGAATCTTACTTTGTCAATCCAAAGTCGGGATAGTTATTTATGCATTTGCCTTAATGAGCAATCATTTCCATTTCCTGATTAGGGGGACTGCAGAACAAGCTGAAGAGTTTTTTAGTCATTACCAAAAACTGACCGCCATGTATATGCAGACGAAATATGGAGAACAGGCTTTTGGGAGGAAGATGGTCATGGGCGACTTGGTCCTGATTGATAGCCCGGACATGTTCCGGACGGAGGTCGCCTATATCTTGAGGAATCCGCTCAAGGCGGGAATTTCCAATCCATTTCACTATGAATGGAGTAGTTGTTTTGTCTATTTTAATCCTTTCTGTCAATCAGTCCCAGGAATCTCTTTAAAAGACCTACCTATTTCGAAGAGGCGGTCTATTTTCAGAAGTAGGACTTTTGCTCCTGATCAATATCATGTGTTTAATGACCGGATCGTTCCCATGGATATTGTGGATTATGAATATGTTGAGAAG
>ONIQ01000019.1 GCA_900317925.1 uncultured Bacteroidales bacterium | reverse complement strand
CCTGGCCACCGGGACCGGACGAGCAGAACAGATCCTTGCGGATATCATTGGGATTCAGCTCGATATCGAACTCGCCCGCCTCCGGGAAAACGGCCACGGATGCGGCGGACGTCTGGATGCGGCCCTGGGTTTCGGTTTGGGGTACGCGCTGTACGCGGTGCACGCCGGACTCGTATTTCATGATGCCATACACCCCGTCGGTGTTGGAGGAGAGCTTGAAGACGATCTGCTTGTAGCCGCCCGACGTACCGGGCGCCTCGTCGTTCACTTCCAGTTTCCAGCCGCGGGCATCGGCATATTTGCTGTACATGCGGAAAAGGTCGCCGGCAAAAATCGCCGCCTCGTCGCCGCCGGTACCGCCACGGATTTCGATGATGGCGTTCTTCGCGTCGTCCGGATCGGCCGGAATCAGCAACAGCTTGATGTTCTGCTCCATTTCGGGAAGTTTCGGTTCGATTTCCGAAATCTCGTCACGGGCCATCTCGCGGAGGTCATTGTCCTTCTCGTTCATGAGGATGTCCTTCGCGGCCGCGAGTTCCTCAACCATCTTCTTGTACTCCAGTCCGGCCTTGATGATGGGTTCCAGTTCCTTGTAGTCCTTGCTCAACTGGACGAACCGTTTCATGTCCGACATCACCTCCGGGCTCGCAAGCTGCTCCTGGAGCGCGTTGTACTTGTCCTGCAGGCTCAGGACTTTTTCCAATATCGTATTGTTGTCTGCCATAATTATATCTTCTTCACAAAGCAGCGGCGGCGCATGTACGGTTCGTGCTCGTACTTGTTCCAGGCATTCACTGCACTGTTGGTTTCAATCTGGGGATTGGAAATGGCCCAGCGGGTATTCCGGGCGCTGTATTTGTCTGCCATCAGGCAGTGGTAGATGGCGGAAACGCCGGTATTCTGCCATTTGGGAACGGCGCCGTTGAGCATCAGGTCCACCGTCTCGAAGTGGTGCATTGCCCGCCAGAGGTGGAACCATCCGAAGGGGAACAGCCGGCCACGGGCTTTCTGGAGGGCCTTCGAGATGCTCGGGAAAGCAATGCCGAACGCCACCAGTTCGTTGTTTTCATCCAGGACGATGCTGCTCACCTTGTCGTTGACGAAGGGCAGCACCGAAGCGGCTTCCTCGTCGATTTCCTCCTGCGTAAAGGGGATGAAATTGTACACCGATGAAGCGAAACTCTCGTTGTAAACCTTGAAGAAGTAATCTACCATCTTCTTGTCCTTCTTCAACTGGTCGAAACTGCCCTCATGCAAATGATAGCGTTCCTTGAGCATCCCGGCCACGCGGTGCACCTTGTCGGGAACGCCTTCGTTGGCCACCATCTTGTACTGGAGCCAGTCGCACTCTTTCTCATACCCGAGGGCCGTCACCAGGTCTGCGTAATACGGGAAATTGTACAGGCAGTTGAACGGCGGGATGTTGTCGAAGCCTTCTACCAGCATTCCCTGTTTGCCCAGGGTGTTGTAATAGAGCGGTCCGTGGATTTCGTCCATCCCCTGTTCCTTTGCCCAGGCTTCGGCGGTGCCCAGCAGCAGGCGGGCCACCTCCAGGTCATTGATGGTATCGAACCAGCCGAAACGGGCGCGTTTCTTGTTGTAGAGCTCATTGTACCGCGGATTCACCATGCCGCAGATCCGGCCCACCACTTCATTTCCCCGGAAGGCCAGCCACATCTTGCGGGTACAATACCGCAAGGTAGAGACCTTGGTGAGAGACTTGATCTGGTCGGCGTGCAGGGCGGGGACATACTGCGGGCAGTCCCGGTACAGGCGGTCCGGGAACTCCACAAAGCGGCGCAGGTCCTTGCGCGTGGTTACTTCAACGATACGATATGTTTCCATCGATGATTAAAATAATTTACAAATGTACGCATTTTCACCGGCTTTGCCAAATGCCTACAAGCCCTTGGCCTTCCCTTCGTCCCAGATGGCATCCATTTCGGCCAGGGTCATGTCGTGCAGGGAACGGCCTTTGCGGAGGGTCTGCTCCTCCAGATAGGTGAAACGGCGGCGGAATTTGTCGCAGGCGCGGTTCAGGGCCGTGTCCGGATTGATGCCGTACAGGCGTGCCGCATTGATGACGGCAAACAGGAAATCGCCCAGTTCCTCCTCGGAATGGTCGGCATCGCCCTTGCGCAGCTCCACCTCGAACTCGCCCATCTCCTCTTTCACCTTAGCCCAGACATCTTCCTTTTTCTCCCAGTCGAAGCCCACACCGCGGGCCTTGTCCTGCATGGAATGGGCCTTAAGGACGGACGGCATCGCATCCGGAATGCCGGACAGCACCCGCTTGTTCCCGCCTTTTTCCTTGGTTTTCATCATCTCCCAATTCTGGGAAACGGTTTCGGCATCATCGGCCTTGACATCGCCGAACACGTGGGGATGGCGGAAAACCATCTTGTCGCAGACTTTCTCCAGGACGTCGGCCACATCATATTTTCCCTGCTCCTCGGCAATCTTGGAGTAGAAAACGATGTGCAACATCACGTCGCCCAATTCCTTTTTCAGCTCTTCTTCGTTCTTTTTCATGACCGCATCGGAAAGCTCATACACTTCTTCCACCGTCATGGGACGGAGGCTGTCCACGGTCTGGGCACGGTTCCACGGGCATTCGGCCCGCAGGCGGTCCATGATATCGAGCAAGCGTGAAAATTGCGCCAATTTTTCTTCTTTTGTATGCATTTTGAGAATATTTCCGCAAAAATAGCAAAAAATCGGCTATCTTTGGGGTTTGATAAGATGAAATCACAGATTATGAAAGCCATTACATATGTCAGCGCCGACGAGGCCGTCCGTGTCGTCAAATCACACGACCACATCCACCTGAGCAGCGTAGCCAGCGTTCCCCACATCCTCATCCAGGCCCTCTGCCGCCGGGCAGATGCCGGAGAAATTGAAGATGTCCGCTTCCACCACTTCCATACGGAGGGCCCTGCACCCTATTCCGAGCCGAAGTATGACGGCATCCTCTTCGACCAGGGCTTCTTCCTGGGTCCGAACGTGCGGGCAAACGTAAATGCCGGCTATGCCGACTACCTGCCCGTCCACCTGGGCGAATCGCAGAAGCTCTACCGGAGCGGCGCCCTGCGCTGCGACGTGGCCATGGTGCAGGTTTCCCTGCCGGACGAGAATGGCTATGTTTCGCTGGGCACTTCGGTGGACTGTGCCCTCGCCGCCGTAGAATCGGCCGGCTGCGCCATCGCGGTGGTGAACCCCAACGTTCCCTATGCCTATGGCGACCTGGTGAGCATCGACCAGTTCGACTTCTTCGTCAAGGACGACACCCCGCTGGTGACGGCCAATTTTGCGGAGCCCACCCCCACGGAGGTGCTCATCGGCAAGAACTGCGCGGAACTGGTGCCGGACGGCGCCTGCATCCAGATGGGCATCGGCGCCCTTCCGAACGCCCTCGCCGCCCAGCTGGTGAACCACAAGGACATCGGCGTGCACACCGAAATGTTCGCAGACGGCATCCTGCGCCTGATCAAGAAAGGCGTGGTGAACGGGGCGCGCAAGAAGATTGACACCGGCAAGGTGGTGGCTTCCTTCCTGCTGGGCAGCAACGACGTGTACAGTTTCATCGACCACAATCCCGACGTGCTGATGAAGGACATCAAGTATACCAACGATCCCTGGATCATCGCCCAGAATCCCGGTATGATGGCCATCAACTCCGCCACGGAGGTAGACCTCACGGGCCAGATCAGCGCCGATTCCATCGGTACGCGCATCTTCTCAGGCACCGGCGGCCAGCTGGATTTCGTCAAAGGCGCCACCATGTCCGAGGGCGGCAAGTCCGTAACGGCCTTCGCATCGCGCACCAACAAGGGCCAGGCCAAGATTGTCCCGATGCTGAATCCCGGTGCCGGCGTGGTGACCCCGCGGGCCGATGCCCACTGGATTGTCACGGAATACGGTGCCGTAGACCTGTACGGAAAATCCCTGCAGGAACGTGCCAAGCTGCTCATTACCATTGCCCATCCCGACGACCGGGCCATGCTGGACGAGGCCGCTTTCAACCGCTTTGGCCCGCACTACCGGGGATTCAAGCTCTATCTTCCGTAAGGTATGTTCTCCAAAAAGACGCGCTACGCGCTGATGGCGCTCGCCGTGCTCGCCCGCAACTACGGCCGCGAGCATTTGTCGATAGGCGCCATCGCCAAGAGCCAGAACATCTCCCAACGCTATCTGGAAGGGATTCTGCTGCGGCTTAAGAACGAAGGCATCGTAGGCAGCTATCGCGGCAAAGACGGCGGGTACTACCTGGTACGGAAACCCGAAGAGGTCAAGCTCCTCCCCATCGTGCTGCTGTTCGAAGATACGGTGGCGTTCGTGTCCTGCCTGGACACAAACGCCGGCGAAGACCAATGCGAGTTCTGCATTGAAATCAGCACCTGTCCCATCCGCGGCGTCGCCCGGAAAATTTACCTGGACACCATCCGGACCCTGACCGAATCCAGCCTCCTGGATCTCTGTAAATAATTTGGTTTTCTATTATTTTTCATCTACCTTTGCACAATCTACGCAACAATTGCGTAGTTTATTTTATCCATAATCTACTTTTATGCAGCGTAGATTAAAAAGAGCCTTTCTTTTCCTTGCGGTCCTATGGCTGGCCGCGTCCTGCGGAGACTTCCCCGGAAAGAGAAGCCGCGAAGACTTGACGGGACAGGTGTCGGTCTCCGGGGCCTTCGCCCTCTATCCACTGGCTCTGGAATGGGAAAATGAATTCGAGCGGCTGCACCCGGGCGTCCGGGTCGATGTCTCGGCCGGCGGAGCAGGGAAAGGCATGACGGATATCCTGAACGGCATGACCGATTTCGCCATGCTCTCGCGCGAACTGCACGAGGAAGAAATCCAGCGCGGCGCCCTGGCTTTTACCGTGGGACGCGACGCCGTCATCCCCGTCATCAACGCGCACAATCCCTTCCTGGAGGCCCTGCAGCGCCGTGGCATCACGGCAGAAGACGCCCGCAGGATCTGGGTCACCCGGGAAATCACCACCTGGGGGCAGTTGCTGGGCACAGCCGACAGAACGCCGATCCGGGTCTATACCCGGTCCGATGCCTGCGGGGCCGCCCAGACCTTCGCCGCCTGGTTCGACGCCCGGCAGGATGAACTGTCCGGCACGGCGGTATTCGGCGATCCCGGCATCGCCACAGCCGTCCGGGACGACCGTTTCGGCATCGGCTTCAACAACCTGGCTTATGCCTATGACCCGGAGACCGGTTTGCCACAAAGCGGGTTGACCGCTTTTCCGATCGACCAGGACGACGACGGGAGGATCCGGGAAGACGAGGACATCTACGCGACCAAAGAAAGGCTGGTGAACGCCATCGAAGCGGGAGACTTTCCTTCCCCTCCCGCACGGAACCTGTATCTGGTCGCAAAGGGGACGCCGTCCGACGCCGCCGCCGCGTTCCTGCGATATATCATAAAGGATGGCCAGCGCCTGAACGCTCCCAACGGATATGTGCGCATTTCAGAAAGCGCCGTCCACGAGGCCCAGCGGCAGTTGCGGCAGGCCCGCAAAGGGAATCTGCACCTTCGGGAAGACAACACCGCGGCCATCGTGGGAGTGATCCTGGGCCTGCTGTTGTTCATGGGCGTCCTATCCGGCGGTTCTGTCTTCAGCAAGACCCTTTCCGGCAAACGGATGTATAAGGAACGGGTTTCGGCCGCCGCCATGACCTTTTTTACCGTTTCTTCCCTGCTGGTGCTTGCAGGCATCCTGGTCCTCCTGGTGGGGAAATCCCTGCCCCTGCTCCAGCAACAGAGCCTGAAAGAAGTGCTCACCGGCCATGAATGGATTCCCTCACAGGGGAAATTCGGATTCGCGCCCTTTATCGGCGGTACCGTCATGGTGACCCTGTGTTCCCTCTGCCTGTGTGTACCGATATCGCTGTTTACGGCCGTTTTCCTGACGGAATATGCCCCGCGGGGCATCCGGAAGATCGTTTATCCCGCCCTGGACATCCTGGCAGCCCTGCCCTCCGTCATCTACGGTGTCTGGGGGGTCCTCTTCCTCATCCCCCGCCTGGGTTACTCCCTGGCCAGTGGTTCGCTGGTGCTGTCGGTCATGATCCTGCCGCTGCTCATCAGCCTGTTCACGGAATTGTTCGCCGCCGTTCCGCAAGAATTGCGGGAGGCTTCACTCGCCATCGGAGCAACGCCCTGGCAGACCACCCGGAACATCGTGCTCCGCAAAACGCTCCCGGGCATTTTCGCCTCGGTGGTACTGGCCCTTTCCAAATGTATGGGAGAGACCATCGCCGTCATGATGGTGTGCGGTTCCGTCGCCCGGATTCCGCTCCGGCTGTCGGACGGATTCTATACGCTTCCGGCGCTCATCGGCAACAATTATGGCGAAATGGCATCTGTTCCCCTGTATGAATCGGCCATTATGTTCGCCGCCCTTATCCTAACGGTAATTGTCCTGTTGTTCAATGTGTTATCCCGCGTCATCCTGTACCGGATCCAAAAGAATATGTAAATGCCACAAGATCAGAAAAGACATTTGGGAGAACGGATCGTCCGCATCCTGATGGTGCTAAGTGTCGGCATCGTCCTGGCCTGCACGGTCAGCATCGTCGGGACCGTCCTGGTCCGGGGCATCCGCACCTTTTCCTGGGACCTGATTCCCTGGGCGGCCCTGGCAGGCTCGTTGTATATCGTCATTCCGGCCGCCGTCCTGGGCGCCTTCATCAGCGTGCCGGTCGTATTCTATATCACGATGTACCGCAAACGGAGCGATCCCGTTTCCTACATCGCCCGTCTGGCCTATGACATCCTGTACGGCATTCCCGGCATCGTTTACGGTGCATTCGCGTTCTCGCTGATGGTCTATGCGGGGATGCGGGCCTCGGTACTGGGCGGCATCCTGGTCACGGTCCTGCTCATCATTCCCATCATGATCCGTTCCGGGGATGAGATTGCACGCAATGTCCCGGACGAGCTGATCGAGGCCGTCTATTCCCTCGGGGCCACCCGGTGGGAGACCCTCAAGGTGATCCTCCTGCAAATCCTGCCGGGGATGACCACCGCCTTCCTGCTGGCCATCGGCCGCGCCATCGGCGAAGCCGCCGCCGTGATGTTTACCGCCGGTTTTTCAGACACGGTCCCCCAATCGCCAACCGATCCGGCAGCCACCCTCCCGATGGCCGTCTTCAGCTGGATTTCCATGCCGGAACCCTTCCCGGACAAGGCTTACGCCGCCGCCTTGATCCTGACCGTCATCGTCCTGCTCCTGAGTCTCGGAGCCCGCTGGCTCAGCCGGCGCTTCACCCAAAACAACTTGTCATAATGAACCCGGAATCTTTAACTGTCCATCACCTGAACGTACACATCGGCGGAGCGCATATCCTGAAAGATGTGTCGCTTACCTTCCCCAGAAACCAGATTACCTGTATCGTAGGTCCCTCCGGCTGCGGAAAGAGCACCCTGCTCAAATGCCTGGACCGCCTGCATTATTATATAGAGGGACTGGAGGTCTCCGGCAGCATCCTGCTCGGCGGGCAGGATGTCATCCAGGCCGGCGATCGGGAATTGCTGGAACTGCGCCGGACCATTGGCCTGGTCCCCCAGAAACCGTGTCCCCTGCCCATGTCCATCTTCGACAACGTGGCCTACGGCTGCCGGATTCACGGCCTGCACAAGAATCGGGAGATCCCCGACATCGTGGAGAAATACCTGACCGAAGTGGGACTGTGGGAGGAGGTTAAAGACCGCCTGGGCAGCCCTGCGGTACGGCTATCCCTGGGCCAGCAGCAGCGCCTGTGCCTGGCCCGCACCCTGGCCGTAGAGCCGGAGTATATCCTGGCCGACGAATCCACAAGCGCCCTGGATCCCCTGTCCAGCAAAATAGTAGAAGACCTTTTTGTCAAACTGCGCGAAGACTATTCAATCATCATGGTAACGCATACCCTCCATCAGGCCCGCCGGATTGCCGACCACGCGGTGTTCCTGTATCTGGGCGAAGTAGTCGAGGAAGGGCCTGCCGCCACCCTGTTTGGCCAGCCCCGCGAAGACCTTACCCGCAAATACCTGGCCGGTATCTTTAGTTAACAAGAAAGATCTTACGATATGAGCAAAACCCTTACCCATCTGAAAGAGCTGGAAGCGGAGTCGATTTTCATCCTCCGCGAGGTGGCGGCGCAGTTCGAGCGGCCGTGCATCCTTTTTTCCGGCGGGAAAGACTCCATCGTCCTCACCCACCTGGCCTGGAAGGCGTTCTGGCCTGCCAAAATACCCTTCCGCCTGGTACATATCGATACGGGGCATAATTTCCCCGAAACCTTGACCTATCGGGACGAATTGGTAGCCCGCCTGGGAGCCGACCTGACCGTCGGATCCGTCCAGGAGTCCATCGACAAAGGACGCGTGCGGGAAGAGACCGGCTACAACGCCAGCCGCAACAAGCTGCAGACCGTCACACTGCTCGACACCCTGGCAGCCGGAAAGTTCGATGCCGCCATCGGCGGAGCGCGCCGGGACGAAGAGAAAGCCCGCGCCAAGGAACGCATTTTCTCTCATCGGGATGAGTTCGGCCAGTGGAATCCCAAAAACCAGCGGCCGGAGCTCTGGAATATCTACAATGCAAAGAAGGATGTGGGCGAGCATTTCCGGGTCTTCCCCATCAGCAACTGGACGGAAATGGATGTCTGGCAATATATCTACCAGGAAGGCATCGAGATGCCGTCGCTGTACTTCACGCACCGCCGCAAGGTCTTCCAGCGCGATGGACAGTGGCTGGCCGCCGAGCCCGCCTTCATCCCCCGCCGGCCGGAAGAAGAAGTGGTCGAGATGGATGTGCGCTGCCGGACCATCGGCGACGTAACCTGCACCGGCCTCACCCTTTCACGGGCCCATTCGCTCGAGGACATCATTGCCGAAATCGCCGCTACACGCATTACGGAGCGGGGCGGCCGGGCCGATGACAGGCGCAGCGAATCCGCCATGGAAGACAGAAAGAAACAGGGCTATTTTTAACAGACTGGAAAGATGCAAGACAACAAAGGATATCTGGATATGCAGATGCTGCGGTTTACCACGGCCGGCAGCGTGGACGATGGAAAAAGCACCCTGATCGGTCGCTTGCTGTACGATTCCAAATCCATTTTCGAGGATCAGCTCGAAGCCGTGGAAGAGGCTTCGCGGAGCCGGGGCAACGAAGAGGTGAACCTGGCGCTGCTCACCGATGGCCTGCGGGCCGAGCGCGAGCAGGGCATCACCATCGACGTGGCATACCGGTATTTTGCCACGCCGAAGCGCAAATTCATCATCGCCGACACCCCCGGACACGTCCAATACACCCGCAATATGGTAACGGGTGCTTCTACCGCCGACCTGGCCGTGATTCTGGTGGACGCCCGGCACGGCATCATGGAACAGACCATCCGCCACTCCTTCATCGCCTCGCTGCTGGGCATCCGGGAGGTCGTGGTGGCCGTCAACAAGATGGACCTGGTGGATTTCAGCGAAGAGGTGTTTACCACCATCGTATCGGACTATCGGAAAATGGAGCAGGAGATGGGCTTCAGCCTGGAAAATGTTACGTTCATTCCGATTTCCGCCAAAGATGGAGACAATGTCGTGAATCGCTCCGAACGCATGCCCTGGTATAGCGGGCCTTCCCTGCTGGAATACCTGGAGACCGTTCCCATTCCGGCTGGCAGCGACGCCGGCACCCTCCTTCCGGTCCAATATGTCATCCGCCCCATTTCCGCCCAATTCCCGGACTTCCGCAGCTATGCGGGGCAGCTCTGTGCCGGGACGCTCAAACCGGGTGACCGGGTGACCGTCCTGCCCTCCGGCCTCACCACGGAAGTAACCGCGATCTGGCTGGGCGACAAGCAGATACCGGAGGCGGTCGCTCCCCTTTCCGTTGCCGTCACCTTGAAGGATGACATCGACATCAGCCGGGGCGATGTGCTGACGGCATCGGACGAAATGCAACCCGGTATCGGACAGGAATTTACAGTGGATGTCTGCTGGTTGCGCGATACCCCGCTGGAGACGGGGCGGCGCTACCTGGTGCGCCACGCCGCACAGGAAGTGACGGGGATCGTGAAAGCCATCGAATACAAGATCGATATCAACACGCAGGAGCGCATCGGCAACGTGGAATCCCTGCGGATGAACGATATCGCCCGGGTCCGCATCAAAACCGCCGAACCGCTGGTATATACGCCCTATGAGCGCAATCGCGTCATGGGATCGCTGGTATTTATCGACGAAAGCAACGATACCGTTGGTGCCGGCATGATCAAGAACGCATGATGAATCTGAAAGAAACCGCCACGCGCCTGAACAAGAGGTTTATGGGCGCCGATCCGCAGGTTGCGGTTACCTGGTTTGTTCTGAATTATGGCCGGAAGGCCGCCCTGTCTTCCAGCTTGAGCTATGAGGACCAGGCCGTGACGGCCATGATGTGCCGTGCCGACAAAAAACTGGCGCGGGTTTTCACCCTCGATACCGGCCGTCAGTTCCCGGAATTCTACAACCTGCTGGACCGCACGCAAGCGGCCCTGGGCATTTCCATCGAGGTATTCTTTCCGGATTACCGCAAGATACAGGAAATGGTCAGGGAGCACGGTGTCAACCTGTTCTATGAAAGCGTGGAATTGCGGCACCTGTGCTGTCAAGTCCGGAAGGTGGAACCGCTGAAACGGGCTCTGGAAGGCACCGAAGTATGGATTACCGGCCTGCGACGCAGCCAGTCCGTCACCCGGACCGACATGCAGATGGTAGAATTTGATGAGGCGGACGGACTGCTCAAATTCAACCCCCTGATCCTCTGGTCAGAAGAGCAGGTGAAGGACTATGTCCGGGATAACGGTATTCCCTACAACCCCCTGCACGACAAAGGCTTTCCCAGCATCGGCTGCCAGCCTTGTACCCGGGCCATAAAAGAGGGAGAGGACATCCGCGCCGGCCGATGGTGGTGGGAAAATCCCGACCATCGCGAGTGCGGACTCCACTCCCGCTAAAAATCGATCTATTTAGAACGCGAACCGGATATCCAGCGGCACGTTCTCCAGGGAGAGGTTGTACACATCTGCCTTGGATTCGGCGGATTGCTGTGCATATTCCTCTATGAAGGCGGTGGCAAAGGCGCTGTCGCCCGTTGCCTGCGTCTTCAGCACCAGGCCGGACAGTTCTGCCAGCGTACTTTCCATCTTGCCATAATCCAGCACATAGCGGCCATTCTCCTGACGGGTAAACGCACCCGCTTTATGCAGATAGTTGAATATCATGGTGTTGGCACGTCCGCGAGCCGTTCCCTCACCGAAGCGCTCGGAACGGGCCAGCGATACGAAGAACGTGGTCAAGGCATCTTCTTTGGTAAAGAGGTCGCGAATGTCGAAATGGTCCTGCAGTTTGCAAACCAGCAAGGCGCCCACGGCATTGGCCTTCATCACCTCGAACGTAAGGGCGGCATTCCCCAGGGCTTGCTCGACACTGCCCAGGCCGTTTACCGTCTCCTTGACACCCAGCCCCTGGGCCACC
This sequence comes from uncultured Bacteroidales bacterium, assembly GCA_900317925.1. Lineage (GTDB taxonomy): Bacteria > Bacteroidota > Bacteroidia > Bacteroidales > UBA932 > Cryptobacteroides. The sequence goes on along the minus strand of ONIQ01000019.1, from coordinate 26,375 downwards.
TCGCGGAAGACGATATTCCAGAAGAAGGCTTCGGACGAGAGATGGGCCGCAGCGGCATCGTCCAGCAACACGTTGCCGGCAGGGCTTACCACATAGTTGAATTTGGCGCGGATTACATTCTCCAGCAGGATGGTACGGGTACCTTTATCCCGCTGCACGTCGGCATCGTACGGCAGGTTCAGGGCAATTACTTTTACGCCCGCATTGGCCTTTCCGGCATAGTAGAGGGCATCGCAAGAAAAGATATTGGAGCCGGTGCCGGGCTGGAACGTCTTGTAGGCTTCGTCACAGGGGAGATCTTTCTGGAATTCTTCCAGGCGGGAGACATACTTCATGAGCATCTGCGTCTTGGCCTCGTTCTTCAGGAGGACGAAGGCCTCATAGGAACGCTTCAGGCCGAAGAGTTGGTCATCGTCCGTCTCGTTCGGGCCCAGGACCAGGTCCATCTTGCTATCGTCCATCTCCAACCAGTCGATATCGCTCTGGTAATAGTTGTCGGTGCGAAGGGCCTCCGCCTTGCTCAGCAGGTATTTCTTTACGCTGGGCTTGATGGTAATGTCGGCCGCGGCCGTCAGGTAGTTGGCAATCTTTTCAATATGATCGCGATAGGCGTCATGGAACCACACGGTTTTCAAGGCGCCGTCTTCCCCGCGGCGAATCAGGGTATAGGGGCTGTTTTTGGCCGGATCTTCGAATGCGGCGAATTCCGCTTCGGTCATGTCGGCCGGATAGAAATTGGCCCCCGGAAGGCGATTCTCATAGCCCTCTATGAAGGATTCGCCATTGGTACGGTCCCACGGGCCGTATTGGATCTCTGCATAGGTCTTCTGGGCCGGATCCTCTATTCCATCCAGCAGGGCCTGCTTGTCGCCAAAATACTGTTCCCAGTACATGGCATCCAGTTCGGCCGCCGCAAACCGGTACAGGTTCAACACTTCTTTTCCATTATCGGTGATGCCGCTCAAATCAGGGGCATCGAAGGTTACAACGGGGTAATCCGCCACTTTCCGCGTAAAAGGAGACTTCTCCTGTTGCTGGCAGGCACTCAGGACCGCCAGCGACAACGCAGCCAAAACCAATACTTTTCTCATATCGATTGAATCTTATATTATACTCATAATCAAAACTTGCGCAGCAACGACGCGCAGGAACATTGTCAACGGGTAAACGGTGGCATAGTTGACTGCAATCCGGCTGCTGCCATACATCTGCTCCGAGAAAGAAAGCAGGGCGGGGTCGGTGGTTCCGCCGGAGAGCAGACCGCAAACCTTGAAAAAGTCCATTTTCAGGACCAGACGGGAAACGAACGCGACCACCAGCATCGGGATGAGCGTAATGAGGGCGCCGTACAGGACCCACACATAACCGCCGCCCATCAGGCTGGACACGAAATTTTCTCCCGCCCCAAGGCCGACAGCCGCCATAAAGAGGGAAATGCCCATTTCCCGGATCATCAGGTTGGCACTCAAAGCCGTATAGGTGGTAATGCGCAGTTTGGGGCCGAAATGTCCCAGCAGGATGGCCACGATAAGCGGACCGCCCGCCAGTCCCAGTTTCAGCGGCTGCGGCATGGTCGATAAGTGAATGGGCGCCATCCCCAGCAGGACACCCAGGGCGATACCGAAGAAAATCGGCACCAGGTTGGGTTTCCTCAGCGATTCAGGCTGGTTCCCCACGAACTTGGAAAGATGGCGGATGCCCTCTTCCGATCCCACCACCTGGATGCTGTCCCCCACCTGGAGGATCAGGTCGGCATCGGCCTGCAGCTCAATGCCGCTTCGCAGGATGCGCGTGACGGTAACCCCGTATTTCTGCCGGATATCCAGGTTGCGGAGGCTGTGGCCGGTAATGACGGATTTGGTGATGGAAAGGCGTCTCGACACCAGTTCGGTGCCCGGTTTCTGCCAATCTTTCATCTCCACGGGAAGTTCCAGGCCAAAAATGATACCGGCCTTGTCCTTGTGCTGGACATCGGTGACAATCAGCAGTTCATCTCCTTCCTGCAAAGGCAGGTCCAGGTCCGGAAAGAAGACTTCCCCTGCGCGCTTCATGCGCGCGATAACCAGGTGGTCTGAATTCACCTCTCCGACGATATCGTGAACCGATTTTCCAAACAAGGCGGGATTTTCGACCCGGCAGGCCACGCGATAGGCATTGGCATCGACATTGTCTCCCTTCGAGGCAGCCTCCCGTTCCTTGTCCAGGTTGACGCGGAACAGGTTCTTGCCCAGGATGAGCACGAAAATCGCGCCCAGGACGCCCAACGGATAGGCTACCGCATATGCGGAAGCGATGGGGCCGGAAGGCCGCCCTCCCTCTTCGAGGATTTGCTGTGCGGCACCCAGGCCGGGGGTATTGGTAACGGCACCCGACATGACACCCGTCATGATAGCCAGGTCTTCACCCGTTACCAGATGGATGACAAAAGTGGTAATGACAGCCAGCGCCACCAGCGCAATGGCCATCAGGTTCATGGTAATGCCGTCTTTGCGGAATGAGCGGAAAAAGCCGGGGCCCACTTGCAAGCCGATGGCGAACACGAACAGGATAAGGCCGAAATCTTTTACAAAACTCAGCATCGTCGGGTTGATGCGCAGGCCAAAATGGCCCAGCAGGATACCCACGAACAGGATCCAGGTAGATCCCAGCGAGACCCCCTTAACCTTGAAACGGCCCAGATACAATCCGGAAGCAATGACCAGCGCAAGGACAAAAATGGCGCCGGTGGTGCTCCCTTGTGTCAACATCTTCATCATAACGGCCGCAAAGGTAGCAAGTTTTTTTGAATTAACGAATCAGGTTTCCGAGGATGCTGCGCGTCAATTCCCGGGTAAGGGTCCGCGTAGCGGCCGATGCCGCCGTAGAGGCCGCTTTCCCTGCAGCGCTTTTGGAACCCGATTTCCCGGACGTGGATTTCTTGCCGCCCAGGGAATTGCTGACGGCGCTGCCCACGCTCCGGGCCACGCTGGCCGTCACCGCCGTCACAACAGCTCCGAAAATCTTGCTTCCCAGGCTGTTCTTCCGACGTTTTGCTTCCTCTTTCTCGGCTTTGGCCGCTTCTTTCTCGGCCGCAGCCGCCTCCCGGGCGGCCTGCTCCTCTTCGGCGGCATCCGCCGCTTCCTTCGCCGCCTGCTCGGACTGGGCCAGCAGGACCTCGAAAGCACTCTCCCGGTCAATGGCATGCTCGTAGCGCCCGTACAGACGGGACTTCTTGATCAGGTCCGCCCGCTGTTCTTCGGTGATGGCACCGATCTGGCTCAACGGGAAGAGGATTTTTGCCCGTTCCACCACGGTAGGGGCGCCCTTTTCGTCCAGGACCGATACCAGGGCTTCGCCCGTTTCCAGTTCCAGGATGGCATCTTCCGTCTTGAAAGCCGGGTTGGTGCGGAAGGTCTGGGCCGCGCTGCGCACGGCCTTCTGGTCTTTGGGCGTATAGGCCCGCAGGGCATGTTGCACGCGGTTGCCCAGCTGACCCAGGATGTTTTCGGGAATATCGGTCGGGCTCTGGGTGATGAAATAGATGCCCACCCCCTTGGAGCGGATGAGCCGGATCACCTGCTCGATCTTGTCCGTGAGGGCCTTGGACGTATCGGCAAAGAGCATGTGCGCCTCGTCGAAGAAGAAGACCAGCTTCGGAAGATCCAGGTCGCCCACCTCGGGAAGGCGGGCATACAGGTCGGACAGCAGCCAGAGAAGGAAGGTGGAATAGAGCTTCGGCTGAAGCATCAGCTTGTCGGCCGCGAGCACGTTCATGATGCCCTTTCCGCCTTCGCACTGGAGGAGGTCATAGACGTCGAAGGCCGGCTCGCCGAAGAACTTCTCGGCGCCCTGGTTCTCCAGGGTCAGCAAGGAGCGCTGGATGGCGCCCACACTGGCCGCGGTCACGTTGCCATAGGCCGTGGTAAACGTTGCGGCATTTTTGGCCACATAGTCCAGCATCGCCCGCAAGTCCTTCATATCCAGCAGCAAAAGGCCGCGGTCGTCGGCAATCTTGAACACGATATTCAGGATGCCGGTCTGCGTTTCGTTCAGTTCCAGCAGGCGGCCCAGCAGCTGCGGTCCCATGTCGGAAACCGTGGCCCGCATCGGGTGTCCCTGTTCGCCGAACACATCGAAAAACCGGACCGGACAACTTTGGAACTGCGGATCCTCGATGCCGAATTCCGGCAGCCGTTTCTGGATAAAACCGGACAGTTTCCCCGGCTGGCTGATACCCGAGAGGTCGCCTTTCATATCGGCCATGAAACACGGCACGCCGGCCTGGCAGAAGGTTTCCGCGAGGACCTGGAGGGTGACGGTCTTTCCGGTACCCGTGGCACCGGCTATCAAACCGTGGCGATTCGCCATTTTCCCGACAATGCTGATCGGGCCGTTTTGGGAGTGGGCTATGTACAGCCCGCGTTCTTGATCGAGCATACTATTCCTGCATGGATTGGATTACACGTTGGTTGATGTCGCGGAGACGGGGCTCATCCATCTTGATGACTTTCCGGTCGTAGGTCATCAGGCCGTTTACCTCTACTTCCACATCCGTGGTCTGGGTATAGACCGCGCCGGCCACGCCTTCCTTTATGATTCCTTTCAGCATCTCGGCAAAGCGTTCGTATTCGGCCAGCACTTCCTCTCCGGAAGTATATTTCACATAGCCCCAGTTTTTATCGGCCTGCCAGAGGTGTCCTTCCACCGGCCAGCCGATGCCGCCATATTCGCCCAGCACGTCGATCACTTCCCCGTTGCTGCGCAGTTTCATCTTCGGCATCGGATAGTTGTGGCTGTCCAGGATATCGCCGCAGTGGCGATGGTTGCCGCCGGACGCCGGATTGATGAGGCGCGTCGGATCCAGATCGTGGGTGAAAGCGACCACCTGCTCCGTATCGAACTGGCCCCAGCCCTCGTTGAACGGGACCCAGACCACAATGCACGGAGACACCTTGTTCTGGGCGATGATCTCTCCCCATTCGCGGTAGTAATTCTCCTTCGCGCGCTCCGGAACTTCGTAATCCTCCCCGCCATAGGTCCACTCGTCCCACTGTCCCTTCTTGTTGTGGGCGATGCACGGCATATCCTGCCAGACCATCACGCCCAGGACGTCGCACCAGTAATACCAGCGGCGCGGTTCGATTTTGATATGCTTGCGGATCATATTGTATCCGAAGTCTTTGGTCTTCTGGATGTCGTATTTGAGGGCCTCGTCCGAAGGGGCGGTATAGAGGCCATCCGGCCACCAGCCCTGGTCCAGCGGACCGTAGTGGAAGATGGGCTTCCCATTGAGTCCCAGGCGTTTGTAGCCATCTTTATCGACTACCATGCTCACCGAACGCATCGCGGCGTAGCCCGTTACCTGATCTACCTCATCCTTCCCCTGGCGCAGGCTCAGCCGGAGGCCGTACAGGTAGGGCGTATCCGGGGTCCACAGCTGCGGATCCGGAACAGCCGCGACCACCGGCTCTCCGGGAGTGGTAATTGCGGTCGCGACCCGGGTCCCGTCGGCCGAGAGGACTTCCACCTCCACCGTCGTATCCAGATCCTCGTTTCCGGCGCAATTCACCGTTATCGAGAAGGAACCGCTTTCCGGATCGGCGACTGCTTCGTAATCCGTGATGTGGACGGAGGGAACGGGCTCCATCCACACGCTCTGCCAGATACCGGTTACCGGTGTGTACCAGATTCCCCTCGGCACCGTAACCTGCTTGCCGCAGGGTTGGAAATCGGTATCGGTGGCATCGGTCACCTTCACCCGCAGCAACTGCTCTTTCCCCTTCTTCAAATACGGGGCGATATCAAAACCGAAATGGGTATATCCGCCCGAATGGGTACCCACAGAATGGCCGTTTACATAGATCTCTGCATACCAGTCCACGGCCTCGAAATTCAGCATTACACCGCCCTTGCGCCACGAATTCGGAACGGAAAAGACAGTCTCATACCAAAGGGCCTCCTTATTTGAGACGCGTTTCCCAACGCCCGAGAGGGCCGATTCCACACAAAACGGGACCAGGATGGTACTGTCACAGACCGGATTCTGTTCCTCCTGCGGCACAATGGCATATTTCCAAAAACCGTTGAGCGACTTCCAGGTCTCCCGGACCATTTGCGGCCTGGGATATTCGGCATGGACATGGGCGGGGTCCAGGGATTCCCCCCACGTGGTCAGGATTCTGTCACCGGCCGGTTTCCAGCTCGGAGCAGCGGTGCAGGCGGCCACCAGGACGGTGGCCAGCAGGACAGTCAGTTTTCTCATATCTGATTCTCTTTGGATTTCCGTGTGAATTTCCACCCATAAAAGAGGGCCAGTGACAAAACGAATACGCCCATGCCCAGGAAGGCGTTCCAGTTGGCCGGAAGGTGGAGTCCGGTCTTGTCAATGCAAATGAAGGTTACGCTGACGGCGCTCATAAAGGCGGCCGGTAATAACGCAACCAGATAACGTAAGTCCTTCTTATTAAGGGTCAGGTAAACCGTTACCGCCCAGAGCGAGAAAACGGCAAGCGTCTGGTTGGCCCAGCCGAAATACCGCCAGATGGTATTGAACCCTTGGGAATCGGCAATGTTATACCAGAGCAGCAGACCGGCGGCGATAAAGAGCGGGATGCAGATCATCAGCCGGTTGCGGATACTTTTCTGCGGGAAAGAAAGGAAATCGGCCACGATCAGACGGGCGCTGCGGAAAGCCGTATCGCCGCTTGTGATAGGAGCCGCGACGACGCCCAGCACTGCCAGGATGCCACCAGCAAGACCCAGCCAGTTTTTCGAAACCTTTGTTACCACTTCGGGAGCGGCGGCACCCATGGAGGAGCCCACCTCGGCCGCACCGCCATCGAAGAAGAAGTAGGAAGACACGGCCGCCCAGACCAGGGCCACCAGGCCTTCCGTAATCATGGAACCGTAAAACACCGGACGTCCCAGTTCCTCGTTTTTGATACAACGGGCCATCAACGGGCTCTGGGTGGCATGGAAACCGGAAATGGCGCCGCAGGCTATGGTAATGAACAGGCAGGGGAAAATGGGCTGACCCGTAATGCCCAGTTCCGGTCCCCTGTTGGCCAGGCCGTCCCACAGTTCGGGGATGGAGGGCCATTTCACGATCAGGCCCACCAGCAGGCCGGCCGCCATGAACAGGAGGGCGAAGGCAAAAACCGGATAAATCTTACCGATAATCTTATCGATGGGCAGGAGGGTCGCGATGATATAATAGACGAAAATAACGCCCACCCACAACATCATGGACATCTGGGTACCGTCTCCGGCGATATTGCCCAGGATGATGGCCGGAGAATACACAAACACGGCACCCACCAGCATCAGCATGATAACGGAAAAGACGAGCATTACCTTTTGCGTGCTTTTCCCCAGATAGATGCCAATCAAGTCCGGCAGGCTCGCGCCCCCGTGCCGGACCGAGAGCATTCCGGTCAGATAATCGTGTACCGCACCGGCGAAAATACAGCCCAAAACAATCCACAGGTAAGCCGCCGGGCCGAATTTAGCGCCCATGATGGCACCGAAGATCGGCCCCGTCCCCGCAATATTGAGGAACTGTATCATAAAGACCTTCCAGGTGGGCATGACAATGAAATCCACCCCGTCCGCCTTCTCCACGGCCGGCGTAGGCCGTTTCGGATCCGGACCGAATACCCTGGCAATGAACTTTCCATACACGAAATACCCCAGCACCAGAGCCAAAACACTCAAAAGGAATGAATACATAGTACGATAATTTATGCGTCTTACAAAAATAATAAAAATGCGGCAATAAAAGAAGAAAAAACGGCTATCCACTGCTCCAGGTGTCCCGAAAAAGTGCAGACCAGGGTCAAAATAAGCGTTTTTCGCTCCTGGTCTGCAATAGAGTAGGACACCTGGAGCACTTACCCCTAACTGTACATAGAAATCACAGCCCTCTACAAGAGAATCACTGTCAATTTTACCAATCTTTGCAGAAAAGGCCGGCAGCTTGGAAGGCCGGGTCATTCAGGGGGAGGTCATCCGCCGAAAAGTCCTGACTGGTGGATGGCTCCCCGATCCAAACCCCACCATCATCCCTGATCCAGCAACTCACTCACGGACTGATAGGAAAGACCGGAAATCCTGGACAGCTGATGGGGCCCTGCTGAGAATCGATAACGCAACTGTTTCAAAATCTCCGCTTTCTGTTCTGTAGATAATTCCGAAATCTGCGTTTTTCGGAATAACGAGACACATAGACTTCGAGCAGCTGAGAGTACCAAACTGTCGTCAAAAGAAGGAGCTTCTTTCAACCGACGGGCTTTTGAGGAGTTCTGCAAAAAATAATTCATTCGTCGTGGTGTCCTAAAGACTGACTCCACATATTTTACGGGTACAAAAGAACTTGGAGTAATATACCCTTTTTCACCCATCATATAGTGATCCGGCAAGGATTCTTTGCTTCGCGTCATCCGGTTCACTGCACGAGCACTCATGGAACCAAGAGGGATTCCCGTCTGAGGAGTAGCACTAAAAAATACATCGCCAGTTCCCCACGGATATCCTGAAGGGTGCAAACAATTGTTAGCGGCCACACTGTTCATCTGGATATATGCCACAGCACGCTCAAACGATTCATCCTTCAGGCTCACTTCCCGAACATCAATCTCATTTCCACGGAGCAATTCAGCCGATCCATATTTATAGGAATAATATTGGGAATACTTTTTCTTAAAGCGCTCAACAAATAACCTTCCTTGCTTCTCTGTTCCAGCCAAAAGGAAATGGACATGGTTCGACATCAAAATAAAAGCTATTACCATCACCGGATTATGAGCCGCTAAGACAGCTACATAATTCATTCCTGTCTTGTAATCTACTTCGTCTTTGAACCAAAGACGGTCTGTCAGATGATTCGTTGTTATCATCCAAAACGTTGTTTCTGTTTTTAAATTCATAGCATACGGTTGATTAGGTGCTCTTGGTCTACAGAAGAATGGGACACCAGGAGCAAAAAACGCTTATTTTGCTCCTGGTCTGCAATAAAATAGGACACCTGGAGCACTTACCCCTAACTGTACATAGAAATCAAAGCCCTCTACAAGAGAATCACTGTCAATTTTACCAATCTTTGCAGAAAAGGCCTTTCCCACTCCAGAAAAAAAGAAGCCGGCCAAAAAAGGCCGGCTCGTGCGCGAGATGAGACTCGAACTCACACAGGTTTTACCCCACTAGCTCCTGAAACTAGCGCGTCTACCATTTCGCCACCCGCGCAAGTGGATAGGACTGCAAAGATAGAAACTCTTTTCCGGAAAAACAATATTTTTCCCTAATTTTTCAAATAACGACGTTTCGCTCGACTGTCTTTTCCCAACATTCCAGGCGGAAGGTCACCTGCGTCCGCGCATAATCAATCTCCATGGGCAGGTCCGGCAAATCCGGCGCAGCCCAGTCGTAGCCTCCCTGGACGATATAATCTCCCAGCGGGAAGGCGCGCAACACGCCATCCTCATCCCGGATTTCCAGCGCCAGGGAGGCATCGGTCTGACGGGGCAGGCCGATATGGAAGATTCCTTTCCCATCGGGACACGGGACATAGTCGAACGCACCCGCAACCGGTTTGTCGTCCCGGTCATATCCGGCGATGAAGCCCCGTATCCTCAACTGGAAAGGGAAGTTCGCAGCCGGCTGTCCTTCCACCTTGAACGCCAGCGAAAGCCGGCAGTGATTCTTGTGCAGCGTCACGATTTCCGCCTGGCGCTCCCCCTCGGCCACAAGGCTCCGGACCGCCGACCAGACCGGCGGACAGTCCCGTCCGGGCGGGATCACCAGCCCCTTCCCCGGCACATACAGGGAGGAATCGGCACAATAGATCTGGAAACGGAGCGGACGGCGCACCACCCTCCGCTCAAAAGCGGCCGAACCGGTATGCAGGGTATCCTCCACCCGCTCCGTTCCCTGTGAAAGTGATAAATAATAGGGCGGAGCGCCTCCCCGTATACCAATCACGAGGTTGCAGGGACAGTCGGTCCGGTCTTCCTTCACCGCACAGGAAAACGCCGCGATGAGGCAGCCGGCCCATAACCCCGCCCATAAGAGCCTTTGCTTAAAACACATAGGTCAATGCCAGCACCAGTTCGTTGGGCAGGAAGAACACTTTCTGGCCGCGCTCCAGGGTAAAGCCGCAGACCGGGCACTCATAGACGGCATACCGGTCCCAGCCGGCCCACCCGCTGAGACCGAATTCCAGATTCAGGCGCCGGTTCACCATATACGTATAGCCGGCTCCCAGACCCGCCCCCACGCGGTCTCCCTCCCGGGTCTCCCGGGAAAACACCCCGCCATGATTGTACTCCTGGTACTGGGCCTTTGCGGAAATCCACCACCCCGAAAACACGTGCCAGGGCCAGTACCGGACGCCCGCGTTGTAAACCTGCTGGCGGTTCTGCATCCGGTTTTCTTCCGGGCCGTAGGAGAAAGGATTGTATTTGGCGGCGGCCTCCAGCGTCCAATGCCGGGCCACCGAAACGCCCGCGCCCACATTCAAGGTACCCAGCATCATATAGTCCGCCATGTTCAGGGTCACGGCGGTCTTCTGGGCAAAGGCCGGGCCGCACGACAGCACGGCCCAGACCAGCAGCATCAGCATTCTCTTCATGGAATCATTCATTTGTATAACGTGCAAACACCTCGTCGATAATGGCTTTCCTGCCCGGGTAGAGCGACACCAGCTTGGCTTTCAGGGCCTCGCGCGAGGCCACCTCCCCATCCAGGGCCTTGATGATTTCCGAAGGTGTCATGCCCCGCTCGTCCAGGTATCGGAAGATTTGCGGGAAGAACCACCACTCCTGTCCGAAGGAAGGCGGGTTGCCGCCGTATCGGTCGGAATAAAGCTTCTGTTCCAGGTAGTAGGCCCACATTTCCCCGATTTCACAATAGCCGGAATCAGATTCGGTCCCGGTCCCATAGACCACGCCCCCGCTTCTTACGAAGGAAGAAATGATATACTCGATATAGCGGTCCCAGTAATCTACGCCCACACGCGTAAAATGGCTTGCATGGGCCAATTCATGCACGACCAGGTTATAGATGGCCGCATAATCATCGGCATTGGAAACACCCAGGGTAATATCCGGCAGGAATACCTGGATGATGGAGCGGAATTCACCCAGGAACTTCGCGAACAGTCCCTTCCCCAGCACCGTCCCGTGCTTGAGCATGGCCGCACTGCTCAAATCCTTCTTGTAAAAGATCCAGAACCGGACGTCCGACGGGGGTTTCGGCAGGTTCAGGTCCTCTTCGGAACAGCGCTGGAAGTAATCCCAGGCCGCATTGTTCGTCACGCAGCGGGCAAACAGCTTGCGGTCCGAGTCTTTGTGGATAATCTCGTCAATGCCATGTGGCGAACCCTTCCCAAGGGTCGAAAAAGAAGCCGGAATCAAGATCAGGTTCAGTCCGATTCCAAAGCCGATTTTGTTCTTGAAAACCAGCCGGTAACGTGGCCGCCACGAGAAGTATTTCGGCATCTCGTAATAGCCGTCCCGGTCGGTGTAGCAGGACGCGAACTTCACAAATACATTGCACGAGACCATCACGCCTGCAACGCCAAACGGCTTGCCCTCAGCATATTTGTCATCCACAATCATTATCCGCCCCTCCGGACGCGTGGCTTCGCCCTTGGTCTCAGGCACATAGAGATTCTCGTTCCCCGTGAGCCGGAAGGATTCGCGTTCCACCGCCGCCCAGTCGATGCCGTCATCGGCCCGCGTCACGGCCTCATTGGGGATATAGCACTCATCCAGCACCTCGTACGGGATGCCTTCCGGGAACTGGAACGAGGGTGAGACCACGGCGTACTGCCAGGTGATCTTGTCTTCATCCACGGATGGATCGTGGTAATAATCCCCCTCCCGCAGAATCTCATAGTCCATCGGATGGTCCAGCATTTCCACCCCCAGTTCCTGCAGCCTCTTGTACTGGTCCTCGTCCGCCGGGAGGAAGCGGACATAGATGTCGCTGGGCCGGATATCGGTCCGGCCGGCCTTGGTCGGATAGACCGAAGCCAGGGCCTTGGTCATGTTATCTACCGTGTAAGGATCATCCAATTTGTTCCCCAGGACAATCATTTCGTGATAGACTTCCGTATCCCGTTCTTCTTCGCCGCCCGAAAGGTCGGAGCCGCCATCTTTGGAGCACGCCCCCGGCACTACCGCGAGCAGCAACCACAACCAGATGTACTTCATCCTTTTCATAGCAAAAATCTTTTCACGGCAAAGGTACAAGGGATTATCCGTGTAAACTAAATTTACACGGATAATGTGAAAAATCGCCATCCTACATGCGTAGAACGGCGATTTTCTTTATGGTAAAATCGTTATTTTTATATAAAAAACGCGACTAGAAATACGTGACGGTTTTCTGTTCTACCGCACTCATGATGCTATTGGCCACGCGGCTCACGCCAAAGCGGAAGAATTGCTTGTTCATCCACTCCTTCCCCAGCAGTGTCATCCCGATGGAATAATAGCACACGGCGTCCTGGGCGGTAGAGATACCTCCCGCTGCCTTGAAGCCAACCTTGCGGCCGGTCTTCTCAAAGAAGCGGCGGATGCACGCACACATTACGTAGGCTGCCATCGGCGTCGCATTCACCTCAACCTTACCGGTGGATGTCTTGATGAAATCGGAGCCCTCTTCCATGGCCAGGAAGGAAGCGGTGGCAATGGCTTCCGGAGTCACCAGCAGGCCGGTTTCCAGAATCACTTTCAGCACCACCGGGCGGCCGACCCGGGCCGATGCGACATCAATCGCTTTGCGCATGGCACGGATTTCCGCGGCAGCGGCGTCATAATCTCCCGCCAGGAAATTCGCAAGGGACAGGACGATATCCACCTCGTCGGCACCCTGCTCAACAGCCAGTTCGCACTCGCGGACCTTTACCTCCAGGAAACTCTGGGTAGAAGGGAATGCACTGGCCACCGTGGTCACATGGACCGAAGGGTCCAGCAGTTCCTCACGGACCGTAGAAGCGAAATTGGGATAGACGCAAATGGAAGCCGGCATGGGGTAGCCGGGCCATTCTTTCTTCAGGCCGTTCACCTTGTTCACGAGCTTGGTCACCGAGGCGACCGTATCATTGCTGCGCAGGGTCGTCAGGTCCATAAAGGAGAAGCAGTCTTTCAGCACTTCAGGAGAAGTAACCTTGGATACGTTTTCGGCTATGATACCCAGACTGCGGTCGATTGCATCCTTATCAGGAGTATAATCGTACTTTTTTAAATAATCTGTCATATCTTATTGGTTATTAATTATCCTCTGATTTGTATCTTGAACCCCTCCTCGATGAGCGGGCGCACCAGGACGGCCATCTCTTCGGGGGTAAATTTCTGCAAACCCTTCATCGGCGTCTCCCGGTCCAGGGTATAAACCATTACCTCGCGGGGCCGAAGTTCCCGGACGATATCCATCCACCCGAGCAGCACTTCCGGGGCGGACGAATCGAAGCCGGGGGCGCGCAGGAACATGGTTTGCAGGACAAAATCTCCCTCGAAACGCTTCAGCGCTGCAACCACATCCGCCACATGGTAACCCGGGGCGGGTCTGTTAATCAAGGCCGCCAGGGCATCGGTGGGAGCATCGATTTTCAAGATGGGATTATCCACCTTCCGCAAAGCATGGAAGACGTCCTCCCGACCCACCCGCGTGGCATTGGACAGGACCGATACCTTCGCGGCCGGATAATAGGCGTCCCGCAACGAAAGGGTCACGTCAATGATCTGTGCGAATTCCGGATTCAAGGTCGGTTCACCGTCCCCGCTGAACGTGATGGAGTCAATGGGTGTTCCTGCTACCTTGCACGCTTCCAGCTTGGACGTCAGCGCCTTCTGCAGGTCTTCCGCTGTCGGGAGGACGGTATCTCCGCGCCCATCCCGGTTCCACCCGCATTCGCAATAAATGCAGTCGAAGTTGCACAACTTCCCCTTCTGGGGCAGCAGGTTGATGCCCAGTGAGGAACCCAGCCTGCGGCTGTAGATAGGACCAAATACCGTTTCTTCGCGCATCATAGGCTATCGGATTCTATAAGAGATACTTGCCGTTGTGAGCCGGGCTCCGTCGGCAAGATGGTCAATGCAAACAATTCCCGGGCGCATGCCCGCTTCCAGACGCCCCATGACATCCTCCTTTCCCAGGAAGGCGGCACCGTTGGAGCAAGCCCAGCCCAGCATTTCTTCCAAAGAGAGCTGCGGGAAATTTTCCTGCAGACAGAACAGTTCGGACACCATGTCCAGGTCGTCGTTACTGGACAGGGAGTCGGTTCCCACGGTCAGGGAAAGGCCGCTGTTCCGCAGCAATTCCACGGGCGGTAACGCGTCGTGGATATAGATGTTCGACAAGGGGCACAGCACGATAAAGGGATGGTGCAACTTCGCTTTTACGGCGGCAATTCCTTCGGCATCCATACAGACCTCGTGTACCAGCAGGATGTGCTCGTCGAAGGGGGCAGGATGCACTTTTTCCAGGCGATCCAGGAAATACAGCAGGGAGGAGGTCCCCGTCACGGGCGGCGTGCTCATGCCGGCACGCACACGGTTCTCCCACATGGGGCCGCTGCCGCTGCGCATCATCTCCTCTTCCTCGGGCGTTTCTTCGCTATGGAACGACAGGAATCCGGACGCCAGGCCGGCGGCGCTGGAGGCCGTCACCAGTTCCGGGCTCATGGTATAACAGGCGTGCGGCGTCGGGGCGGCATCCAAGCCGAAAGACTGGGCCTGCCGCTGCAGGGCCAGCACGTCTTCCATCACCTTCGGGCAATCCTCGGGTTCCGTCCCGAACACTTCCAGAAAGGTACGGGTATAAAGGGGCGAAGCCGCCTTGACGGCGAAAGAATCGGCTCCGTTGCTGATATCGGCCATCGCCTGGACACCCCGCTGCCAAAGCTGGTCCATCCGGCCGCGGATGGTTTCGATCCGCTCGGCCTGCGGCGCCGTATCGCGCAAAGCATTGATCTGGTCGATAAAACCGGCCATCCCGGTCCCGCGACGGAAAAGCCCCCGCATATAGGAAAGCTCGATGTGGCAGTGGGTATTTACGAATCCCGGCACCAGGGCGCAGCCCGTCAGGAAATGCGGTTCCGCCGCCACATCCTCGCATACACCCGTCCGCAGGATGGTTCCCTCGTCGTCGTATTCGACAAAACCATTCTGTACGGGCCCCCTGCCATCCAGGGCAAAGAGATAGGAAGCGGCTACTCGGTTCATCGTTCGTCTCCCGTCAAGATAATTGGTCCGCGGAACATCGTATCCCGCTGGGCCGGAAGGATTTTCAGCCGGTGGTCGGTGGAATCCACGAAGACCGTGAGGGTATCGGTGCTGAACCGGCCCGAAAAGACATCGCGGTAATACGGAACGCCGAAACGGAGGCTCCGGATACGCTGGCGCTCCGCCTGCCTGTCCGATTCCGCGTTGGCCAGTTTGTCCAGGGCTACCCGGTCGGCTTCCAGCCGGTCGATGACCGCTTGCATCATGCGGCTGTAGCGTTTGGGATCCCGCATATAATGCTGCACGCTCCGGAAATAATCGGCCGTGGAGTAGCCATGACGGCGGAAAAGGGCCTCGTAAAACAGGGTCGTATCGGCCGTCTCCCGGAATTCCCGGTGATCCTGCAGCCATTGGTCGGCCATGAACATATCATAATAGATATCGGCCATTTCATCGCGCGGAATCACCTTCCCCTTGCGCGAGCAGCAGCAGAGGGAAAGCAAAGCCAGGGTCAGGCAGAGGAAGGCTACCGGAATGCGTTTCATCTTAGCGAAGGACAGCTCCGTATTCGTTCTTGAAGGTGGCGAGCACCTTCTTCATGGTATTCTCCACATCGGCGTCGGTGAGGGTCCGCTCGGGATCCTGCAGCACGAAACTCAAGGCATACTGTTTCTTTCCCGCAGGAATCTTGTCGCCCCGATAGACATCAAAGAGGTTCACCTGGCGAAGGAGTTTCTTCGCTGCACGCTGGGCGCTCTTCTGCAGGTCAGCGTACGAAACGCTCTCGTCCAGCAGCAGGGCCAGGTCGCGGCGAACTTCGGGGAAACGGGGTAACTCTTTGAATTTCACCTTGTCGCGTTTCACCAGTTCGAAGAGGGTGTTCCACTCGATTTCGGCGGCGAACACCGGCTGCTTCACGCCAAAGCGTCTGGCAAGGGCCGGATTCACCGTACCCATCACGGCCAGTTTTGCTCCCTTGCCGGGCAGGCTGTACACCAGACCCTCGGAGAAGATGTCGGCCGGAGCCGGGGCCGTCTCCATCTGGGACAGATCGGCGCCATAGCGCTTGAGCAAGGCTTCCAGATAACCTTTCAGGCCAAAGAAACCGCTTTTGCGGGGTGCCGCCGACCACGATTTGTCCGGCGTGCCCGTCATGAAGAGGGCAAAGCAAGGATGCTCCTCATAGGAGGCCAGCGTGGTCCCGTCTCCTTCCGGCAGACGGCGATAGACGCTGCCATACTCGAAGGTCTTGAGCGATACAGCCTGACGGTTCAGGTTGTAAGCAATCACCTCCAATCCATTCAGGATGAGGGTCTGACGCATCACGTTCAGGTCCGAAGAAAGCGGATTCACGATGCGGACGCAGGCCTCGGCCGGGAAGGTCTCCAGGCCATTGTAATAATCACCCTTGGTCAGGGAGTTGTTCATCGTCTCTACGAAACCGTTGGCGGCCAGGAAGTTGGAGACCGCATTGCGGATTGCTTCCGGCTGCGGAGACGGCGTGGCGTTCACGCTCATCTTCATGTGCTTCGGCAGGTCGATGTTGTTGTATCCGTAAATCCGGAGAATTTCTTCCACCACATCGCATTCGCGGTACACATCTACCATATAGGTCGGAGCCGCCACCGTTGCGCCCGTCGCGGTCTTGGAGACAAACCGGTAGTCCAGCCAGGTCAGGATGTTCTCGATGGTCTGGTGGCCGATGGGCTGGCCCACAAAGGCTTCGATCCGCGCATAATCCAGGTCGATGACCTTGCGCTCGGCCGGCACGGGATAGCATTCCTGCATCTTCCCCACCACATGGGCTCCCGCCAGTTCGCAGATAAGCCTGGCGGCCCGGCGACCGGCCAGGGCGGCGATTTCCGGATCGGCACCCCGCTCGAAACGGAAGGAGGCGTCGGTCTGCAGCTGGTGTTTCTTGGACGTCTTGCGGATGGAACCGGCATCAAAACAGGCGCTCTCCAGGAAGACCTCGGTGGTCGACTCGGACACACCCGAATCCTCCCCGCCGAACACACCCGCGATGCACATCGGCCGCGAAGAATCGGCAATGACGATATCGGTCGCCGCCAGGGTGCGCTCGACACCGTCCAGCGTGACAATTTTCTCACCCTCCTTCGCCCGGCGGACGATGACCTTTCCGCCGCCGATCTTGGCCGCATCGAAGGTGTGCAGGGGCTGTCCGAGCTCGAACAGGATGAAGTTGGAAATATCCACCACGTTGTTGATGGGACGCAGACCGATGGCCAGCAACTTCTGCTGCAGCCACTCAGGCGATTCTTTCACCTGCACGCCCGCGAGGGTGATGCCCGTATATCGCGGAGCAGCGGTAGCATCTTGCACTTCGACCGGAATTTCCTTCCCGGCGCCCTCGGCGAAGCCGGCATCGTCCGGATGCTTCAGCGTGCACGGGATGCCATTGTGCATCAGGTAGGCATACAAATCGCGGGCGACACCCCAGTGGGAGGCCGCATCCACGCGGTTCGCGGTAATTTCATATTCGATGACCGCCTGGGTCTGGAGGTGGAGGTACTCCTTGGCGGGCGTTCCCACCACGGCATCTTCCGGAAGGACCATGATTCCCTCGTGAGAGGTACCGATGCCCAGTTCATCCTCGGCACAAATCATTCCGAAGGATTCCACGCCGCGGATTTTGGATTTCTTGATCTTGAAATCGCCCGGAAGCACGGCTCCGATGCGGGCGAACAACACTTTCTGGCCTGCCGCCACATTCGGGGCGCCGCAAACGACCGTCAACGGTTCCCCGGTTCCGTCCTCCACGGTGGTGATGTGCAGGTGATCCGAATCGGGGTGCGCTTCACAGGTAAGCACTTTGGCGACTACCACGCCGGCCAGGCCGCCGGGAACCGCCTCCGTCTCTTCCACGCCATCCACCTCGATACCGATCGAGGTCATTGCATCCGCAATCTGCTGCGGAGTCATGTCCACCTCAAGATAATCCTTGAGCCAATTGTAAGAAAGCTTCATATCTGGTTTACTGTTTTATTTCAAATCTTCTTTCGAGAAAAGCGACGCCACGAATTCCTTCCTGTCAAAGATCTTCAGGTCGTCGATCCCTTCTCCGATGCCGATGAATTTCACCGGAATCTTCATCTGGTCCACAATACCGATCACCACGCCGCCCTTCGCCGTGCCGTCCAACTTGGTCAGCGCCAGCGAGGTAACATCCGTGGCGCGGGCGAATTCTTTGGCCTGCTGATAGGCGTTCTGGCCGGTCGAAGCGTCCAGCACCAGCAGCACGTCATGCGGGGCATCGGGAACCACCTTCCGCATCACATTGCGGATTTTGGTGAGTTCGTTCATCAGGTCGATCCGGTTGTGCAGACGGCCGGCCGTATCGATGAGGACCACATCCGCCTCGCGGGCGACCGCCGCCTTGACGGTATCGAAGGCCACCGAAGCGGGATCGGAACCCATGCTTTGCCGGACGATGTCCACCCCGGCGCGCTGCGCCCAGATTTCCAGCTGATCCACCGCTGCGGCGCGGAAGGTATCGGCCGCACCGATGATGACCTTCTTTCCCTGCGCTTTCAGCATGGAGGCCAGTTTACCGATGGTCGTCGTCTTCCCTACGCCGTTCACCCCCACAACCATGATCACATAGGGCTTATGGGAAAAATCGAAAGGCTGGACCACGCCGTCGGGGGCGTTTTCCAAATCCATCAGCTTCGAAATCTCGTCCCGGAGGATTTCCACCAGTTCGTCGAAAGACAGGTATTTGTCCCTTTCAACACGGTCCTGAAGGTTGTCCACAATCTTCAAAGTGGTATCCACGCCCATGTCGGAGGCCACCAGGGCCTCTTCAATGGCATCAAGCGTTTCGTCATCGACCTTGGACTTGCCGACAACCGCTCGCGAGATGCGCTCGAAGAACGATTGCTTCGTTTTTTGGATGCCTTTGTCAAATAATCCCATAAATGAATACTTTAACCTGCAAATATAACAAAAACTGGGGAGAATAAAAAGAGAGAGGCACCCGTTAAGGCCCTCTCCCAATCATATTTTCAGTAAAGATTACTTCTTATTGAAGAAATCCTTTGCCAGTGCGGTTTCAACAAGCTGCTCCGTAAACACGTAAGCACCCGTCTTGGGGGACTTGTCCATTCTGATGCACTTGACCATGCTCTTGGCACCGGCCTTGGCTGCGAAGGTTGCAACTGCTTTCTTTGCCATGGTATAATCTCCTCAATTATTTGATTTCACGATGAACCGTCACCTTGTGCAGGTAAGGGTTGTATTTCTTACGCTCCAAACGTTCGGGCGTATTCTTTTTGTTCTTGGTCGTGATGTAGCGGGACATTCCGGGAACGCCGCTTTCTTTCTGCTCGGTGCACTCGAGGATGACCTGAACTCTGTTGCCTTTTGCTTTCTTTGCCATAATCCTACGGTTTTAGACAAGATTAACGTATCCTTTCTTCTGAGCCTCTTTCACCGTAGCCTCGAGACCATTCTTGCGAATGATCCGCATGCCCTTGCAAGACACTCTGAGTGTAACAAAACGCTGCTCTTCCTCGGACCAGAATTTCTTCCGCTTGAGGTTGAGGGAGAAGTCACGCTTGGTGCGCAGCTTGGAATGAGCGACATTGTTGCCCTTCATTCTCTTCCTTCCTGTAATTTGACAAACTTTTGCCATGGTTATTTCTTTTTTATTTTATTTCAATCTCTTGTGCGTCAGATTCCCACATTATTGCAGCGGGCTGCAAAGTTCGCATTAAATTTCCGTAATTCCAAGAAATCTATACAAATTTGAGGAATCTCCGCCACCTGATATTCTTGGGGAACTTTCGTCCCCTGTCTGTTGAGAGCCAGATGACCGACGGTCTTCCCACGATATGGTCCTCAGGGACAAATCCCCAGTACCGGGAGTCGAGGGAATTATGCCGGTTGTCTCCCATCATAAAATAATAGTCTTGCTTGAATGTATATTCCTGTGCGATTTCTCCGTTGATAAGGATGGTTCCGTCGGGCCGTTCCTCGAGGCTGTTTCCCTCGTACACCGCGATGATGCGGCGATAAAGGGGCATGTTCTCCACCGTAAGGGGCACCGTGGCGCCCTTGACGGGGATCCAGATGGGGCCATACCAGTCGCGGGTCCAGTGACGTTCCGGGGTGAACGGGAAAAGGGTTTCCTCGTTGTCCGGGAAGTCCGGCGGCCACACATCCAGGTTGGGTTCCACCGAAACGACTGCCTTGATCTGCTTCACCTTTTCCAGCATGGAAGCCGTGAGCGGGAGGAACGGATATCCCGGCAGGCGCGGATCATAATAGAGTTCCGTCGTGTTCAATCCCAGTTCATCCACGAACTTGGGGTTAAAGGGATGCCCGTTGGTCATCACCTTGTAGGTCAGCTGCAAACCCGGATACGCTTCCTGCTGAATCCCATTCACATACACCACACCGGCCTTTACTTCCAGCGTGTCACCGGGGATGGCGACACAGCGCTTGACATAGTGGTCTTTCTTGTCCATCGGACGGACAACCACGGGGCCATAATGGCGGAGGACATAATCGCGGCCGGCATCCCGCACATAGGCGTAATAATCGGCCATGGGATCTTTTTTCAGCACGGTATCCCCGTGCGGAAACCCGAACACCACATAATCGCCCCTTTTCACATTCCGGAAGCCCTTGAGCCTGCGGTATTTGTTCTGGATGGCGGTCGAATACGACTCCTTTCCAAAAATGACGTTGTGGGTAAACGGGATGGTCAGCGGGGTTTGAGGCACCCGCGGGCCATAGGTAAGCTTGCTGACGAAGAGATGGTCGCCCGTGTAAAGGGAACTCTCCATCGAAGAGGAAGGAATCTTGAAGGCCTGGAAAAAGAACATGTTGATGAACGTGACCACCACAAGCGCGAAGACGATGGCATCGATCCAATCGAGCAGGGCATTGTGTTTTTCACCCTCTTTGTACTCTTTCTTCCAGAACAGCCACTTTACCTTTTTGGTAATGTAGAGGTCGAAGATGACAATGAGTCCAAAGAGCCACCAGTAGTTCCCGAGCCAGATCACCCATAACACGTACAGGACCGCCCAGAAAAGCATCCGGGCCCAACGGTTATGGCAGAGATCCTTCCAACGCACGGTTCAGACTATTTTACCGAGTTGATGATAGCCTCGAACGCCTGCGGATTGTTCATCGCGAGGTCAGCGAGAACCTTGCGGTTCAGACCGATGTTCTGCTTGGCGAGACGGCCCATGAACTGGGAATAGGAGATTCCGTACTGGCGGGCGGCAGCGTTGATACGCTGGATCCACAAGGCACGGAAGGTGCGCTTTTTGGTCTTACGATCGCGGTACGCATAGGTCAAACCCTTCTCATAGGTGTTTTTCGCTACGGTCCACACATTCTTCCGGGAAAGGAAGTTGCCGCGGGTTCTCTTAAGAATCTTCTTGCGGCGCGCCCTGGAGGCGACAGAATTAACTGATCTAGGCATAATTTTTTGATTTTACTGGAAGCAGTGACCCGTTTCGGGTTCTTCGGACTGCTTTCCAAAGTTAAACGATAAGGTTTAGAGGACCAGAAGTTCTTTTACGCGATTCACATCCACCTTCTCGAGGATGGCGAAGTGGTCGAGGTTCCTTTTCTGCTTCTTGGTCTTCTTCGTGAGGATGTGGCTGTGATAAGCATGCTTCCTCTTGATCTTGCCCGAACCGGTAAGCGTAAAGCGCTTTTTGGCACCGGAGTTGGTCTTAAGCTTTGCCATTGTTAAAAAAATTTAACTGTTAATAATATACGTTCCGTAACTGTTACGGATTCTTATTTCTTTTTTACCGGAGCGATCATCATCGTCATCCGTTTTCCTTCCAGAACCGGCATGTTCTCGGCGCGACCGGCATCCTCCAACTCTACGGCAAAACGCAGCAGCTGTTTCTGGCCCTGGTCGGCGAACATGATGGAACGGCCGCGGAAGAAGATGGAGGCTTTCACCTTGGAACCCTCGCCCAGGAACTCGCGCGCATGTTTCAGTTTGAACTGGAAGTCATGCTCGTCGGTGTTGGGCCCGAAACGGATCTCCTTGATGACCACCTTCGAAGCATTCTGCTTCATTTCCTTTGCCTTCTTCTTCTGCTGGTACAGATACTTCTGATAATCCAGGATCTTGCACACGGGCGGATCGGCCTTTCCGCTGATTTCAACGAGGTCAAGACCCTGCTCGTCGGCCATCTTCAGGGCCGCAGCAATGGGATAGATGCCCTGTTCGGGGATGTTCTCCCCCACAAGGCGCACCTGAGAAGCAGTGATCTCCTCATTGATATTCAGCTCGTTCTCTCCTTTCTGGCGAGGACGGTTTCCCGGGGCGTTGGCCGGCCGGGCAGGTTTGGGACCGAAGTTCGGTCTCGGTTTGTAAGGTCCAGCGATAAAGCGATCCTCCTGTGTTTTTTAAGCCAGTTCCTCGGAGATAATCTCTTTGAAACGGGCGATGAATGCATCTACGGTCATAGAGCCTTTGTCAACACCATCCCTACGGATAGAGACAGTGCCGTCGGCCATTTCCTTTTCACCGACAATCGCAATAAGCGGGATCTTTTTCAAGGAAATCTCACGGATTCGCTTGCCAAGGGTCTCGTTGCGATCGTCTATGGAAGCGCGAATTTCGGAATTATTCATCAATTCGCAAACTTTTTTTGCATAATCTGCATATTTTTCACTGATAGGCAGCACTTTTACCTGGTCCGGCGTGAGCCAGAGAGGCAGGTGACCGGCCGTATGCTCCAGCAGCACGGCGGTGAAACGCTCCAGCGAGCCGAAGGGGGCGCGGTGGATCATCACCGGACGTTTGCGGGAGCCGTCAGCGTCGATATATTCCAGTTCGAAACGCTCCGGCAGGTTGTAATCGACCTGAATGGTACCCAACTGCCATTTGCGTCCGAGTGCATCCTTCACCATGAAGTCCAGTTTCGGACCGTAGAAGGCCGCCTCGCCATACTCCACAACCGTGGGAAGGCCCTTTTCCGCCGCCGACTCGATAATGGCGGCCTCGGCCTTGTCCCAATTCTCTTCCGAACCGATGTATTTGTCGCGGTTCACCTTGTCGCGCAGGGAAATCTGAGCGGTGTAATCCTCGAACTTGAATACCTTGAACACATAGAGAATAAGGTCGATAACCTTCTTGAATTCATCCTTTAGCTGTTCCTGGCGGACAAACATATGGGCGTCGTCCTGGGTAAAGCAGCGCACACGCGTAAGACCATGTAGCTCGCCGCTCTGTTCGTAACGGTACACGGTACCGAATTCAGCCAGACGCAGCGGCAGGTCACGGTACGAGCGCGGAGAACTGCGGAAGATTTCGCAGTGGTGCGGGCAGTTCATCGGCTTCAGCAGGTATTCCTCCCCTTCCTGCGGGGTATGGATGGGCTGGAAAGAGTCCTTGCCGTATTTGGCATAGTGACCGGAAGTGACATACAGCTGTTTGCCACCGATATGCGGCGTAACTACCTGAAGGTAGCCGCTTTCGTTCAGTTTCTTCGTGAGGAATTTGACCAGTTCCTGGCGCATGACGGTACCGCGGGGAAGCCACAACGGCAGACCCATGCCCACGCGAGGCGAGAAGGTAAAGAGTTCCATCTCCTTTCCAATCTTGCGGTGGTCGCGCTTCTTGGCCTCTTCCAGCAGGACCAGATAATCGTCCAGCAGGGATTTCTTCGGGAAGGTGATACCGTAGATACGGGTCAACTGCTGACGTTTCTCATCTCCGCGCCAATAGGCTCCGGCAATGGCGGTCAGCTTCACCGCCTTGATCATCTCGGTGTTCCGCAGATGCGGGCCGCGGCAAAGGTCGGTAAAAGCACCATTTTCATAATACGTAATGGTTCCGTCTTCCAACTCGCTGATCAGCTCGCACTTGTACGGATCTCCTTTCTGCTCGAAATACTTCAGGGCATCGGCCTTGGAGACTTCGATGCGTTTGAAGTCCTGCTTTTCGCGGGCCAACTCCAGCATCTTCTTCTCGATTGCGGCCAAGTCGGTATCCGAAATCTGCGCGCCATTCAGGTCCACATCATAGTAGAATCCGTTTTCAATGGCCGGTCCGATACCGAATTTTACACCCGGATAGAGGGCCTCGAGGGCCTCTGCCATCAGGTGGGAGGAGGAGTGCCAGAACACCCGGCGCCCTTCTTCATCGTCCCACTTAAGAAGCTGGATAGCAGCATCTTCCTTAATAGGACGGGTCAGGTCATATACGGTTTCATTTACCTTGGCAGCAAGTACCTCGGCCGCCAGGCGAGGGCTGATACTCATCGCAATGTCATACGCGGTCACGCCCTGCTCGAAGGGCTTGACACTGCCATCAGGAAATGTAATGTTAATCATATCGCTTACGAATCTCTAACTATTAACTTACAAAGATACGAATAAAATCCGAATAACCATCAGAAACGGTCCTTGATGTTGTAATGGTTCCGATCCTGGCCCGTGCGGGAGACCATTTCACAGACAAAGCCGGCCAGGAAAAGCATGACGCCCAGGATGACGGCGACCAAGGCCAGATAGAACAACGGCTGGTCTGTAACCTGCCGGAAGGGGACATGATGGGCCTGATGTATCAGTTTGGCCACGATCAGCCACACGGCGATGATGCCGCCCACCAGGAACATCAGGATGCCGGAGAAACCGAAGAAATGCATCGGCTTCTTGCCGAACACGCTTAGGAACCATAGCGAAAGCAGGTCCAGGAAGCCGTTCACAAAGCGTTCCATGCCGAATTTGCTCTTTCCGTATTTGCGTTTTTCGTGACGCACCTTCTTCTCGGTAATCTTGTCGAAACCCGCATTCTTTGCCAGATACGGGATGTAACGATGCATCTCGCCATAGACCTCGATGCTCTTCACCACCTCGCTGCGATAGGCCTTGATGCCGCAGTTCATATCATGCAGGCGGATGCCGGTAATCCAACGCGCGGTAGCGTTGTAAAGCTTCGAAGGGAGGTTTTTCGTGAGGGCGTTGTCTTTGCGATGCTGTTTCCAGCCCGATACGACATCGTATCCCTCGTTCACAATCATCCGGTACATCTCCGGCAATTCCTCCGGAGCATCCTGCAGGTCAGCGTCCAGGGTGCACACCACCCGTCCTTCCGCCTGTTCGAAACCGCAGAAAAGCGCGGCGCTCTTGCCGTAATTCCGGCGGAAAGAGATTCCCTTTACGCAGGGGTATTCGCGCGCAAGGTCACGAATGCTCTCCCACGAGCCATCCTGGCTGCCATCATCTACCAGAATCAGTTCATAACCAAGGCCTTCGCTGCACATCGTCGCATCGATTCGGCGAACCAGTTCGGGCAGCGATTCGTTTTCGTTGAACAACGGAACGATGATGCTGATGTCTTTCTTGTATTCCATGATGCTACTGTTGATCGGGATTATCGGAATGGGGGAAATCGGCGAATGGATCCTGCGCAGGAATCCTTCTGGATAGGATACGGGACAGGATCACACCGTACAGGATGCAATAGAACAAGGTACTCCAGAACATGATTCCAGAGAAATTGGACAGGACGTCTTCCATCGCGGAACGGAGATTGGCATCCATACTCGGCTGCAATTCAGCCATGACCTGGTTCATTACATCCTGATAATGAGTCGGGAGCAACACCGTGCAGTCCAGCAAAGTAAAACCTGCCACGATAATGGCCGACAAGGCGGAAATGGCAATGCCCAGAAGGAAGGTATCGCCATTCGTTACCTCGCTATAATTCCGTGTGAGACGCGTCATACAAGCGCGCATCAACAGGATGAGGCCCACAATTTTCGCTACTCGGAGAAGCCAGACACCCACCGAAGCAAAGAAGTTGAGGAGAAAAGACGACCCCACCAGACTACCCAGGTAAATGCTGATATAGTTATAGGCCACAGAGACCAGACCAAACATCAAGCCCGCTTTTGTGGCTTCGTTCCAGATTGCTTTGCCGGATATGGTTTCCATTCTTTTTTATTATCTTTGTAAAACTTACAAATATAATAATTTTTTACCGGTGTTTTTAATATGACTCGATTAGTTTCCCTGCTTCTTGCCGCCGCTGTGCTCTTCACGCTCTCCGGCAACGCTTTGGCACAGAATCAACCAACTGATATCAATCCTCTTGAAGATTCCGATTCCTGGAAGGCCTTTACCAAGGACAGCTTGACCGTCCTGATGGATATCCATCCCATAAAA
>ONIQ01000022.1 GCA_900317925.1 uncultured Bacteroidales bacterium | reverse complement strand
CGGCGGTATCATCGGCTTCCAGGAGGCTTCCCAGACCAATGAGAAGGACAACATCATCTCCGGGAACACCAACAAGGGTGCCGTGACGGTAACGGTAGAGAATACCACCGCCCACGCCAACAAGGTGGCTGCGGGCGGTATCCTCGGCGAGGGTTGCCAGGCCCTGGATGTGCAAAACAATACCAATACGGCGGCCATCAAGGTGACCAATGCGGCTGCAGGTGCTGTCTATGCAGGCGGTATCTTCGGTGCCCTCATCAAGAACAAGTACGAAATCACTTCCACTGGCAACGTGAACACCGGTTCTGTGAGCGCTTCTACTTCCGACAACGCAGCGGCGATGGCCGGTGGCGTGGTGGGTTACATCGCTCCGAGTTCCGGCGGCGATGCCAACACGGTGTCCCTGACCCTCTCGCTGGAGAAGAATACCGGTGCGGTTACCTGTGCGAATGCGGCTGCGGCCGGCTCCATCGCGGGCAACAACGCTTCCGGAACGCTCGACAAGTGCATCGCGGGCGGTAGCGTGAACGGCACGGCCCTTACGGCTGCGAACCTCAACGACCTGGTGCAGGGCTCCGGCAGCAAGGGTACCGCTTCCGGTACCACCTTGCCTCAATAAGCAATGCATTTCCGGTTTTTATCGATTTTTGCGACTGTCGCACTGGCCTTTTTCCTGGCCGGTGCGACAGCCTGCAAAGATCGTACGATTCCGGAACCTCCCGCCCCCAAACCGGAACCCAAACCGGAACCGGAAGACGAAGGGACGGTCCTTTTTGAAGAGCGGTTCGACCGTTGCACCCTGACCGAGGGCCCGGCCATCCAGAGTGACAATTTCAAGGATGACTGCGAGAATCCGCTCAGCCACATTTCTTTCAAATCCACCGTCTGGAAAACGGTGGGTACCTCGCACGTCTGTTCCAATGAATACCTGAACAGCCGCGGCTTTGCGCCCTGGGTCTATCTGTTCCGCGTATCGGAACGTCCCGGACACCTGGCCTGCGGGGTGAACGGTGACGGCAAGCGAGGCATTATCCAGACGCCGATGCTGTCGGCCATC
The DNA here is from genome assembly GCA_900317925.1 of uncultured Bacteroidales bacterium. Lineage (GTDB taxonomy): Bacteria > Bacteroidota > Bacteroidia > Bacteroidales > UBA932 > Cryptobacteroides. Next base: position 30,136 of record ONIQ01000022.1, on the reverse strand, counting down.
CGGGAAGTTTCCGACATCCGCGTTTCGTTCGATGTGATGCCCGATCCCGCGATGACCGACGCCTTCTGCTTCAAGGCGTGCCTCGCCGGCGTCATCACCGCTGCGACCCTCAACGGCACGTCCTATGCGCTGACCGGGGCGCACGACGGCATCGAACACAGCCTCCTTTTCCCGCGGAAACAGCTCAAGAGCGGCTGGAATACCATCACGGTGGAGATTTCGAAGGCAACCAACGGGACGATGCTGTATTTCGCGGGCGAAAGCAGCGCCAAGACCTTGCATCACGGCTTCTACCTGGACAATATCAAGGTTGTGGAAACGGCGCAGATGAGCCGTCCCGAGAAGGGCCTCCGGGTGCTGTACTGGAACATCCAGAACGGCATGTGGAGCGACCAGCAGGACGGTTTTATCCATTTCCGCGATTTTATCCGGAAGTACGATCCCGACGTGTGCGTATGGTGCGAGGCCCAGTCTATCTACAAGAATCGCAGCACCTCCCAGTGTGCCGAATCCGACCGGTATTTCCCGGGCGGATGGAAGGAGTTTGCCGCCTCCTACGGGCATGCCTATACGGCCATCGGAGGCTGGCGCATCTATGCCGACGATTATTACCCGCAGGTGGTTACGTCGCGGTATCCCATCAAGACGCTGGCGTTGATTACCGAAACAGATGCGGAACACCAGCAGATGGCCGACGCCTGGACCGACGGCAAAAGCCACGCGGCGGCCTATCACAAGCAGTGCCCGGAGGGCTACTGCCCGGTGGCGCACGGAGCGGCGGTACAGCAGGTGGATGTGAATGGGGAGAAGGTCAATCTCGTCACCTTGCACCTGTGGCCGCACGCCTATAGTTATTACGCGAAGTTCGTCCTCAAAAACCAGAACTACGACAGCGCGAACAGTGCCGGCGGCAACGCCCAGCGCGAGGCTGAAATCCGATACATCTGCTCGCGGAGCATCGGCGATGCGCAGTTCGCCGGTGATCAGAACTGGCTGATGATGGGCGATTTCAATACGCGCAGCCGGTTGGACAACTGGCATTACGGCCTGCCCGAAGGGAGCCCCTTCCTGAGCAGCCACGACTTCATCCTGAACGAAACGCCCTACCAGGATATCATCGGCCTGCAATATCCCGGTCATTTCTTTGCTACGCGTACCTGGGCGAACGATGCGGCCGGCAACACCCCGCCGCGGTACGACTTTGTCTATGCCTCGCCCGCGATGTACGGGCGCGTCCGCAACGCGCTGGTGCTGAATGAGGAGTGGACGAATATGGTTTGGGCCATGTCGAACTACTACGACTCGTCCGACCACCGGCCTATTCTGGTGGATTTTGCCTTTTAACCCAGATAGGGTACAATTTTTGCATAAACAAACAGAAATGAGAATCCTGACACTTTTTCTTGCGCTGTTTCTGACATTGCTGCCGGAAAGTGTCTCGTATGTCAATACAACATCTTCCGTACAGGAAGTTTGTTTTGAAGACGCCTGTGATGTAGAACAGGAAGTTGTCCTTTGCTTCCAGCAGCGGGTGAGCGAAAACGTCCAGACCCTGTCAAAAAATGCATTTGCAGACGGCAAATCCGGTTTTACCCCTGTTTTCCCTGTCCGTCCCATCCATGTGGGTTTTGATAGGCTGTGGCTGACCGCCTGCACACTCCGGCTGTAGGCTGAATCCTTCTGTTTCAGAAGCATTCAAGTCTTTCTTTCAAAACATTTTTTATGGACTTAACAGCAATTATGACCTCTTTGCTGACACTTTTGGCAGGAATCGGCGTATTCCTGATTGCGTGTCAGATGATGAGCTCGAATCTGGAAGCAGCGAGCTCGGAGCGACTCAAAAAACTCTTTTCCAAGGCTTCCAACAGCAAACTGATGGGTGTAGGGATTGGTGCGCTGGGAACGGCAGCCATCCAGAGTTCCGGTGCCACCACCGTGATGACCATCGGCTTTGTCAATGCCGGCATCATTTCGCTCTCGCAGGCGGCCACCATCATCTATGGTGCCAACATTGGTACCACAATTACCGCACAAATCGTTGCCCTGGGTATGTTTGGTGGCAATTCTTTGTCCACCAGCGTCATCTTCTCCGCGCTTGCCGGACTGGGCGCATTCCTGAGCCTCTTTGCCAAGAAAAGCGGTCCCAAGACGCTGGGCGGCATCCTCGCCGGATTCGGCCTGCTGTTCGTGGGACTGGAACTCATGAGCGGCTCCATGGAGGCGTTTGCGGCCCTTGACGGGGTAAAGACCTTTCTCTCCGGGATTGGCAATCCGGTCCTGCTGGTGCTGCTGGGCGCGGTTTTGACGGCCATCATCCAGAGCTCGTCCGTGATGACGTCCATTGCGCTGGCCATGGTGGTGACCGGGCTCATCGGCATCGACCAAGGTATTTACCTGACGTTGGGTTCCAACATCGGCTCCTGCGTCGTAGCGGTGATTGCCGGCGTTGCCAGCGGGACCAATGCCAAGCGTACCGCGCTGATTCACCTGCTGTTCAACTGCACAGGCGTTGTCATTTTCATGCTTGCCGCCCTGTTGCTGGGCTGGTTCGACATTTCCTATGGCAGCGTGTTCCAGCGGCTGTTCCCGTCGGCCCCTCAGGTGCAGCTGGCCATGTTCCATACCTTTTTCAATACCACTACGGTTGTCCTGATGCTGCCCCTGACAGGCGCATTGGTGGGATTGGTGAGCAAGTTGATTCCGGAACGCACCCTACGGCAGAATGTCGAATTCAGCCTCCATTATGTGGACGAAAACATGCTTCGTACGCCTCCGGTGGCTGTTTCCCAGGTGAAGCGGGAGATTCTCAGGATGGCCGACATCGCAATGGAAAACGTGGACCGGGCCTTGTATATGGCGGTGGAGCTGGATTTTGCCGGAAGGGGAGCGTTTGAACGGGATGAGCGGCAGCTCAACTTCATCAACCGGGCACTGGTGAACTATGTCGTTGTTCTCAGTGGAAAAAGCGGTCTTGGCGAGAAGGACCGGTCCTATCTGTCAGGCACCTACCGTAATATCCGGGACTTGGAAAGAATTGGCGACTATGCGGAGAACATCGTTGAATACGCCACGATTCTGGCCGATTCCGCCCAGCAGTTCTCCGACGATGCCAAGTATGAAATCAGCCAGATGAAGACGCTGCTTCATCAGTTGTTCGACAAGGCGATTGACGCCTACCAGAATGAGAATTTCACGGCCCTGGACAAGGCCAACGTCATTGAGGAAGAAATAGACGATTACACCAAACGGATGGAAGAAGGGCACATTGCCCGTATGGAGAAAGGCATCTGCACGCCTTCCGTGGGCGCGCAGTATCTGGAACTATCTTCCAATGCCGAGCGTATTGCCGACCACCTGATCAACCTTGCAAAATCAATCAAATCACTTTAAACCTCACCGCAAGTTCGACAAAAATGGGCAGTTGCTCAACGTAGATGACTGAGTGCGGGCGTGAAACTGTATCAGAGGGCTTATTCTTTTTCTGAAAAATCATTATCTTTGTGCAGATTGTTACGGTCGTAATAACCCACAATGATGTAAGAGCATGAAAGAACAGGTATTGAAAGCCATGCGCGAATTCGGTGCGCCCGTAGGCACCGGCAAGAAGGAATACAATGTGACCATATGATGAGAACAAGAAAGATTGTGCTGATTGCCGCTGTGCTGGTACTGTTTTCCAGCTGCAGCAAAACGGATCCGGATGTCCCCAAACTGTATTTCACCCTATGGAATTCCTGCGAAGCCCTTACCGCCCTGCAGGAATATGTGAAGGACGTGACGGATCCTTCCTCCAGGAATTACATCAAACCGGCAGACCGGATTGCCACCTTCGACATGGACGGGACCTTCGTCGGCGAACTCTATCCGACCTACTTCGAATACAACCTTCTGGAATATCGTGTGCTGGAAGACCCCGCTTACCGGGAAACGGCTCCGGCGGATGTGAAGGAAACCGCCCAGGAGATCCGGGACTTTGTGCGCAAGGGAACCAATCTCCCCGATCATTTCGACATGAAACACGCGCGGGCGGCGGCGAAGGCCTACGCAGGGATGACCCTTGCCGAGTTCGACGCTTATGTGAAAGCATACGCCGCCAGGCCGGCTAACGGCTTTACCGGGATGACCTATGGCCAGAGTTTCTACAAGCCCATGCTGGAGGTGTTCGATTACCTGGAGGACAACGGCTTTACCTTCTATGTGGTTTCCGGCTCCGACCGCTTTATCTGCCGTGCGCTGGTAGAGGCGATCGGCATCGCACCCAACCGTGTCATCGGCATGGACGTAAAACTGCAATCCTCCGGGCAGAACAGCGAGGAAGGGGTCAACCACACCTTTGACAAGGAAGAAGATCTTGTACGCACCGACCAGTTGATCATCAAGAACCTCAAAACCAACAAGGTACTGCAAATCTCCCAGGAGATTGGCAAGGTACCGGTACTCTCGTTCGGCAACAGCGGCGGCGACTGCGCCATGCACAACTTCTGCCTGAGCAATTCCGTGTACAAGACCGCCGCCTTTATGCTCATTGCCGATGACGACGCCCGTGACCACGCAAACCGTGAGAAAGCCCTGAAACTGGGGGACCAGTGGCGGGACGCCGGCTACCATGTCATCTCCATGCGGGATGACTTCAGGACCATCTACGGCGATAACGTAAAAATTACGCCTTTCCGTTTCAACGACTGAGAACTTTCTAAGCATGCGAACATGTTGTCAGGCAGAGGCTGCGAAGTATCGTGTTGACCATGTGATTACCCCGGGTCTTCTCAAGGCAATCGATTTGTTGTGAGGAAATCGATTGCCGACCCGGACCTGCTCCGGATAGGTATGACCGCTCCCAAACAGGAGAAATGACCCTATCCTCTATAAATTTTCTGAATTCTTGTTAATTCAAATATTTATCTCTAATTTTGCAACATATCAAAGTAAATGATATATTGCAAAATGAAGAAAAAATTATACGATTATCTGACCTCTGCTCTTCGCCGGGATGTGCACTTAACGGCATTCAAAGCAAAGAAACTGCCGCTTATCATTACGTCCAGATATGAGTTGTTGGCGGGGTCTGTCTTGGGACAGGACGTTTGCTTTGCCTGTGCAAAATATCAGACTACGCCCTTGGGATACCAAAAGGATGCCGACTTGATTAGACGTTCAGTGGATTGTCCGGTCATCCTAGTCATCCCGGATCCTTCGGCGTGGGAGACTTGCCGACTTATCGAGCGCGGCCTTGATTTCGTCGTGCCAGGCAAACGGATGTTCATGCCGTCGCTTCTGGTGGATTTGGGCGGTCAGGTGTCCCATAAGGCTCAAGGCCAGATGCCGCCGGCCGCCCAGCTCATTGTGCTATATCATTTGCAGAAAGGCGATTTGAACGGCAAAAGCGCCAAGGAACTTTCATCGATGTTGTCCATACCATACTTAAACGCTTCACGTGCGCTCAAATGGATAGGTGACAATGTGTTCCAGCTTAAAAAGCAAGGAAGGTCCGTACTACTCTCCCTGCCGGGATACAAAGAAACGCTGGATGCATTCAAGCCCCATTTTCGAAATCCTGTGCTGAAAACCATTCATACGGAAGAATCCTTGGATGGCGTAGATGGTGTGTTCTGCGGCGAATATGCCTTGGAGCAGTTGTCTATGCTGGTCGCAAATGGCGTTAGCAAAGCTGTGGATAAGGACTGCCAAGTTACATTGACCCAGGATGACAATGCGTTCAATACCATTGAATTATGGACATACAGCCCGAAAAACCTTGCAACGAATGGATTATGTGACAAGATTTCCCTAATTTTGTCCTTGGAAGAGAATGGGGATGAGCGCGTACAAATGGAACTGGAAAAGATTAAGGAAGAAGTCCAATGGTAAGAGGCCTTGACAAATTCAAAGAATATTTTGCCGGATTCGACGGCAATTATGTGCTCATTGGCGGTGCCGCCAGCAATCTGCTGGAGGAGGAAAACCGCCACCTTTGAAAAGTCCGTTTTCTTTTTGCGGGTAGCCTCGGCCACAGCCCAGTCAAAATCGGCCCTGGTCACGAAATCCGGCAGCCGGAAAAAGCCGCCTGCCCGGCTATCCGTCTCGCAGAAAATGTGTAACTTTGGTCACAAATACTTCGCATTATGGCAAAAGACAGATTTGATATCAAAGAAAAGGAAGGCCTCACCCCGCTCATCGATGCCGACGGAAAACCCATCATCACCAAAGACGGTTATCAGAAATGAAATCACTCGTAGTCATTGACGCTTGTGTGCGTCAGTCGGATTCCCGGACCCTAAGGATTGCAGAGCCAATTATTGAGGCGCTGTCCAAGAGGTACAAGCTCACCAGGTACGACCTGCCGGAGATGGATATCGTCCCACTCAATCCCGGCCTTTTCGAGGAGCGTGGGCTTGGTCAAATCCCTTCCTGGGCCAAAGAGGCGGCGACGGCGATTGCCAAAGCCGACCGCATCCTCATTGCAGCACCATTCTGGGACATGAGTTTCCCGGCGGTTCTGAAGTGCTTCTTCGAGCAAGTTTCGCTCTTCGACATCACCTTTACAGATAACGGCAAAACGTGTGTCGGTCTCTGCAAGGCCCCAAAGGTCCTCTATATCACAACACGTGGAATGGATATTCCCACAGGAAGCTTTCTGGACCAAGGCTCGCCGTACCTGAGAGCCCTGGGAGCATTATGGAATCTAGGAGAAATGACCGTCCTGGATGTGCACAACACAGATTACATGTCTGAGGAAGAACTGAACCTGCAAATCAATTCCACGATAGAGGAAGGCCTTGAACTGGCAAAAACGTGGTAATGCTTTATTGTTATCTCGCAAATTCCTTCTTCAGGAAATCGGCAAAAGGAATGTGGATGATGCCCTCCCATTGGGAGGAATCCATGTATGGTGTCATGGAGATGACATATTGATGTAAATCACATTGGCTCCCGCTTCTTCCTCCTTACACGCGACAAGTTCCTTCATCACATAACTTTTCCCCACGCGCCGCTGGCCCGTAAGTACAATCAGAACGCCTTTTCCGAGGAGTTTCTCCAGTTTGGAGTAGTAATGGGGTCTTGATATCAAATCCAAATTTTGTTGACTATACTAAACAAAATAAGGATTATTTTAATTTTGTTCATTTAGCAATTGTAAAGTTGAATGCTTTTCAAAGAATCTGCGTTTTCAGATATTGCCGTAGCGCAGGCTTATCCAGCATTATTTTTCTAAAAGCAAAATTATATTTGCGAGAATGGTTTTATTGCACTTTGTATAATGGGAATTCTGGATTTAGTGCAGTTTTCTGTCAAAATAACCCGCAAATACTGCACTTTGTTCAAAAAAGAAATGCTATAGAAAAGCGGGATTACAGCTGATCCTGCCAGCACAGAATCAGGAATACAGGGAATAGAAATTTTCTTCTTAAATTTGCTATGCTAAAGCCCTTACCGAACAATGGACCAACCCAAAATAGAGAGGATGCTGCGCATGATTCAACTCCTCGCAAGCAACACGAACTATACCCTTGACGAGATTGCGGACAAACTGGAGCTCTCCAGACGCTCCATGTTCCGCTACATTGACACCTTCAAGAGCGCCGGATTTGTGGTGCAGCGCATAAGTGAAGGAGTTTACAAGATTACGTCTTACGACAAAGAGTACAAGGATCTCTCCCAACTGGTCTATTTCTCGGAAGAGGAAGCCATCATTCTCAGCCATCTGATTGAGAATCTGGACAGCACCAATTCCCTGAAAGCCGGCCTTAAGCATAAGCTGGCGGCTGTTTATGACTCTACGTCCATTGCCGATTATATCGACAACAAAGCCAAGTTCGACATTGTGGAAGCCCTTGCCGATGCCGTCAAGAACAAGCGTCAGGTTCGCCTGAAGAGCTATTCTTCGGCCCATGCGGGGAAGGACAAGGACTACATCGTGGAGCCTTATAAGTTCACGAAGGAGTTTGTGGACATCATCGCCTATGATACGGTTGCCGGCATCAGCAAAGTGTTCAAGATTTCCCGTATAGGCGGCGTGGAAATGCTTGGCGGCTGGGAGAATGAAAGCCAGCACGTTGAAAAGCCGATTGATTCCTACCGGATGAGCGGCAGCCCCATCGATCATGTTAAGCTCAGGTTGTCTTTACGAGCAAAGAATCTGCTTACAGAGGAGTTTCCCGTTACCTTTACCGAGGTCAGTCAGGCGAAACGTACCTGGTTCTGGGAGGGTGATGTGAATTCGTTTGAAGGAATCGGCCGATTTGTCCTGGGGCTGGCGCACGAGGTCTCCGTGGTCGATGGAAAGCTGTTCAAGAAATGGCTGCAGGAGCAAGTGGCGTACTCCGGGAAGAAGTTCGGCAAAAAGAATAATGCCGAGTGACAGAAGTTGGCACTTTTGCTTTGTAAATTTGCCGCGATAATCCCAAAAACCGAATGAGAATTGAGGAAGCCATAGTTTGGTTGCTCTCCACTGAGGGCCGAGGCATGACGGCAGAGACGCTGGCCGAGCAGATTAATCTGCGCCGGCTGCATCGGCGCAGGGACGGGCAGCCGGTGGGGACGAACCAGATTTGGGCGGTTGTGTTCCGGAATCCGGAGGTGTTTGTGCGGGATGGGAAGTTGATAAGGTTGATGGTGTAGAGCTTTTTGCCTTATTCACAATTCTATTTAGGGATTATGCAAAATAATGGAGCTATTGGTTCGTATTATTCAGATATTAAAAGTATCTTTGTAAGGACATGTAATATAGTTTGGACTATGGCAGATTTGAATAGGCTAAAAGTCGTCCTTGTTGAAAACAAGCGCACCAGCAAATGGCTGGCTGAACAACTCCATAAAGACCCGGCAACGGTATCAAAGTGGTGCACTAATTCTGCGCAACCTTCACTGGAGACACTGGTTGAAATAGCCAAGGTTCTAGATGTAGATGCTAGAGAACTTATTATTTCCACATCTGACAATCATCTCCATATACTCTAATGTGCGTTTGAACTATGAAAGAAAAGGACATATTACATGAACTTGTCAGAAAGTACGAACAGAATCGGGACTATTATCTTACTCCGCGATTCAACGAAACGATGCTCCGAAGTGAATTCCTAGATCCCTTGTTCGAGCTTTTAGGATGGGATATAAAGAATTCTGCCGGGAAACGTACCAATGAGCGCGAAGTCCTATTGGAGGAGCCCTTGAAAAAAGATGCCTCGACGCATTCCAAGAAACCGGATTACACTTTCCGTCTATTCGGAGAGCGCAAGTTCTTTGTTGAAGCAAAGAAGCCCTGTGTCAAGATAGAGGTTGAAGATGATCCAGCAAAGCAAGTACGCCGTTATGGATACTCTGCGGGGCTGAAGGTGTCAGTCTTGTCTAACTTTGAATACCTGTTCATCTATGACACGTCTTATCCCGTCAAAGAAGAAGATGTCCGGACTGTCGCCCTCATCAAAAGTTACCACTACAAGGATTACGAAAATGCCTTTGAAGAGATTTCGCAATTCCTTGGTAAAGAGTCGGTCTACTCTGGTGCATTTGATGATATTTGGAAAGATATTGAATCGAAGGTTTCCCATCAGTCAGTTGATGACCTGTTCCTTGCCCAAATCAATGAATGGAGATTATTATTAGGAGAGCAGATTCTTTCGGTTTCACCGGATATGGAATTTCCCGAACTCGGCGATATTGTCCAGAGCTATATCAATAAAATTCTCTTCCTGCGTGTATGTGAGGACCGCAACATTGAGACCTATCAAAGACTTCTGCAAATTGCAGAAAAGGATGATGGAAATGAATTGATTGGCAAGTTCAGAGAGGCCGACCGGAAATACAATTCAGGTCTGTTTGCAGAACGTCTGTCATCTGATATCGTCTGCAACATCCGGTCTTCTTTCTGGACGATCATTCGCCAGCTGTATTATCCGGAAAGCCCTTATTCGTTCTCTGTTTTATCGTCTGACATTCTTGGGAGAATTTATGAAATATTCATTGCTCAGCGTCTCGCCCTTGTTAAAGGTAAACTTGCCATCGTAAACAAGCCTGAGAATGAGGAGCGTGATATCGTTACCACCCCTACATTTATTATCCAGGAAATCCTCTCCCGAACTATAGGCGAGCAGATTGAAGGGAAGAATCTGCAACAATTGTGCGAACTGCAAATTGCGGATATTGCCTGCGGCTCAGGAGCTTTCCTGCTACAACTCTTTCAGCTCCTGCAAGACACATTGATTGATTATCTTCAGAAGAATGCCAAGCAGGAATTAATCCAGACGAGCATAAACACCTATAAACTTCCGTTTGAAACCAAAAGGAGTTTATTGACCAGGTGTATCTACGGCGTTGACAAAGACTTCAATGCCGTAGAGTCGTGCAAATTCGGGCTGTTACTGAAGCTGTTGGAAGGAGAAGATGTCGATTCCTTGTCTCGCTTCCACCCCATCCTTCCTTCTCTTGACGAAAATATCTTCTACGGAAACAGTCTGCTTTCTTCCGCAGATGTCCCGGAGAAGGAAAAGGAAAGTATCAATCCGTTTGACTTTGCCGGAAAGCGATTTGATTATATCATCGGCAATCCGCCCTACATGAAGACGGAGGACATAAAGAACTTGACACCCGTCGAGCATAAGATTTATCCTAAGCATTTCAAAAGCGCATACAAGCAATATGACAAGTACTTTCTTTTCATCGAACGCGCTTTACAGCTTTTGAAAGAGGATGGAAAACTTGGATACATCGTACCCAGCAAGTTTATGAAAGTCGGGGCGGCCCAGGAGCTACGCAGAATTATCGCAGACGGTGGGTATCTTCAGTCAATATTGTCGTTTGGCGCTTTTCAAGTCTTTTCGGACAAATCGACATACACCTGTATCCTTGTACTGAACAAGAAAAAGAATATTACTTTCCGCTTCGCAGAAGTCGAAGACTTTAAAGCATGGCGTGTCCGGAATCGTAATGCCGTGTCGATGTCCGAAAGAGATGCGTCCTGTATAAGCGAAGATACATGGGTGCTTTGTTCAGATGAGCATCAAGCCCTCTTTAATATGATTTGGGAAAAGAGCGCCCCGCTTTCGGACGTTGTCGGAGATGACTGTATCTTTAATGGTATTCAGACGAGCGCAAACAAAGTCTATGTTTTTACGCCGACGCGGGCGGACAAAAAATACTATTATTTTGTCGGAACCAATAAGCGGACATACAAGATTGAGAAGAATGTAACCAAACCGTATTTTCAAACGGTACAAGGAGAGGATAACCTTACTTCGTTCCGCTCATTTGAGCCGAATGCAAGGGTAATCTTTCCATATACCAGAGCGAAAGGCGGAAAACTTTCATTACTGAAACTCAAAGCCATAGAAAAAAAGTATCCGGAGTTCTTCCGGTATTTGACCGACTTTAAGACAGTATTGGCAAGTCCTAAACGGGATATCAAGCCCACCCCGGTCAAGAAAGACGAGTGGTATCGATATGGCAGATCACAAAGTCTGGAGGCCTGCGAGGTCAAAGAGAAGATGATTATTGGCGTCCTGTCCCAGGCCGACAAGTATGCGATTGATACGAAAGGTACGTTTGTGACTTCCGGCGGCACTGCCGGTTATTGCATGGTCCGTGTCCCCGAAGGGAAGCATTATTCCATTTACTATATCCAGGCAATTCTTGGTTCTATACAGGGTGAATGGATGGCATCTCTATACGGAGAGATTTTCAGGGGTGGATATATTGCCAGGGGAACCAAAGTCCTTAAGCAACTCCCCATAAGAACGATTGATTTTACGAATGGGGATGATGTCGCTCTTCATGATGCCATTGTTGACAGGCAGAAGAGGCTCATTGACCTTGGAGACAAGATGGCCGGCGTCAAATCAAACCCGAGGAAATTGACACCTCTGCGTCGTCAGTTTGATATGCTGAAGACCGAGCAACAGCATGCGATTAATGCTTTGTATGGAATGTCCGAAGAGGAAGCGAACAAGATACCACTAATAAAGGAGCTATATGCAGCTGATTGAGAACGCAAGTGCGGAGAAACTCCGCGGCGCATATTATACACCGGAAGACATCGCTCGCTTCATCCTAAAGTGGGGGATAAACGGAAGTAAGAATGCAGACATCCTGGAGCCAAGTTGCGGAGATGGAATCTTTCTGGAATGCCTGTACAAAGAGCGTGCTGCCTTCAAGAGTGTGACTGCCGTCGAATATGAAAAGACGGAAGCCGATAAAACTGCGGCCATCGGATTGAACGGCTCAAACGTTATCAATGCCGATTTTCATAAGTTCTGTCTCGAAACAACTGAACGGTTCGACCTGGTGGTCGGAAATCCACCTTATATCCGATACCAATACTACGATGAAGGCCAACAAAAACTTGCTGATGAGATTTTCAAAAGAGCAGGATTAAAGCGCACGAAACTGACAAATGCATGGGTTACCTTCGTTGTGGGCTGCTGTTCCCTGCTTAAGGATAAAGGCAAACTTGGATTTGTTGTTCCCTCGGAATTGTTGCAGGTGAAGTATGCCCAACAGCTCAGGAAATACCTGGCAAGTTTCTTCAACAAGATCAATATCATCTCGTTTGAGGATTTGGTTTTTGGTGACATCCAACAGGAAGTGGTTTTATTGCTCTGCGAGAAGAATGGTTCAGCAGAACATCTGATTGAACACATTGAAGTTAAGGATGCCGATGGTTTAAGCACTTTGGATCCGGCGCGACTGAAATTCCCCACAAAAAAGATTGATTTCCATTCGGACAAGTGGACATACTACTTCCTGGATAAAGAGGAGCTGGATCTTCTTGAGAAAGTCCGGAATCTGCATGTTGACACAATTTCCACCTATTCAGACGTGGAAGTAGGAATAACAACGGGCGCAAATGATTATTTCACTGTTCCTCAGTCCATCGTTAATCTTTATCAACTGAACGAGATTGCGCGCCCTATGGTCGGACGGAGTGTGCAAGTGAACAGCTTGAGATTCACGGAGACGGATTGGCAAAACAATGTAAATTCCGGCGCAAAAGCATTTCTCCTTGTTTTCCCTCCGGAGTCTCACATTAAAGGGAATGAGGGCGTAAAGGCATATTTGTCTACGGGAGAAAGTGAAGGTGTCAACAAAGGGTATAAGACCGGCATCCGCGATTACTGGTATGTAATACCTTCGATCAAACAATCGGATGCCCTTTTCTTGCGCAGGAACAATATGTTCCCAAAATTCGTGTTAAATGAAGTGGGAGCATATACCACAGATACAATGCACAGGGTGTTTATTCATCCCGAAGTCAATAAAAAAGCATTTATAGCCAGTTATTACAACTCATTGTCTTTCGCTTTCGCAGAAATTCTTGGACGAAACTTCGGTGGGGGCTGCCTTGAACTGATGCCCAGCGAAGTGGGCGAAATTGTTCTTCCCTATAAGGAGGCCAACGAGCAATTATTCGACCGAATTGACAAGATGCTGCGGGAGAAGAAAACAGCGGATGAGATTCTTGATATCACAGATGAAGTCATCCTTCATAAGGGTCTTGGTCTCTCAAAAGAGGAGACCCGCCTCTGTCGCTCTATCTGGCACAAAATAATGGGGCGCCGTTTGAGCCGAAAAGCGGTAGAGAAAGAAGAAACTGAAGATACTTCGCCAACTGCCAGCAGAATTCCTCAGCTCAACTTGTTTGAGACACTTCAGCAATATCCCGACGCCATCGTTAAAAACGATGTTAATGAAACACGCAAAGAATCAAATGGTCTTGTAGTAGATTCCAGCAAGAATGTTCTTATCAGTCTGGTCAAGAGCGATAATGTAGAACAATATCTTGACCGTTCTGCCAAAATCTACTATACGGGGAAAAAGTTCCCTTCCTGTGTGGCGCTGAATAAGCTCTATTATTTCATGCCTTATATTAAGCAAAAAGGAATAAGAGACCTATATCTAATCAGGATAGCGCGAGTCGGAACCAGAAAAGAGGGACAACCCGGCGAAGATAAGAACGATATTCGTCTTGTATTTGAAATTGAGTATCTGGGTGAATTGTTCAAGGATTACGAACCTATCACCCTTGACATTTGGCATACTTTCACCGATACGACGATGAAAAAACTCTTGTCCAAGTAATCTTATGGTCGGCAAATACCCAGTCATAACCCTCTGCGGCAGCACACGTTTCAAGGAGCAGTTCGTCGAAGCGCAGAAGCGCCTGACCCTTGAAGGGAACATCGTCATCAGTGTCGGCCTCTTCGGCCATTCCGGAGATGACGAGGTTTGGACGGAAGGTACAAAGGAGATGCTGGACGATATGCATAAGCGCAAGATCGACATGGCCGATGCCATCTACGTCATCAATGTCGGCGGTTACATCGGCGAGAGTACCCGGTCTGAAATCGAGTACGCCAAGAGAAATGGCAAGGAGGTCCGTTATCTGGAGGAAAGCACGTCAGGCCTTCCCGAAGAAACAGTACGGGAGATTGCGGAAATGCTCGATTGCGGTCATGTCTGCTACCTGAATCCGGACACAAACGAAACCGTCTTTATTCCGAATCCCGCTTCCTGGGAGTATTTTGAGGAACCGGACATGGTTACCAAGGAACTGGAGAAAGTAGATTCTTGGGAAAGGCGCATTAAGCTGGCCCCGCCGGAGTCTTTCGAATCCTTCCAATTCATGGAAAGCTTCATCGATGAGCTGCCTGAGAGCGAATCAACCCTTAGGAATAAACTCATTTCGGCCCTTTCCCACAGTCATCCCTTTGCTCGGTTCAAGGCCGTGATTGACAACTGTCCCTATCGTCAGGAGTGGTTTGACCACAAGCAAAGATGTCTGGAAAAGTACGTAAGGGATGAGATTTCTACGCTGTAAAAAAGATACCCATAGCCATGTCACCAAAACGACTCGCCAGAATCAAGAAAATGAAAGCGGCCCCTATCACGAAGAAATCCTTCCCGGCTTTGCCAAAGCAGGATGAAAGTGCTCTTAAAAGAGCAACCAACAACGGGTTGGCGATGGTATCAGAGGAGATAGGATAAGTCATTGTTCCGAATACGTTGTGCTTCCTCGCGACAGCGTCCGTCGGCTGTTCCCATGAGGTCGGCATATAAGATTAATGGATGGATGTCCGCCTCCGGTATTTTCCAGAAAGCCTGATAAACGGTGATGTTATTGTCTTTGGAAGGGATAATCTGCCCGGTTTTTATCAGCTCGCGGGTAGGAATCGACGTGTACAGTTCGTAGCTTTGGGGAATAAGGTATCCGTCCCTTTGGAAAGCGCCGCATTCTCCGCCCCAATGGACGCCTTCCGGCAGAAGAATGTCCTGCCACTGTTTTCCGGGGGCCAGAGCGAGCCCTGTCACATATAGCCGGGGTTTATACATCAGGTTGTACTGCTCCGCCCAGAAATCCAGCAGCTTCGGGAAGTTGGTCAGGTTACGTCCCTCTTTGGATTCAAAACAGTATTGAGGCGCCAGCGCGTCCACAACGTTTTTCACCGTCGCCACGGACACATCGGTATCGACCATGATTTCGCGGTAGGGCTTCCGGATATTCTTCGGGTCCAGGAGGAAGTAGTAAAGTACCCTGAGGCCCGCCGTCCGGAAAACCATGGTGCTGCTTTGCCGCCGGTGTTCAGCCTTTCGGCCACGAAGTGACAGGAAAGGACCGCCCTCCGGCGTGATTTCACAATTGCCCGCAGTATCCAATGTGTAAATGCCGTCGGCCTTGGCAATGGACATCATCTCTTCCGATATGGAGCCACAGACCAGTAGAGGAAGCACGCCTGCCGACTTCGCACGCTCTTGAAGTGTTTCGGCTATAAAATTATAGTTGCTCTTGGTTACGGCAGTCTCAGCCATTACATAAAATGCCTTGCCAAGAATCTCAACAATATCATCGTTTTGCAAGGCAATGGCATTGCTCATTTCAAGATGTGTTTCCAACTGGAATAACGCCGTGCGGACTATTTCTTCGTCTCTTATGTTCATCGCAAACTTTTGTTTAAAAATATTAAACACGGCAAAGATAATAAACAAACGGGTAGAATCCAAGCATCTAAAGGATTATTGTCAAAGATAAAAATGAGGCACCTACATTTTTGTAGGCACCTCATTTTCAAATGGTCTGGATGAAAGGACTTGAACCTTCGACCTCCTGGTCCCTAACCAGGTGCGCTACCAACTGCGCCACATCCAGATTTGGACCGCAAAGATAAGCATTATTTCGGAATATCCTGCTATTTTTCTAAAAATTTCCAGCAATAGGGGAGATGTAGTTGTCGACAGAGTGGATATCGATCAGTTTGTTCAGCAGGGCATAGACGGTCATGCCGGGAAGGAGGATGCTAATTGGAGAGGAAGACCTTCCCGAACAGATAAAATTTCTTGTCGCCAAACCACAGGACGCCCTCCCCGTCCAGGGCGGTGTAGCTGGTATAGAAGGAGTTGCCGGAGTCCCGGGGGGAGAAGATGACCCCCTCGTCGAACCATACGGGCTGATGGGCGCCGGGGACAAAACGCCCGTCGCGCCGGTACACCGGTCCGCGCATCTGATAGGCGGTGATGCCGTAAAAATCGAAGGTATCGTGGGTGAGCAGGAAGTATCGCCCGCTGCGTTTTTCGGGTCCCTCCAGGTCATAGATGGGACAGGGCGAGCACGGTTGCAGGATGGGCGCGCCGCCGTCCCGGGCACGGAGGATTTCCGGTCGCGTCCAGGTTTTTCCGCAGTCGGAACTCACGGACCAGACAGGGTGGCCGATGGTGGTGCGCATCACGGCGAACAACCGTCCGTCCGGCAGCCCCACGATGCAGGCTTCCTCGGTTTTCTTCCCCTCCCGCGGCGAATAGGGGATGTCGGTTTCCACCTGCGAAGCATCGAACGCATCCTCTCCGGTATTGAAAAACGAGATGCGGATGTCGCGCACGGCGGGGTCCTCGTCGATATTCTCGTACTGCCAGAATTCCACGCGGGCGATGTCGCTGCGGTCGTACCGGGAGCAACCGGCCAGGTAACGTCCGTCGGCACCGAAACGCAGGGGCCGCTGCCACATGCACCAGACGGGCGGAACGGCCGGGTCAGCCGGATCGGCGGCAAAGCGGATGGGGAAGGGCACCGTTTCGGGCTCGGACCACGAGAGCCCGCCGTCGTCCGAATAACGGCCCTGCATAATGCCGCAGAGGTGTTTTTTGACCGTGGTCTCCTGGTTCCACAGGCAGTAGAGACGGCCGCTCCGGGACAACATGGGCTGCTGCCAGGCCGCCACCGGACGCGGATGGGCCAGGGTCGGGGATCCGGCCAGGATTACCGGCTCGGACCAGGTCTGTCCGCCGTCCGCGCTCCGCGAGAACACCACGTGCTCGTCATTCGCCGTTTCGAACGATCCCTGGGTCCAGAAAGCATACAGGAAGCCGCGAGCCGGGTCTTCCAGCACATGGAAATGGTCGTTGAACGTATCGCCCACGGCGTTGCGGTCCCTTTCGGCTTCCACAGCGGGCTGTTTGGGAACATAGACGGTATAATCGTGCGGAATCACATACGGGTCGATGGCTGGATCCAGGTAGTGCCAGTAAAAATGGTCGGGCCAGCGTTCGCGATAGTGTCCCACGTCTGAAAAATGCTTCTCCAGCGCTTCCTCGGCTGTCGCATACCGGTGGCAGGATGCGGGCGATTTTGTGAAAATCGTCCACTGGGACTGGGAGGCGGCGTCCTGTCCGGGCAGGCCCACCCAGATTGCCGTGCCGCTTTTGGGCGGCCGGGAGGGATGCAGGGCAAACACGGTGGTCAGTACGGTGTTCCGGTTCCGGATGGGCGGTTCGGTAAGCAGCTGGGAAAGGTCCCGCCGGTGGAATTTCCGGGAAGGCTTGCGGGAGAAGGGCGTTTCCGGCCCCAGGATGGCGTCCCCGAAAAAGGTCTCCTGTGCCAGCCGGTGCCGCTCCAGGTTGTGGGCTTTGGTGAGTGTGGCGGGGTCGGAATACGACAGGCGGAAATTGAAGGCCCCGTCCCGCCGCGGCCGGTACCAGCCCCTTTTGCGCGCATAGCGGACGATGTCCTTGCTGCCCAGGAAGTTGAGGGTGTCTTTCAGGTCGATTTCCCCAATGGTGTAGTAGTTCGGGATGGTGGCGATTTCGTCGTCCGGAACCCGCTGCGCCACCCAGTGGCGGCCGCGCACGACGGCGCAGATCCACCCTTCGTGACGGTCGGCAACCAGATAGGACCGTCCCGAATCCTGGTACCCGTACCGTTCCACCATCGACCCGATGATGTGGACGGCCTCGCGGGCGCTGCGGGCGTGCTGGATGGCGGCGGTGCGGATTTCATAGACCAGGCTGCCGGTGGCCTTGTCCTCGCGGGAACGGCACATGTCCGATGCGATGCAGACCCCGTATTCGTTTACATAGCTGTCGCCGGCCTTGGCGCCGGGGAACTCGAACCAGAGATAGGCCAGGCGGTCCGGGGTGGCCGGAACATTGTAGATGTTCAGCATCTGCTCGCCGCTTTGGTCTTCGTTGTGGCCCAGATATACGTAACCGTCTGTGGTCGCGTTCTTTCCAGCGATGATGCCGAAGCACAGGAGGGAAAGGAGGAAGGTCTGCATGGGCGGTCGTTAAAAGGTGACGGGGAGGACTTTCAGGTCCTGGTTGCGGGACGAGGTGCCCACCAGGAGCTCATAGTCTCCGCTGAGCGGGCGCATGCGCCGGATGGCCGGGTCCCACCAGTTGAAGGTCTCGTCGGAAAGCGGGAGACGGGCCTTGACGGTCTTGCCCGGCTGCGTCTTTACCCGCACGAACCCGCGCAAGGTCTTCTGCGGCCCGGCCGGATCGTCGGGGCGGCGCAGGTACAACTGGATGACCTCGTCCTGTTCCCGGTCGCCCCGGTTGGTCAGGGTAACTTCTACACAGGCGTTGTGGTGGAGACCTTTGGCGTCCATCCCTTTCAGCCGGACATCGGAGAGGTCCACAGGGGTATATCCTAGGCCGAAACCGAAGGGGAAGAGCGGCTCGCCCCGGAAGAACCGGTAGGTGTGGCCTTCCATGGCGTAGTCCTCGAATGGCGGCAGCTGGTCCACGTTCCGATAGAAGGTGACGGGCAGTTTGCCGGAAGGGCTGTAATCGCCCAGGAGCACATCGGCGATGGCGTGGCCGCCCTCCTGCCCGGGATACCAGGCCTGGAGGATGGCGTCGCAACTCTCCGTTTCGGGCACCAGTCCCATGGCGCTGCCCGAGAAGTTCACCAGGATCACCTTTTTGCCGGCCTCGCGGAGCCATTGCAACACCTGTCGCTGGACGGCCGGAAGTTCGATGCTGGAGCGGTCGCCCCCGCCGAATCCGGGAACCTCCACCTTCATTTCCTCTCCCTCGAACCGGGCCGAAATGCCGCCCGCGAAAATTACGTAATCCACGCCGCCGAGGTTCTCCATCAGGTTTTTCTGGGACATTACCCGGGTGCCGGTTCCCGGTGCGATCAGGGTGTCCGCGATACCGCAGGCATCAAAGGAACGCAGGTCCGGGAAACGCTCCTGCAGGCCCTCCAGCAGGGTGACGGTCTTGTGCGGGACGGGATTGTAATTGCCCCACATCATTTCTACGTTGTCGCGATTGGGGCCGATCAGCGCCACCCGCGCATCTTCCGGCAGGGGCAAAACATCGTTGCGGTTTTGCAGGAGGACCAGCGATTCCCGGGCCATCTTGCGGGCCAGTTCCAGGTGCGCGGGACTCTCGACCGTCTCTTCCGGCAGGTTGTCCCAGGGCGATTCCCGGTCCATCTCGCCCAGGCGGAAGCGGGCGGTCAGCAGGCGGAACAGGGCCTTGTCGATGGTGGCCTGGTCTTCGTCGCCGCGGGCCACCGCTTCGGCCAGATGTTGGAAATGGTTGCCGCATTCCAGGTCGATGCCGTTGTTGACGGCGTCGGAAATGGCGGCCAGCGTGTCTTTGGACCAATGGTAGTTGGTATAGAGGTCTTCGATCCCGTGGCAGTCGGTGGTAATGATGCCTTTAAAGCCCCATTCCTCGCGCAGGAGGGTATCGATCAGGTAATCATTGACGGCACAGGGCTTGCCCCGGAAGGCGTTGTAGGCGGCCATGACTTCCTCCACCCCGGCCTTGGTGACCAGGTCCTTGAAAGCGGGGAGATAGGTTTCATGGAGGTCGCGTTCCGAGCAGGTTGCATTGAAGGTGTGGCGCAGGGGTTCCGGCCCCGAATGCACCGCAAAGTGTTTGGCACAGGCGTGGGCTTTCTGGATGTTGCCTGCCTGTTTGCCCGGACGGCCTGCCCGATGCCATCCGTCGTGCGGCGCACCTTGCAGGCCGCGGACCACGGCCATTCCCAGCTGGCCGGTCAGGTAGGGGTCTTCCCCATAGGTCTCCATGCCGCGTCCCCAGCGCGGGTCGCGGAACAGGTTGATGTTGGGGGTCCAGAAGGTAAGCCCCTGGTAGATGTCCGGGTCGCCTTCCATTGCGGCCAGGCGGTTTTTGACACGCGCCTCATCGCTCACGACCGTAAACACCTCATACAGCAGCGGTTCATCGAACGATGCCGCCATGCCCACCGGCTGCGGGAACACGGTGGCGCTGCCGTTGCGGGCCACCCCGTGCAAGGCCTCGTTCCACCAGTTGTAGGCCTTGATGCCCAGCCGGGGAACGGCCTCGGATTGGTTCTTCATCAACGTACCCTTTTCTTCCAGCGTGAGCCGTTTCAGCAGGTCGGCGGCCCGTTCCTCGGCGGGAAGGCTCTTGTCCAGATACGCCGGGCCCTCATGGGCCGTCCGGCACGAAACGGCCGCACACAGCGCCAGGACCGGCAGGTATTTCAGCAAAGATTTCATGGGGTATGGGATTAACTTTACAAAGATAAGCAAAACACTTTGACGATTCAAAGTATTCTGTGTATATTTGTATGCTATATTTGAACAAAATAAATCGTATTATAGATATGGAAGCTAAAGAGAGAATTGCGAACTCGCTGAAGTTCGCTACGGACACCAAGGTGTTTGAGATGGGACAGGGCGTTTCGGCCCTGGCTCCGAAGGTTTTTGCACAGTTGTTTCCCGGTCGCAAGGGCGTCATCGTCGCTGACGTGAACACCTGGCCGGCCCTGGGCGAGAAGGTCGAGGCCCTCTTCGCCGCCGCCGGCAACCCGGTAGAGAAATATATCATCGACAAGCAGGAATTCCATGCCGAGTGGAAGTACGTGGAGATGGTGGACAAGATCGTGGAGGGTGATTTTGCCGCGGCAAAGGCCATCGAGAACGATGACAACCATGTGGAAGCCGATGCCAAGCAGGCCTTCCGCGAGCCGTCCGACAAGAATTTCATCCTGATTTCCGTCGGTTCCGGCGTCATCAACGATCTGTGCAAGCTCTGCTCGCATCACCACGGCCAGCAATATCTGACCCTGCCTACCGCTGCCTCCGTGGACGGTTTTTCGTCGTTCGGCGCTTCGATTTCCTACCAGAATGCCAAGCAGACCTTTACCTGCCCGGCTCCGGTTGCCATTATCGCCGATATCGACGTGATTGCCGCCGCCCCGAAGGAGATGACGGCCGCCGGCTATGCCGACCTGGCTGCGAAGGTGCCCGCAGGCGCAGAGTGGATGGTGGCCGACCTGATGGCCGCCGAGCCCATCATCCCGCCGGCATGGCACATGCTGCAGGACTATCTGGACGACTTCCTGTCGAATCCGGCCGGTGTGGCCGCCGGTGATCCGAAGGCTGTGGCGGATCTCTTCGAAGGCTTGACCCTGAGCGGTTTTGCCATGCAGGCCGCCCGTTCCAGCCGCCCGGCTTCCTGCTGTGACCATCTTTTCAGCCATATCCTTGATATGACCCACCATCGTTTCAAGGGCAAGCTCCAGAGCCATGGTTTCCAGGTGGCCATCGGCACGCTGACCATGTGCGCCGTCTTTGACGAACTGTTCAAGCTGGACCTGACGAAACTGGATGTCGATGCCGCCGTGGCCGCCTGGCCCACCTTGGAAAGCGAGCAGCAGCGCGCCATCGAGATCTTCAAGAACTTCCCGGCTCCGGATCTGGGATACACGCAGATTACCATGAAATACGATGCCGCCCGCAATGTCCGTCTACAGCTGAATGTGCTGAAGGACAAGTGGCCGGCCTTCAAGAAAGCCCTTCAGGGCCAGGTTTGGCCCTTTGCCAAGATGCAGGAAGCCTTCCGGATTGCCGGAGCCCCCTACGATCCTTCGCAGATTGGCGTTACCCGCCAGATGCTCAAGGATATGTTCCCGACGGTCCAGCTGATGCGCTTCCGCTACAATGTGCTTGACCTGGCCAAACGCGGCGGTTTCTATAATCAGATCGTAGACCCGGTCTTCGCTGCCGGCGGAGCATGGGACTTGGCTAAGGAGGCATAAGGTATGGAACCCACCCCGACAGTCAAGCCTTTTATCCGCATTCACGACGAAGATACGGGCAAGACCAAATGGTTCCTGTCCTGGCAATGGCAGGTGATTCTTACGTCGATGATCGGTTATTCGATCTTCTATTTCGTGCGCAAGAATTTCGCCTTTGCCATGCCGGCGCTGGGGGCGGAATACGGCATTACCAACAAGAGCTTTGGCATTATCCTGTCGCTCGTCGGCATCATTTACGGCGTATCGAAATTCTTGAATGGCATTATCGCCGACCGCGCCAACGCCCGCTGGCATTTCGCTATCGGCCTGTCGGCCAGCGTCGTCATCAACTTCCTCTTTGGCTGGACGGCCGACCTGAGCCACTGGATCACCGGACAGGAAAGCGGTCCGGACTTCATCAACGCCTTCGTCATGGCCATGGCCGTGTTGCTGGTGGTGAACAATATCGCCCAGGGTTCGGGCTTTGCCCCCTGCAACCGTCTCCTGGTACATTGGATTCCGCCCAAGGAGCTGGCTTCCAAGCTGTCCGTCTGGAATACCGCCCACTCCGTAGGCGGAGCCCTGGTGAGCATCCTCTGCGGTTCCATCATCGGCGGCATGGGCGTGAATTTGAGCAGCGACACTTCCGTGGTGGCCAGAATCGCCGGCAACCTGGGCAAAGACGTGACCGATCCGGCCGTCATCCGGGCTGCGGAGCATGTGGGCGCCTGGCAATGGTGCTTCTGGATTCCGGCTTTTATCGGCCTGGCAGGGGTGGTGCTGATGTGGTTCTCGGTACGTGATACGCCCAAATCGGTGGGCCTTCCCGAACTGGAAGGTACCCATACCGAGATGGATGACAACGACACCGCCGCCGGTTACAAGGAGTTCGTCTCCAAGATGGTATTCAAAAATCCGGTTATCTGGATGCTGGCCATTGCCGACCTCTTTGTCTATGTGGTCCGTTTCGCCATCTTTGACTGGGGCCCGAAGTTCATGACTCAGGGGGCCCAGGCCTTCACGCCGAAACAGGCGGGATGGGCGGTTGCCTGCTTTGAAATCTTTGGCATTATCGGGATGGTGGTATCGGGTTTCGTGACCGATAAGCTCTTCAAGAGCAAGGGCCAGCGGGTGTCGGCCATCTGGATGGTGGCGACGGCTGTCGCCCTCCTGTTGCTGTGGGCTCTTCCCAAGAGCTGGGGCTTCATTCCGTACTGCATCGGTCTGGGCCTGGTAGGCTTCATCCTCTATGGCCCGCAAACCCTGGCGGGCGTGACCGCGGCCAACATGGCCACCAAGAAGGCCGCCTCCGCCGCGGTGGGCCTGGTGGGCCTGGTGAGCTATGGCGCCAACCTGTTTACGGGGATCGGCATTGGCAGTTGCGCCGACCGGTTTGGCGACGCATTCTGGAGCGCGCTTTTCCCCATCCTGGCCGTGGTTTCCCTGATCGGCGCGTTGTTCTTCGCCTTTACCTGGAATGCCAAAAACGGATATGAACGAGCAAATGAAATCAAACCCTAACATGAAAAGAATCCTGTTCCTTTGTCTGGCCGCCCTGTCTCTTGTGGGCACGGACGCCTTCGCCCAGTACCAGACCGTCCGCGCTTTTTCGCATCGCGGCGGCCGCCTGGAAAACGACGAAAACACCCTTTCGGCTTTCCAGAAAAGTTATGAAATCGGCTATACCGGTTTCGAGACCGATATCCGCATGACCAAGGACGGCGTGCTGATTATCACGCACGACCAGACCCTTGAGCGGACCACCAATGGTACCGGCATCGTGGAGGAGAAGACCTGGGAGGAAATCCATTCCTACGACACCAAGGGTGGTCACAAAATCCTTACCCTGGATGAACTGATGGACTTCCTCAAGGACAAGAAGGGCCTTTATGTGGAATTTGAACTCAAGACCAAACCTGAGAATCTCTACCCGCAGGAACGGCTGGAGGCTTATTGCGACAAGCTCTATGAGCGCGTGATGCGCGACAAGCCGGCCGATGCCGAATTCGTCTTTACCTCGTCCGATTACCGTGGCTTGCGCTACCTGATGGGCAAGCATCCCGAGGCCAACTACCTGATGATTTCCTCCAAGCCGGTCTGCGACGAGACGATTTCCATGGCCAAGGCGCTGGGGATCCATCGCATTGGCTGCAAGATGCCCGGCACCAGCAAGGCCATGGTGGAGAAGGCCAAGAAAGAGGGCCTTATCGTGAGCCTCTGGCCGACCGAGAAAATCGAACACTTCATCCTGGGAATCTACCTGGGTGCCGATTTCTTGTGCACCGATATTCCGCAGGAGTGCATGACAACCATCCGGGAACATTTCCCCTGGTGTAACGTGATTTACTAATTATCGATGGATCAGAAACTTGTCATCGGAATGGACTTCGGGTCCGATTCGGTCCGTGCGGTCCTGGTGGATGTGAAAGACGGTCACGAATACGTCAACGCCGTCTGCAATTATCCCCGCTGGATGAAGGGGCTGTACTGCGATTCCTCGCAGGATCGCTACCGCCAGCATGCCCGGGATTATGTAGAGGCCATGACCGAGGTGCTCCGCCAGGTGATCGCCGCCTGTCCCGATCCGCGGACGATAGCCGCCATTTCCGTGGACACCACGGCCAGTACTCCCTGTCTGACCGATGACAAGATGGTCCCTCTCTGCCTGAAACCGGGTTACGAGGAGGATCCGGACGCGATGTTCGTCCTATGGAAAGACCATACGGGCACGAAGGAAAGTGCTGAGATCGAGGCACTTTGCGCCCAATCGCCGGTCAATTATGCCTGCCATACGGGCGGGGACTATTCGCCCGAAAATTTCTGGTCCAAGGTGCTGCATCTGCTGCGCTCCTCCGAAAAACTGCGCTCCGATGCCTATTCGGTCATCGAGCTGTGCGATTTCATCCCGGCCGTGCTGACGGGGGTCTCCTCCCTCGGGCAGATGCGGATGAGCCACTGCGTGGCGGGGGCCAAATGGATGTGGGCCGAGGAATGGGGCGGTTTCCCGCCGGAGGAGTTCTTCCGGAAACTGGATCCGATTCTCCTGCCGGTGTTGCGTCACCTGCCTTCCTCCAACTACTATTGCAGCGAAGCCTTCGGACACCTGAGCGCGGAATGGGCCGCCAAACTGGGCCTGTCCACCGACGTCCTGGTGGGCGTTGGCAACGTGGACAGCCATTCGGGAGCTGTGGGCGCCGGCGTGGCCGAGGGCCGCATGGTGATGAACCTGGGGACATCGGCCTGCTACATGGGGGTGGTCCCGCGCGAGAAGATCGGCGGGAAAGACATCCCGGGCGTATTCGGCCAGGTGGATGGGATGATCCTTCAGGGGTTGGACGGTATCGAAGTCGGCCTGTCTTCCTTTGGCGATGCGTTCGCCTGGCTGCGCCGCCTCCTTTCCTGGGCGGCTCCGGACAAGGCGGACGATATCCTTCCGGCCCTGACCGCCGAAGCGGAAAAGCTGCCGCAGCGGGAGGATGCACCCCTTGCTACGGACCATTTCAACGGCCGCCGCTGCCCCTTCTCGAATGGCTCCCTGACCGCCTCCCTGCAGGGCTTGAAGCTTTTCACGTCCGCGCCGGAACTCTACTACGCCATCGTGGAAGCCACCTGTTTCGCCACCCGTGCCATCCTGGACCACCTGACCCAGTATGGGGTTCCGATCGATGACCTCGTCGCCTGCGGCGGCGTGTCCCAGAAG
This sequence comes from uncultured Bacteroidales bacterium, assembly GCA_900317925.1. Taxonomy (GTDB): domain Bacteria; phylum Bacteroidota; class Bacteroidia; order Bacteroidales; family UBA932; genus Cryptobacteroides. The sequence continues at coordinate 4,154 of ONIQ01000022.1, read as the reverse complement.
TCGCCGTTCGTGATGCAGATGATGTCCGATGTCTGCGGACGCACCATCCACGTATCGGCCACCAAAAACGGCGGTGCGATGGGTGCCGCCATCCATGCCGCCGTCGTGGCGGGATGTTGGCCGGATGTCCCTTCCGCCCAGCGGGCGATGTGTCCGCCGGTGCTGAGAACCTATACGCCCGATCCTTCCAAGGCCGCGATTTTCGATAAGCGCTACCAGCGGTACCGGGCCATGGTTCAGTTTAACGAGAATGTATAAACGAATAAGCATATGATTGAAAAAACAATGAAAGTAACGGCACCCGGTGGTTTCCATGTACGCCCTGCCAGTGAAATGGCCCGGATCGCAAAGTCCTTCTCCCGGACCAAGATTTCCATTACCTCCGGTAAAAAAACGGTAAGTGCCTCCAGTATGCTGGGGCTGCTTTCCCTGGGCCTCAAAGAAGGGTCGGAAGTCGTGATTACTGCTGATGGTCCGGCCGAGTCCGACGCCATCGTCGCCTTGGCTCCATTGTTTACGGTCAAATGATTCGGTTACAAGGAATTGGCCTCCCGGGCATCGTCCGTGGCAAGGCCCACGTACTCCAAAGCCGGTCGGATGCTGCCGGCGAAAACCGCCAACAACCGTTGAATCCCGAGGAAGAGAAGCAGCGCTTCGAAGAGGCGTTGAAAGGGGTTCGTGCGCCGATGCGCAGCGGCTTGGAGGCATCGACCGATGAAACGCTCCGCGAGCTGTACGCCGCGCATCTGGAAATGACGGAAGACCCCGCCCTGGTAGAGGGGGTCCTGGAGAAGATCGACGAACGGCATTGTTCGGCGGAGGATGCGCTGGATGCGGTAAAAGAGGAATTACAGGAAATGTTTTCGTCGATTGACGACCCGCTTATTCGTTCCCGTTTCGACGATGTCCGTGACATTATCAAGCAGTTACACGAGTACCTGCATCCTCTGCACCGCCCGCTTCCGCTTTCGGATCTTTCGGAGGGGACCATCCTGGTTGCCGATGAAATCCTTCCCTCGGAAGCCATGCGGATCGATTTCTCCAAGGTGGTGGGGATTGTGTGCGCCCGCGGTAACGTGACCAGCCACGTCTGCATCATCGCCCGGGCCAAAGGCGTTCCTGCCGTAATCGGGGCCGATATCACCGCCATCAGCGACGGGGATATCCTGGAGATCGAATGTTCCGCCAACCACGGTCCGGAATATCCCGAAGGAGCCGTTGTGTATGCCAACGTCAGCAATGCCCAGGAAGTACAGCATGCCCTGGATCTGGGCGTGGCGGGAATCGGCCTCTTCCGTACCGAATTCCTGCTGATGCAGCGGGAGTTTGTCCCGGACGAACAAAACCAATACAACGTCTATGTGCAGGCCGCCCGTCTGTGCGGCAATAAGCCGTTGATTATCAGAACCTTGGATCTTGGCGGAGACAAGGTGCTCCCGTATATGCCCCTGCCGTCGGAAGAGAACCCGGCCCTGGGCCTGCGGGGCATCCGCCTGACGCTCTCCCAGCCGGATCTGTTCAAGATTCAGCTCCGTGCTCTGCTGCGCGCGTCCACGGAAGGGGATATCCGCGTAATGCTCCCGATGGTCTCTTCGCTGGATGAGGTCCGTCAGACAAAGGAAATGTTACAGTGCTGTGCTACCGATCTGGCGGCCGAGGGCGTGCCGTTCCGAATGCCGAAGCTGGGGGTGATGATTGAAACGCCGGCCGCGGTTTTCATGGCGGAAGAACTGGCCCGAGAGACCGATTTCTTCAGCATCGGCACCAACGACCTGGTACAGTATCTCCTGGCGGCAGACCGGGGCAATAACGCCGTTTCCTACCTCTACAGTGCCATTCATCCTGCCGTGTTAAAGGCAATCCGGATGGTGGTCGAGGGAGCGCACCGGGCCAAGGGAGAGGACTTCACCATTGAGGTGTGCGGAGAAGCCGCCTCGCAACGCGAAAGCATTGCCGCCCTGTGGGAGTGCGGCATCCGCCAGTTCAGTGTGAGTCCGTTGGTCCTGGAATCGTAAGATCTACCGGAATTTGTCGTAGCGGGGCATGGCCAGTTTGGACATCAGCTCCTTGAGCGGGTTTTCCACGCGCGGACAAATGAGGAGGACGTCGTCGGTATCGATGACGATAAAATCTTTCAACCCCTTGATGACCAATAGTTTGCCCTTGTTCTTCTCAATAATGATGCTGTCTTTGTTGTTGACCAGCATGTCCAGATCGTTATCGACATTGTCGTGTGGGAGCACAATGTGGTTGCCATTGTTGTCCTTGAGCGGGGTACCCTTGTACAGCGTACTCCAGTCGTCGAAATCAATCCAGCCGAATTTGGCCGGATACAGCATGGCCCGATTGGTCTTTTCCATGACACCGTAATCGATGGAAATATTCTCGCAATCGGTATAAGCCCGTTCGATAAAGGCTTGCTGGCGGGCGGTGCCGGCTACGTCATCCCATCCGCCGAATAAGCGGGCCACGTCGGGCAGCCAGGTGGTCATTTCTTCCTGAATGACGGATGCCTGCCAGGCATAAATACCGGTGTTCCAATAGAATTCGCCGCTTTTACAGAAAACGGCAGCCAGGTCTTCGGTGGGCTTCTCCGTAAAGGTCTTGACCTTGACGGGGATGGACGTGTTGTCTTTCCCGCCCACTTTCTGTATGTAACCGTAGTGGGTGTCGGGATGATCGGGTACAATGCCGATGGTCATCAGGACCGGATGCTTCGAAGCATAATCCAGCACCTGCCGGACGGTTTCCAGGAAGGGCGCTTCGTCCCGGATGATGTGGTCTGCCGGCGAAACGAGCATCACGGCCGACGGGTCGCGATGGCGCAGGATGGCCGATGCATAGGCGATGCAGGGGGCCGTACCGCGGCTGTAAGGTTCGATCAGCAGGTTCTCCGGACGCAGCTTCGGGAGGTGCTTTTCGGCCAGGGGACGGAAGCGTTCCGAGGTTACCACCAGGATATGATCGCTGGGAATGACTTCGGCAAAACGGTCGAAAATCGTCTGTATGAAGGATTTACCGGAACTGGCAATCTCCATGAAGGGTTTGGGGGTCGCTTCCCGGGTAATGGGCCAGAATCGGTTTCCGCCGCCGGCCATGATGACGCAATAATGATTATTATATGTGGCCATATATCAAGTGTATATCGGTATAAATGCTTGCGGAATGTATTCAATAACCGTTTCGGGTCCGTCGAACGTAACCGCAACAATGTCGAACAGTACCTCTTCATCTCCCCGGATGCGCGGATCGCGTGCGCTGTGGAGCCAGCGTAGCGCCGCCGCCGTAAGCCTCTTCTGCTTGAGATAACCGACGTTTTCCTGCGGCGGTGCCATGACGGGGGCCGTCCGGCTCTTTACTTCTACAAAATGGATGCCTGTGGCATCAATGGTTATCAAATCTATTTCCAAATGTCCTCTCCTGCAATTCTTCTCCAGCACCATGTGCCCATGGTCCTGTAGATACTGGCAGGCCAATGCTTCGCCACGCTGTCCCGTTTCAGCTTTTCCCATGGCTATTCAAACGTAACAAGGGTGACGCCCGAGCCGCCCAGCTGGATGTGTTCATCCTTGGCCGAGGCCACGCCGGGGACGGTCCGGAGGTATTTCTGAATCTCTTCGCGCAGGGCGCCGGTACCTTTTCCATGGATGATCCGCACCGAACCCATGCCCAGCATAAGGGCATCGTCAATGTAATGCATCACGATATCCAGGGCGTCCGTGACCCGTTCGCCGCGCACGTCGAGTTCCGGTTTGAAATTCAGTTTGCGTTCGCGGATGGCGGCATCGTCCCGACGGTAAACCGGCTGCGCGATTTCCTTCGCGGCGGTTTTGAATTCGTTGGAGGAGATGCGCTCAACCTTATCGAGCGGCAACTTGCTGGTCAGGTTCCCGATGATGACGGAGACCGCTTTGGTCGAGACTCGCGACACTTCGCCTACCAGGCCGCTTTCTTTGATCCGGACCTTCTCTCCCACCTTCAGCGGGGCATTGCGGAAGGCTTCCATCCGCTGGCGTTCGGCTTCTTCTGCCCGCAGGATTTCCTGCTCGCGTTCATCGGCCCGTTGCGCCCGGCGCTGTGCCCGCCGGGCCTTGCGCTCTTCCAATTGGCGCAGTTTCTTTTCTACATAATCGTCGTGCGCCTTCTGATCCTCT
>ONIQ01000047.1 GCA_900317925.1 uncultured Bacteroidales bacterium | reverse complement strand
CTGGTATTTCTCCGGGACCATCGGCAGGTCGTCCACCGAGGCGGTATCCAGGTACTGTTTTACCTCATAGGGCGTAAGATCCGCAACCTTCGAGGCAATCTGGGTCTGTTCCTGCTGGGTGAGGCTCATGTCTTCAAACTGTTTGCGCCACTCGTTGCGGAGCTTATAGATGGGTTTGCCGAAATACTTCTCCACCTCCTCATCGCCGCCCAACTGGGTGCGCACGCGGTCGATCTGCTGGGTCAGCTCTCCTTCCACCATGTCGAGATTCACCGTGAGCGAGTCCACACGGGCCTGCATGAGCAGCAGTTTGCTCTCCAGCATCGATTCCAGCAGTTCGCAACGCATGTTGCGGTCCGATGACATGCCCTGGGCGCGCCGCATCTGGATTTCGCTTTCAATCTCGGAAATGGGGATCATTTCACCGCCGACCACGGCCACGGTCTTGTCCACAACCTGGTATTTCTGTGCCGGGGCCTGCAAGCCAAAGCAGACCATGACAAGGGCGGAAAGTATATGTTTAACCTTCATAATCAATAGATTACTAACTTATTCTTGTTCTGGGCATCTTCCATCAGCTCCTGCTCCAGCCGTTCCACAAGCGCCCGCTTGCGATGACTCAGCAGGATATCCGTGATGGCCGGACGGCAGTATTCCTGCGGCGCCAGCGTCCCGGCTTTCACCTGGTCGATGATAAAGGCCACCTGCATGTTTCCGGAGCCGTCTTCCATCTCGATGTAGCCCTTCTTTTCGGCCGCCATCATGGTCTTCCAGTCCGTGCCGAACTCGCGGGCCAGGACATTGGCGTCGATCCATTTTTCAGAGAAATCCAGATAGCGGCTATTGCCTTTGATGGCCAGGCTGTCGCGGAGCCGTTCGTAATCCGGCGAGCCCTTGAACATGCGCAGGAAACGCCCTTTCACGATGGGGGCGCTCAGGATAAAATCGTCCTTGTGCGCCTCGTAATAGGCCTGAACCTGGTCATCCGTAACCAAGGTGTCCAGCCTTTCGTTTACATATCGCTGCTCGTACCGGTATTTCAGCAAAGAGGTCCGGTAATCTTCCAGTTCCTGGGTCACGTCCAGTTCTTCCTTGGACAACTGGGCTTCGGCCACGTCCAGGAAAATCAGGTCCTTCGCCCAAGTGGTAATGTACTGCAAAACCAGGTTCGTGCTGTCCTCGGGAGAGATTCCTTTCGGGATCACGCCCGCCAACTGCGACAGGAAAAGCTTCTTGTCCCCCACCTTGGCAATGACCTCATCGTCATGGATAAAATCCTGCACCGCCTTGCATCCGGGCAAGGCGGCGAGGAGCGCCAAGGCGAAATATGCCGAAAAAAACTTCATCTACCGCGAGTAGTTCGGGGCTTCCTTGGTAATGGTCACGTCGTGCGGATGGCTCTCCAGGAAGCCTGCGTTGGTGATGCGGACGAACTGCGCCTTCTTCAGGGCCTCGAGGTTCTTCGCCCCCACATAGCCCATACCGGCACGCAGACCGCCGATCAGCTGGTACACTACTTCAGAAACCGTGCCTTTGTACGGAACCTGGGCCACAATTCCTTCGGGAACCAGCTTTTTGATATCGTCCTCCATATCCTGGAAGTAGCGGTCCTTGGAGCCCTGTTCCATGGCTTCGAGGGAACCCATTCCCCTGTAGGACTTGAACTTACGTCCATTCAAGATGATGGTTTCGCCCGGAGATTCCTCGGTGCCCGCGAAGAGCGAACCCGCCATGATGGTGGAGGCGCCTGCGGCAAGAGCCTTGACGATATCGCCCGAATAGCGGATACCACCGTCGGCGATGACCGGCACGCCGGTACCCTTGAGGGCTTCCGCGGCCATCATCACAGCCGTCAACTGCGGCATACCCACGCCGGCGATGATGCGGGTGGTGCAGATGGAACCGGGACCGATACCCACTTTGACGGCGCTCACGCCCGCCTCGTAGAGGGCCTGGGCCGCTTCGCCTGTTGCCACGTTACCCGCAACAATCTGGATATCCTTGAACGCCTCACAGGCCTTCTTGATCTCGCGCAGCACACCGGCGGAATGACCGTGGGCCGTATCGATGACCACCGCATCGGCACCGGCATGCACCAGCATATCGATGCGGTCCAGCGTATCCGACTTCACCCCCACCGCCGCAGCGACCAGCAGACGGCCCATGGCATCCTTGGACGCAATGGGGTTATCTTTGATTTTCATCAAGTCCTTATAGGTAATGAGGCCTACCAGGAGGCCGTCCTTATCCACGACGGGAAGTTTCTCCACCTTGCTGCGCATAAGGATCTTCGTCGCCTCGGCCAGGGAAATCCCCTTGGGGGCGGTGATGAGATTCTCGCGCGTCATCACCTCGCTGACGGGGCGTTTCTTCTCGGTCTGGAACCGCAGGTCGCGGTTGGTGACAATGCCAATCAGGGCGCCTTTCGCGTCCACCACCGGGATACCGCCGATATGATGCTTGGACATCATGCCCAGTGCATCGCCCACGGAAGCCTCGGGTGCGATGGTCACGGGATCGTAAATCATACCGTTTTCGGCACGTTTGACGGTACGGACCTGCTCACACTGCTTGTCGATGGTCATGTTCTTGTGGATGACGCCGATACCGCCGGCACGGGCCATGGCGATGGCCAGGTCGGCCTCCGTCACGGTATCCATCGCCGCCGACACAATCGGGGTGTGGAGGGTAATATCTCGGGTAAACCGCGTAGTAACATCTACGTCTCTGGGAAGAACCTCCGAACGGGCGGGAACCAGGAGTACGTCATCGAAGGTGAGACCTTCGGCAATTTCTCGGGTAATGAACTTCTGCATCGTGATAAGTTTAATTTGACAAAGTTAACCATAAATTCGCAAAAACCTGCTATTTTTATATTATTATTGTACGTTTTTGTTGCTATCTTTGCATGACTGTAATGAAACCTATATTTATGAAACAGAACCTTGTCGCAATTGCTTTCTGGCTGATGACCGGCCTTTGCAGCAGCACCACCGCCCTGGCCCAATGGCGGGCCGACGCCCTCGTCCCCGAAACCGGGAAAGATTATGCCGTGGTGGCGTTTTCCGCCAACCTGATGCGCGAAGAACCGGCTTTCGAAGCCGAAATGGGAGATCAGGCTCTGATGGGAACGGTTGTAGAAATCCTTGACCGCAAGGGATCCTGGGTGCAGATCCGCACCGGCGAACCCTACACCGCCTGGGTAACGGAACTGGGGCTGGTGCCGATGGACGCCGAGGCGCTGAAGGCCTATCTGGCAGCCCCGAAATGGATTTGCACGGCAGCGGTCACGCGGGTGTATGATGCGCCTCCGGCGGGTCGCAACCCGGGTGCCATTCTGTGCGAGCTGGTGGCCGGAAACCTGGTGCGGGTGGTGCAGGCAAGCCGTTCCCGCAAAGGCTATACCCCCGTGCTCCTTCCCGATGGCCGCACCGGCTGGGTATGCGCCAAGGAAGTGGCGCCGTTCGATGCGTGGGCATCGGCCTATGGTGCCTCCCGGACGGTTACCGGACCCACGGACGAGGGCATCCTGAGCACCGCCCGGCGCTTCCTGGGTGTCCCCTACATGTGGGGCGGAACCTCCATCAAGAATGTGGACTGCAGCGGTCTCACCCGCAGTACCTTCTTCCTGAATGGCATTCTCCTTCCCCGCAACGCTTCCCAACAGGCCCATTGCGGGGAAACCGTCGAACCGGCGGCCGGCCCGCATTTCTGGGATTCTCTGCAGCCGGGTGATTTGGTCTTTTGGGGGCGTGAGGCCACGGCGGACAAGCCGGCCAAAGCCACGCATGTGGGCATCTATATCGGCGACAGCCGTTTCATCCATGCCAGCCACGTAGTCCGGATCAATTCCTTCGACCGGGAACAGCCCGATTTCTATGACCGCAAGCCCCTCTGCTTCAAACGAATACTAGGCCAGCAGGACCTTCCCGGCACCGGAATTCTTTCCGTCAAAAACAGCCCGTACTACTTCCCGTTGCCCTAAGATTATCTGGATGGGGCCGGATTACTTGAATAGTTCGCGGACCAGCGCGGGGATGTCCGCCACCTTCACAATGGCGATCTTGCTACCGGAAAGCGGTGTATCCAAGGTCGTATAGGAAGAGACGAAAATCCGTTTGAAGCCCAGGCGGGCGGCCTCCAGAATGCGCCGGTCGGCCTGGGAAACCGGGCGGATTTCTCCGCTCAGGCCCACCTCTCCGGCAAAACAGGTATCGGCCGGAATGGGGAAATCAAAATTAGAAGACAAAACGGCCGCCACCACAGCCAGGTCGCAGGCCGGGTCGGAAACCTTCAGGCCGCCGGCCATGTTCAGGAACACGTCTTTCTGTCCCAGTTTGAAGCCGGCCCGCTTTTCCAGCACGGCCAGGAGCATGTTCAGCCGCCGCACATCAAAGCCCGTGGCCGACCGCTGGGCCGTCCCGTACACCGCCGAACTCACCAGCGCCTGCACCTCGAACAGGAAGGGGCGCGTCCCATCCAGCATGGCGCTCACCGCCGTACCGCTCAAGCCCTCCTCGTGCATCGGGATCAACATTTCGGACGGGTTAGACACCTGTCGCAGTCCCTTTCCCGTCATCTCGAAGACTGCCAGTTCAGAGGTGGATCCGAAACGGTTCTTGATGCTGCGGAGGATGCGGTACGAGCCGCGATTCTCCCCTTCGAACTGCAGGACCACATCCACGATGTGCTCCAGGATTTTCGGGCCGGCAATGTAGCCGTCTTTCGTAATATGTCCGATCAAGATGACCGGAATCCCCGATTCTTTGGCAAAGCGCAGCAGCATGGCCGCCACTTCCTTGATCTGGGAAACGGAGCCCGGGGCACTATCCACCCGCTCGGTGTACATGGTCTGGACGGAGTCCACCACCACCAGGTCGGGTGCCGTGGATTCCGCTTCCTCCAGGATGCGCTCCATGAGCGTCTCGCTGAAAATCAGGCAGTTGGAGGTATCTCCTCCCAATCGGTCGGCCCGCATCTTTACCTGGCGGGCGCTCTCTTCTCCCGTCACGTAGAGGGTTTTGAGGGAAGGGCACGCCAACGGAATCTGCAGCGACAGGGTGGATTTGCCGATGCCCGGCTCACCGCCGATCAGCACCAGGGAACCCTGTACCAATCCCCCGCCGAGGATGCGGTCCACCTCGGCGTTGCCAAGGGAAACGCGGTTCTCGGCCGATGAATCGATATCGGGCAGGCGGACAGGTTTGCGGGCCGCGCCGGGGACGCTTTCGCCCCGGACAGAAGACTTCTTCCCGGTCACGACGGTCTCTTCCACCATCGTGTTCCACTCCCCGCATGCCGGGCATCGCCCCATCCATTTGGGACTTTCGTTGCCGCACGAGGTACAAAACCAGCGGGTCTTCGTTTTTGCGCCCGTTGCCATACCTATTTCCCTGCCAGATGTTTTTCCCAGGCCCAGGCCGCGGCCAGGGTTTCTTCTACAGAACGTTCGGCACGCCAGCCCAGAACGGTGTTCGCCCGGGTAGGATCGGCCCAGATGGCCGTCACGTCGCCCTCGCGGCGCGGGGCGAACCGGTAATTCAACTTCAGGCCGTTCACCTTTTCAAAGGCCTGCACCAGTTCCAGCACGGAAACCGGCCGGCCGGTGCCGATATTGAAAATCTCGTAATCCGCGTCCATCCGGCCGTCCAGCATGCGGCGTACCGCAAAAACGTGCGCACGGGCCAGGTCCACGATGTCGATATAATCCCGCAGGCAGGTTCCGTCCGGGGTCGGATAGTCGTTTCCGAAAATACTCAGGCATTCGCGTTTGCCGATGGCCGTCTGCGTAATAAACGGCACCAGGTTGTTGGGAACGCCGCGCGGCAGCTCACCGATCAGGGCCGAAGGATGCGCGCCGATGGGGTTGAAATACCGCAGGGCGATGCCCTGTACGCGGCCTCTCGTAGCGAAAACCGTATCGCGCAGGATGTCCTCGCAAATCTGTTTGGTATTTCCATAGGGGGATGTGGCCGGTTTGCGGGGCGATTCTTCCGTCACCGGCATCTTGTCCGGCTCGCCATAGACCGTAGCCGATGAAGAAAAGAGTACCTTGGCCGAATGCGCCTGTGCGCTTTCCAGCACGTTCAGAAAGCTGTCCAGGTTGTTATTATAGTATTTCAGCGGCTGTTCGACCGACTCGCCCACCGCCTTGAACGCAGCGAAATGAATGACGGCATCGATCGGATAATCCGAGAACAATTTGCGCACCGCGGCCGCATCACAAAAATCCATCTTTACCAGCGGGAGATCGTCCCGGCCGGTAATATTCCTCACCCCCTCGAAACAGGTCAAATCGCAATTGGAAAAATTATCGGCCACCACCACATCGTACCCTGCGGAAAGAAGTTCCACGGAAACGTGGCTGCCAATATACCCGGCACCGCCGGAAACCAGTACTGTTTTTTTCATCATTCAATCAATCTGGACGCAAAGATAGTCATTTCCGGCGGTTTTGAAAAAGCCGGAGAGCACTAATTACCCGAAGCCACGAGGGCGATGATTTTATCCATCACCTGCAAGACCTTGGACGTGGGTGCCGTGACGTTGTTGGTCATGACCGAGAAGATGATGATATCCTTCTTCTCGCCGCTCGTGGGAAGCACATAACCGCTGTAGCAGCGTACGCCCCCCATAGAGCCGCTTTTCATATAGATGCGGTCTTTGAGGGCCTCGCTCTCTCCGCGCAACCGGCTGAAATACGGACCGTTATGGCCCGGCTGCGCCAGGGAGTGCACGAAATCGTCGAAGCAACGGTAGCGCAGCATCACCCGCAAGTAACGGACCATGGCGTCGGGCGAAATGTAGTTTTCCCGGGACAAGCCGCTGCCGTCGCTGATGTGGATGCCGCTCGAGGTATCCATTCCCAGCCGCTCCAGCAGGGCCAGGGCGTGTACCCGCAGCGTATCATAATGGGCCGTCCCGCGCTCGCGCACGCAAAGGGTCCGCATCAATGTCTCGGCAAAGAAGTTGTCGCTGTCCCAGTTGGTCTTCTTGATGATTTTCAGCAGCTCGGGCGAATAGGTCTTTCCCACCTCCTTCAGGGCCGATGCCGCCGGAGCGACGGTGCCGGAAGGTTCTCCGAACGGGGCCGCCAGGTCCTCGCGCACCCGTCCGTCCGGGCCGATATCGGCGGGGCCGCCGGAAACAAATACACCGTTGGATGTCAGATACTTATAAAAATAATAAGCACAGGTCATCGCCCCGAACTTATTGGAGCACTCCTCTACCTTGGGTTTCCGGTCTATCGCAAAGGTCCCGCGCATCTGGGCCACCGGCCACAGGTCCGTCGTATAGAGGTACAATTCGTCGCCCGTGCCGGCAGGACCGGTCTTGCAGGGGAAATCCCAGCTCATCCAGGGGGTGTTCGGATACAGCACCTCGCAGGTGACCGGATCGCCCACGGCAGCACCGGGCGTAGCCTTGATATCAATCACATTCTCATAGAAGCAGAGACCGTTACCGCCTGTGGCATAATAGGTTCCAAGATCTTCGTAACCCCAAGAAGGTTCCTCGATAGGGCCGTCAAAATAGCGGCCGTCCCCCACAATCCGTCCTTCGATCCGACGGATACCGGCCTGCTCCAGCAGCTCTTTCCAGCGGGCAAACAGGTCGTCAATCGGCGTGGCGATGGAATCTTTCGCGCCCAAAGTCGGGTCGCCCCCTCCTACGATGTAGAGGTCTCCTTTCAGCACACCGTTCTCCACGACACCGTCGTAGGCCAGGGTGGTTTCGAACCGGAAATCGGCCCCCAGATAATGCAGGGCCATGCCGGTAGAAATCAATTTCATGTTCGATGCCGGCAACAGGCGGTTCAAAGAGCGGTGATTCACCAGCGTATCGCCCCCCACGGTCACGGCCAGGACACCCACCTGCCCGTCGATAAAGAGATCGGACGAAGTAACCAGATCCACATAGCGCTGCGCCACCCCGGGCGCAGCCTGGGCCGTCGAAACCGGGCGGACGGCCTGGGCGGAAGCGGTCAGCGCCGCTCCCAGACAGAATAAACTCAAAATCAATCTTTTCATACTATTCCATATTCCACGCGCCACGCATGGCAGCGCGGCTTTGCTTCATGCCTGTTTTACCGAAAGACCACTTCATACCCACGAAAACCGACCGTCCCAGTACATTGGTATAGGAATCTTCCAGATAGTTTTCAGCCGTGGTCCGGCTTACGCCCCGGGCCTGGTCCAGCAGGTCTCGTGCCATGACAAAGAAACTGAAATTCTTGATGTGCTTCATCAGCATCAGGTCCCATTGAAATTCCGGCTTGCTGAAACCTTCCGTATAACCCGAGAAAAAGCGGTAGCACATCCGGGATTCGATTTCCAGGTCGAAGGGCAAGTCATCAAATTCCAATTCCAGTTCCGGAGCGTGGGTCCATACCGTCGTATTGGCCGATGCATCCAGAGAGTAGCGCGCCATCCGCATATAGGAAGACCACGCGAACCAGACCGGACCATAGGAGAGCCCCAGGTTTCCTCCCGCACTGATATTGTGGGTAAGGCTCTCGGAGAATCCGCTGCCGCCGCCGTAGAAGATATCGCCGCCGGCATCCTCGCCCCAGAAAGATTTCATGAAAGCATCATAGTCGAAATGGTCTGTATCAATCATTGGAACAATCCCCACATTCTGGTAACTGACCAACCGGGAATAGCCCAGTTGGATGGAACCGGTCACACGGAACAACTGTTTTTTATCCAAGGACAGTCCCCCGCCGCAATAGCCGTTCACATTCAACGTCGGTTTCCGGGAATTCACCGGAACGGCATAGCGGATACCGGAGGCATCCAGCCAACTGGCATTCACGACGGGTCGCACATTCGTCCCTATGGAAATACCTGAAAAAGCGTATCTTCCCCTTTTATTATCGGAAATATTGGCCCGGCCGCTCAAACGGTGCTGGAAGGAAGGCAACAGGTAAATGTTTCCGGCTTTCAACCGGGTGGGCAGCGTGATATCCAACACCGGGACCATCAACGAAGCGGAAGGCTGCGAGGATGCGCCTGAATAACTGAGCGAGTATTCCCGGCCCTCACCGGTCCGGGAGAGACTCATCACCGGGGCGTAATTCCACAACCACTCATCGCGACCGGTCCATGCAGAGACGCCATAGGTCTTGGAGTAGGTCTCGTTTTTCTCCGTCATGACCTCGGCGCCCAACTGTAATTTCCATTTGTCTTTCTTGTACTGCAGCAAGGAGGAAAGGGAGTACAATTGATGGTAATTATTTGATTCAGAAGAATAATAATCATCATAAACGCCTGTCCCGGAAAGCCAGTTAAAGGCATCGCCCGCTGATTTCCGGACCGTATAAATACCCTTCAGGCGGGTCTGGATGATCCAGTTCTCCACCAGCGGTTCCTCCCACTGCAGGGTTCCCGTCAACGAACTGTTACGAGCGGCATTGTCGTAAGCAAGGTCACGCTTCTGAATCGAGCCCGTCTGATACATTTCCGTTTGCGAGATTTCCCGGCTGTCTCCGTCGGACCGGTTCATCGACCAGTCCAGGCGGGCGCGCAGGTCCCGTTTTTCTTTCCCGGCATCTTTCACACCGCCCCGCAGGACGCCCTTGAATCCCAGGTTGTCCGTCAACGAAGCGCTGCTCGAAGAAGAGGCGTTCAATGGATCGGTTCCTGTCACGGACCGGCTCTTCATCGTGGCATCCGAACGATTGCGGGACCAGGTCAGGCCCGGCTCAAAATTGAACCAGCGCTTCTTGCGTTCCGTATTCTTTATTTCAAACCCCACGTTCACCTTATCGGAGCGCGTAAGGGCAGATCGGTCCGTATCGGCCAGGACATCGTTTCCGTCACCCTGAAAGGTGGTTCGGGAGGTACGGGTCCGCTTGTCCTCTTCATACGCTTTCCATGAGGCTACCGAGGTGATATTCAGCCCCTTCACCCGATCGGTCTTGGCATCGAACCCGGCATCGGCCACCTTCATCAGGCCATCTCCCCCATTTCCCATGGCGCCGGAATAGACGAAATCGCCATAGCCCGGAGCATTGAGAGCATTGCCCAGGATGGTCACCTGATCCTTGGGCGTGTACCCCGACACCATGGCCTTGAAATTATACAGGCCGTCCCGGCCGCCGGAGAACTCTTTATCTTTGTCGCCAGCAGCCACGCCGCCCGATGCGGTCAGGCTGCCGAACCAGCCTTTTTCGTACTCCTTTTTCAAGACAACGTTCATCTGCTTCTGGCCGGCATTTTCCTGGGCATTCACCACATTCGAGGCATCCTCATTCTTTTTGTCGGACACCTGCACCTTGTCTATCATTTTGGTTGGCAGATTGGCCACCGCCGCCGCTATGTCATTGGAAAAGAAGGTCTTGCCATTCACCGTAATCTTGGTTACCGACTCGCCGTTCACCTTTACGCTTCCGTCCTTTGCCACCTCCACACCCGGCATTTTCTTCAACAGGTCACCCAGTACGGCGTAGTTCGATGTGTGAAAAGCCGCCGCATTAAATTCAATCGTATCGTTCTTGATGGTCACCGGAACGGCAGCATCTACCACCTGCGCCGCCTTCAGAAACGTGGGATCGGGCTTCAGTTTGACGGTCCCCAGATCCACCAGCCACTGACGAAGGTATTTCTGTTTTACATAGGGCTTGTAGCCCATGTATTCGATATTGATGAAATAGTCTCCGTGCGGGATTTCTTTCAGTTCGGCCTTGCCCAGCGTATCCGTAAGCGTAAAATTGGTAATGACCGAATCTCCTTTCAGTTTCACATAGACCGATGCGAAAGGGATGGGCTCTTTGGACAGGGAATCCACCACCTCCACCAGGATGCGGGTATGCCGCCCCTCAAAAGCTCCGCTGGCAATGAAAACCTGTGCATGAATTGCCTGCGTCAGAAAAAGCAACAGCACCCAGGAAAACAATTTTTTCATCCCTTTTAATTTTTGAGTCCTTTCAGCAAATTCTGTGCAATTTATCAATTATTTCGCTAAATTCGCGTCATGATGCACAAAAACCTCCTGTCCGGGCTGGTCTATCTGGCCCTTATTCTGATTTCGACCTATTTTGCCCTCTCCCTCCAGCGCGAAAAGCCGAAAGATTTCCGGCGCGCCGAGCGGCGGCTCATCGTCCGGAGCGATTCCGTCATGCGGGTGCTGAGCATTTTCGACCCGGCCGACACGGCGGTCTTGCGGGCGCAAAGTTCCGACCTGTCCGACCGGTCCCTCCGGTCGAAGGACTTCAGGATGCTATCTGCCAAGATGTTGCGCACCGTCACCGACCCGTCGCAGGACGGCGTGGGCATTGCGGCGCCGCAGGTGGGCATCAACCGGCGTATCGTGGCCGTACAACGCTTCGACAAGCCCGGCGAGCCCTTTGAAGTGTACCCTAACGTGCGCATCGACTCGCTGTTCGGACCGAGGGTTTGCGGCCCGGAAGGCTGCCTGAGCGTCCCGGGAAGACGCGGCATCGTCCCCCGCGCATCCGATATCATTGTTTCCTGGAAAGACCCCGCCACCCTGCAAGTGGTTCGTGATACCGTCCATGGCTTCACCGCCGTCATCTTCCAGCACGAATGCGACCACCTGGACGGCATCCTCTACACCGACCGGGCCGATTCCGTGTTTGTAAGATAATTTCGGGACAACAATCGGCTATTCTTGTCCGAAAACCCCGGGTAGCGCCGTTCTCCGGACAAAAAACAGCATATTTGGTCCCGAAAGACAGCCAGCCCTTTGTCAGGAGCCGCAAGTCAGCCCCTTTGCGGGAACATGGCTGAGACGACGGTCGCATCGAGCCGGAGCATCCGCTGGATTTGCTTGTTCCCCGCATTGTATTCATAGTGAAGGAGCGCAGCAAGTTCCTGCTTGGCCGATACGGGAAGCAGCGCAGGTCTCATGCCGTCGAATTTTTCCTGGCAAAGCGACAGCACGACCCCGAACAACTCATCATCGGTATAATAGATGGTTTCTCCGATTTCTCTGGCAATCGCTTTCTGGGACTCGATATTCCTGGACACCTCCCGGAAATAGTGCGAAGCACACCGGAACAAGTTCTCTCCCAGCGCAATATCACAAAAATCCATAGGGCAGGCGTACCCGTCTACGGTGATGATCGGCCGTCGCAACGTGTCTGCGTCATGCGCATGCAGCAGTCGTCGCCGGCTTTCCCGGTTAAGAGCCTGCCCACACTCGCGATACCGTGCTTTCGCAGCATAGTTGAAATAATAGGCATTGGCGCCCCATGGGTAGGTAAAGGGGGTCTCGTTCGGACTTACCACATAACCGTTCCTGTTGTTGTAAGTAATGACATTGCGCAGGTCCTGAAGGCTTTCCAACGAACGTGGGGTGATATCCCCGAACGCCAGCCACACCGTAAAACCACGTGCCTTCAGGTATTTGGTCAGGTACTTCTTGAAAAGGCTGAATAGCCGCATGCAATCCCCCAGGGACCCGGCGAGCGTCTGGTGCAAATGGTTTGTCATCAGCTGAAACGTGATGATTCTGACTTCTGGAATCATTCGGGCACAGATGGCGAGAATACTCATTGCTGCCATAAAAGCCTCTTTGTCAGGCAGGAATACCGGATGGTTTTCGGGAGTCCAAAGATGCCAGAATGGTTGGGACTCTTTAAAGAAGAGGGAGCACCTGCCCTCCTGTTCGGAAAATGTCTTCATAATTCAAGTACCGGGGATTAGTCCCGGCGAAACAAATATAACGATTTTCCGGACTCAAATCACTATTTCCTGTCCAAATTCCGCAATATTGAAGCCGCCGGGACAAAGAACGGCTTATCTTGTCCGCAAACGGAGCCATGACGGGTAGCCAGGACAAAAATCACGGTATTTCGTCCGAAGGTAGCCGTTCGCAGGGCCTTTGTCATTACGCAGGTACATTATCCGGAAAAATCACTATCTTTGCAGCGATTACATCCTATAGGACATGAATTTAAGAGACATCAAAAAAGACATAATAGATTTGTTATCTTTAGCTTCAGATATATCAGACCTTGATCCCACAGTCTTTTTTTTTATAGTTAGATAATCCGACAATTAATATGTTAAGCAAGTCATTACTGGCCGCATCCTTCCTGATAGGAGCCGTCGCATGTTCCTCCAACCGGACATGCACCATTACAGGTTTTGTCAGTCCGCAACCAGACAGTGTATATCTGGTAGATATCGCGGGAAAACGTTTGGATGCCACCGCTGTTCAAGATGGTGCATTCACCCTGACCTGCGAAAGGAATCCCCAGGACGGAGTCTCCGTCATCACCGTGCCGAAGGGCGACCATGTCAGCCTGATTCCCGACAGCAAGGAAATCACCGTTAAGATCGAGGACGGGACTGCCTCCGTAAGCAACAGCCCGCTTTCTGAGGAATTGCAGGAACTCCAGAAATGGATGACAGCTCATTTTACGAGTTACAATGAAAAGGCGATGGCGCTTGCGGAGAGCGGGGATGAAGCAGGGGCCGAAGCCCTCTGGGATGAAATGCACAAAACGATGGCTGATCACTGCAAGGAGGTTTATCTGAACCATTTGCAGGATCCCGTGGGGGTGCAGGCCATGTCCATCCTTGCCTCCGATGCTTCCGATGAAGAATTCATCCGTCTCTATGAACAGGGTGGAGAGTGCGTCCATGCCGATGCGATGATCGGCGGCCGGTACGAGGCGCTTACAGCGCCCAAAAGAACAGTCATCCAGCCCAAAAGAACAGTCATCCAATTGAATACCACAGGAGAAGATTTCACCGAAACCGAGGGAGAGCTGTCTGACTATATCGGTCATGGAGCCTATGTCCTGGTGGATTTCTGGGCCTCCTGGTGCGGCCCCTGCCGGGAAGAGACGCCGTTTGTCGTCAAAGCTTACAATGATTATAAGGACAAGGGCCTGATTGTTCTGGGAATTGCCGTCGGGGACAAACGTGAGGCGACAAAAGCGGCTATGAAACAACTGGGCATCCATTACCCTCAGTTGCTGGATCCCGCAACCACCCTTGCCGAGGAATATGGTGTTGCCGGCATTCCCCACCTGTTCCTCTTCGGTCCCGACGGGAAAGTCCTTCAGGATGGAATGCGCGGGGAAGGGATCGACGCCGTACTGAAACCGTTATTTCAAAAATAATCACTATCTTTGCAGCGAATTAATTCAGAACGATATGAATTTAAGAGACATCAAGAAAGGTCTTAAAGAATAGTTACCATTGATGTCTGTGAAACAGGTCCCAAGGCTATTTGGACGCCTTGGGACCTTTCTTTTTACGGGGCAGAAGGTATTTCCCGATCAATCATGCTGGATTTTTGTCATTCAGATGGGC
>ONIQ01000070.1:550-3291 GCA_900317925.1 uncultured Bacteroidales bacterium | reverse complement strand
CCTGTCACAGGAGTCTGTCCTTTCCGTGTCGGCCGTGGGGGAAGACGCCGGCTTTGCCTCCCGCAGCACCTTCTATCGCCTGTTCCAGCAGCACTACGGCATGTCCCCGAGCGCCTTCCGCACCGCCGCCCGAGGTTAGGGGCTATTATTTTTATTGCAGGGTGAAGATGGGGCGGATGGGGTACCCGGAATACTCGAGATGACCATATCCAAAGAGAGCAAGTGATAGAGTATTCAGATCAGGTCTTGTCATATCCACCCACATAACAGGAACGCGCTCCGAATCGGCAATCCATGGGCCAGAGGTTCGATAGAGCAAGTCATTTCCTTGGTCAGCAGGTGTCTGCCTGTTAACTTGCCCGGCCGCAGGCAGGAAGATACTATTGTCCCTATAGCCGGACTTCGCGCCGGTAAACTTTATGCCGGCGGATTCAGATGAGGTATTATATACTATCCTGGTGGTCGTCTCATATGCGGTAGCATCAGCCGACATATACAATAGAGACATTTCATCAAACCTAGGCGTCCTCCACGCTCCACCCAATGCAACATGCGCCGCATCGAATTCGGGTTTGAGACAATTGTCTCCGTCCAGCATTTCGTCCCAACCTGCGGGAATAACCCTAAAGAATTTGTGTTCACAGGAATAGTTCCCGAAGGTGCCCTGAATGGGATAACCCTGTACTTGGCCGTAGGAGAAATAGTATCCATAGGGGTAAGTGGCCGAAGCACCGAGGTTATATACGGCCCAGTAGACGCGTTTGCCGTACGCGTTGTCAATGCCCATGTCCTCATAGGGCGTGGCCTTCCACTTGCTCCTGTCGGAGATGTCTCCAAGGTCCACGCTCAGGTTCCCGTTTACGGTCTTGGGGCCCACGCTGCGCGTGTAGGCAATCCGGTTTCCCTCGTCCAGGATGGTGAAATCGAAGGTTACGGGCGTCCCCACCGCGCTTTGGTCCAGAAGACCGGTGAAGTGCATGGCGCCTGAGTCCTTCCAACCCGTAATGAGCCGCTCCCTGTCCAACCCATAGGCCCCCCACGACAGGTTCAGGTCTGTATGATAAACTCCCGAAAGATACAGTTTCCTCAGCCCTTTGAGGTTAAGTTTGTATGCGACTGCGGGGTCGAAGCCCGTCACCTGAAAATCGACAAGTTTTCCCGCAGAACTGCCCGTGCCTTCCGGCGCGGCCATCCTGAGCGTGGCGGTGAGTCCCCTGGTGCTGTCGTAGGTATAGTCCACAATGCCCGACTCCAGGAAATAATCGTAGTGTGACACCATATTGTATGAGGTTATGCCTGGTTCCGGACGGGCATACTGATTACGAGGCAGATGGATGGCGCGGAGTTTCTTGACCGATGCCCCGGTGATGTCCTCCACCGTGAGGCCGTTCTTGCAGGTGTTTGTCCACCTGAATCCGTCATACTTCAGTTCCAGGTATTTCTGGACATCCGTCCGGAAAAACACCATAATGACGTCTCCCGTCTTCCAGCCGGTCTTGATGGCCTTGGTTCCGGGCGCTTCGCCGCCGCCGAAGGCATCGGCCCGGGCAATGCTGAGATTCAGCTTGAGTTCTTCGGCGGAAGGCTCCGGAAGTTCCGTCTTGCTGCAGGCGGCAAAAAGCGCGAGTGCCGCACAAAGAATGGACGTTATCTGTTTCATGGCTCTGCTTCTTTTACGTGGGTTACCAAATCTCATGTTCCTCAAACGGATTGACATAACTATAGGCAATCACGCCTTCCGTCCGGAGCTCAATGACACAGCTCTCCGGGGATACATATTCTTGTTTTTTCATGGTCTGCATAAACGAAAAGGGTTCTTCGAGATTAAAAACGATTTTCGTGACAAAGATGCAACAAAAAGCGCAGGCGGATGTCCCATCTGCGCAAAACTTTGTTTCATCTGTGCAAAATCGGCCTTCCGTGCCCCCTTTTGTGCACAGGGCATGCTTTTCGGCCCCCATGCACAAAACCGGGCCAATGAGCCCGGCCAAGGGGTGGCAGCCAAGTGCCTGATATTCATCCGTTTGCTAATAATCCTCTGCACTTTTTGCGCAGAGGATTATACGCAACGAGCTGTGTATTAGGCTGTTAGCCGCCACACCAGCCTGCGCAGGGGAAAATGTGACCGATGCCGCCTGTGCTTCAACTCTTGAAGCACGCTTGACCGCATAGAAGGCCGAAAATGTGCTTGAGGCAGGGTCCAGGCCGTGGGGTGAAGCACGAAATCGGCCTCCGGGAAGCCAAAGTGTGCTTCAAGTCTTGAAGCACAGTACCCGCAGGAGTCGCGCGAGGGCGTAGCGCGGTGGAGTGTATGCTTTTCAGTCGCTGCCTGTACCTTCATCGGCCACCAAACGCCTGGAGAACGGGGTGGTGGCGTAGGCGTAAATTGCGTCTGTCGGCAATACGCTTTCGCAAAACTACATTTTTTCCGGGCTTTTGCATGTTTTGAAAGAGAAAATGTCCCTTCCTGCCAGGATATCGCTCTTTATGCGAAGAAACGCTCTATCCAGGCGGCGTCCACCTGGGCGAAGCCTTCCGCAGGGCGCACGGAGGGGTTACGGGAGAGGATGCCGCGGGCGTCTTCATAAACATTGAATCCCACGTTCACCACCTGCATCTGACCCTCCAGGGGGAAGGCGAAGAGCAGTTCGTTGTCGGCCCCTTCCGTGCGGAGGAATTTAAGGGGGGCCGATGCGGCAGCAGGGTTTTTGGCGGCGAGTTCCTGCCGGGTGACCCACTTG
>ONIQ01000070.1:0-499 GCA_900317925.1 uncultured Bacteroidales bacterium | reverse complement strand
CCGGCATCGTGGATGTTCACCTTCTCTATCAGGTCTCCCACCTCGCGCACCAGCCGGAGGGTGTATCCTTCCAGCTCCCTGACCGCCTCTTCCACGGCCTTGGGCGCCTCTTCGGCCCCGGGAAGGAGCCAGACCATAAGGCGGGCGTCCGGGTCGTGGTACAGGGTCTGGTATCTGGCCAGGTTGCGGTGGCCGCAATAAGGACACTCCCAGACAAATAAAGAGCCGTCCTTGACCCGGGCTTTGAGCTGCGGGTCAAGGGCGACGTTGATGCTTTGGCAGACTTCGATTTCCGTCTGCCTGTGGCAATGGCTACAGCTTACGGGCACCATCGCTGATGACGACGTCGTAAACCTTGGGGGCATGGCCGAACTTCTCCGTGAATTTCTCCACGGCAGTCTGGATGAAGCAGTCGTACAGCTCTTCCTTCACCAGGTTGATGGTGCAGCCGCCGAAACCGCCGCCCATGACGCGGGAACCGGTGACTTCGCACTTGCGG
>ONIQ01000049.1 GCA_900317925.1 uncultured Bacteroidales bacterium | reverse complement strand
TGGACTCCAAGAAGCCGCTCCGACGACCGATGCGAAAGGCAAAATGGCTAAGAAATCACACTTTTACGCAAAAACTCTTGACAGTTTGCGGAATTGAGGTTATACTAGAAAGGAAGAATTAGATTATTTGATTTGTGATAAACCACTTAAAGACAAGGTATTCATTGTTATTGCAGCGTTTGCGGTTCTGATAATTTTCGGAGTAATAGATTACATTATTATTGTGTATCTGCTTAATTTGTAGTTGATCGGATACTCGTAGGGTAATCTATTATTATGATATGCGCCGCTTACTGTAGCAAAATCGAAAATTGACATACGTTTTCAGGTGAAGAGGGATGCTTTGATTGTGATAGGGATTATCTCTACATGAGACCTGCCGTTCCAAAAACCTTGAATGTATGCGAGAAAATACAGACCACAACTATGACAATCAGGTGTCTATTGTTAAAATGGTTTTTACCATCATTGCTTTGCTCTATTGTCTCATTTGCTATTATTCTTATTAGTTTAGAGGGAGCATTTATGCTTTTTTGGGATTTCTATGATAATCCAAGTTATGATGTTCCTGTATCTGTCGATAGAATCAGATTTGTAATCGATTCTGTCGCGCAAAAGACAATGAATAAGCCTCAATATGCGATAGAATGGGAGAAACTCTGTGAAGGCTATGAGAATAATAGAGTGATATATCTTCCGAATGCAAAAGCGTGTGTGTACTTCGGTATTGAATCTACAAACGGAGGCGCAAAAATAACTCCGTGGAAATGTCAGATTAATCCAGAATACCGCATGCGCTGGTATGGGGAATCACCCGGACATGGCATTTCTTTCCATAAAGCACATAAGATGGAAAAAGATTTTGAGGAGTATGTGCTTAAGAAGAATAATATTCCATTTGAGAAGCACAAACCCTTCTCTTCATATCTTGCCCGTCTAATGATGTATCCTTTAGCTTTCATGTGGCAGACATTTCTATTCATTTTTGTCCTCGTTTTTACCTGGATCTATTTCTAATGAGTCATAATAATAAACTAATGCGTAAATGTGCAGTTGGGTATCTTTATATCCGACTGCTTTGGGCAACTCTTTTCTACCCCGTCCTTTATCTGTCCAGAGGGTGTTGCCCCTTCGGACAGTATTTTGTTTCATGTAGCAAAATCGTAAATTGACATACGTTTTCAGGTGAAGGGGAAGGTGCTGAGTGTGGTAGAGATTGTGCGGAGGTGAATCGGCGTTTGTTTTTTAGCGTATTTTTTATATATTCGCATTTGTTATATATGACCGCATAGTATGAACAGACGCGATTTTCTTTCTGCAGCCGGACTGCTTGCCGCAGCCGGTACCGTATCCGGCCTGGTCCCCGGTTGTACCGGGAAAAAGGACGGCCTGACGGTTTCCGATCAATATGATACCGATGTCCTGGTCGTGGGCGGTGGCCCCGCAGGCGTCTGCGCCGCCATCGCGTCCGCGCGCATGGGCGCCCGGACGCTTATCGTCGAAACCGGCAACTGTCTGGGCGGCATGGCCACCAAAGGCCTTGTCTCCCCTTTCATGACCTGTTACGACAGCGCCGGCGAACGGATGATCATCCGCGGTCTCTTCGAAGAGATCCTTGACCGCATGGTCGCCCGCGGAGGCGCCCTGCATCCTTCCGGGATTCGCCATACGACCCCCTACTCGGCCTGGATCACGGCCGGACACGACCACTGCACCCCCTTTGAGGCGGAATGCATGAAACGCGTCCTGGACGAAATGGTGGCCGAAGCCGGCGTACAGGTTCTCTTCCACACCCAGTTCGTACAGCCGGTCATGAAAGGGAATGCCGTGCGCGGCGCCGTCGTCCTGACCCGCAAAGGGCTGGAAGGCGTTTCCGCCAAGGTCGTGGTGGACGCCACCGGCGACGGCGACGTAGCCTTCCGCGCCGGCGTCCCGTGCGAATTCGGCAACGAAGCCCTGGGCAAGGTCCAGCCGTGCACGATGTTCTTCCACATCAACAACGTGGATTCCGCCCGGCTGGAGGCCGACGTACAGGCCCACCTGCACGAATTCCGCAAGGTGGACGGCGTCAGCTACCGCGCCCTGCACTGGCGGGTGGCCGAGGCCGAGGCGGCCGGAAAATGGGACATCGCCCGCAAGAGCGTCAATATCTATAAATGCGTCCGGGACGACGAGTGGGCGGTGAACTGCTCGCGCGTGACAAACATCGATGCGACCGATTCCGCCAGCATGACCGCCGGCGAGATGGCGGGCCGCAAACAGGTGGAACAACTGATGCAGTTCTTCCACGAATTCGTCCCCGGCTGCGAAAACGCCACCCTGATGTCTTCCG
Source organism: uncultured Bacteroidales bacterium (assembly GCA_900317925.1). Classification (GTDB taxonomy): domain Bacteria; phylum Bacteroidota; class Bacteroidia; order Bacteroidales; family UBA932; genus Cryptobacteroides. Next base: position 9,905 of record ONIQ01000049.1, on the reverse strand, counting down.
GCTCCATCCTGGGCATCCGCGAAAGCCGTCATGTCAAGGGAGAGCATGTGCTGGAAGCCGGCGAACTGATTGACAGCGTGGTTCCGGACGACAGCATCCTCGTAGCCTCCAATTCGGTGGATGTACACGGCGGCGGCAAGAGCGCCCTCAGCACCACCTATACCACCATCAAAGGCAACTGGTACGGCGTCCCCTACCGCAGCCTGGTACCCGTCGAGGTGGACGGCCTGCTGCTGGCGGGCCGCTGCCTGAGCGCCACGTCCGACGCGGCTGGCGCCGTACGGGTCATGCCGCCGGCCATGGCCATGGGACATGCCGCCGGCGTAGCCGCCGCCCTGGCCGTCAAGGGCGGGCTCGCTCCCCGGAACGCAGATCCGGAAGCCATCCGCAAAGAACTCCTGGCCCAGAAAGCCTTCCTTGGATAAAAAAGTACTTCCGATATGAACCTCCTGAAAGATTCTTCCAGAAAATGGGTCATCGTGGCCATGATGTTCCTGGCCATCATCTGTAATTATCTGGACCGGCAGCTGCTGTCCATCCTCAAGCCCGAGATCCTGGACCATTTCCAGATTGGCGATTTCGAGTATGCCTGGATTGTAAACGTCTTCCTGCTCTGCTACGCCATCATGTACCCCATATCGGGGATTCTGGTGGATAAATTCGGTCCCAAGAGCGTTATGCTGGGCGGTATAACCGTCTGGTCGCTGGCCTGCATCGGTGCCGGATGGGCCCCCAACGTCTGGGTGTTCGCCGCCTGCCGCGGCGTCCTGGGCCTGGCCGAACCCACCATCTTCGCCGGCCAGATCGTAGCCGTCACCCTGTGGTTCGAGAAGAAACAGCGCGCCACGGCCAACAGTCTCTGCACCATCGGCGGCTCATTGGGGGCGGTGGTAGCCCCGATCGTCATTGCCTGGCTGATGGGACTGCTGGGGTACTGGCAGCACGTATTTGTCATTTCCGGCGTGGTAGGCCTGGTGATTGCCCTTTTCTGGGTCTTCATTTACAAGACCCCCTCTGCCGAACTGCTGGCCAAGACCGTCGGTGCGGACACGCAGACACCCACCGGTGAGCAGAAGGCCTTTTCTTTCAAGGGCCTCTTCAAGACCCGCACCCTCTGGGGCGGCATCCTCATCCGCCTGGTGAGCGACCCGGTCTGGTATTTCTGCTGCTTCTGGCTGCCCGGTTTCCTGCGGGGAATGGGCGCCCGTGAAGGCTTGACCAACGAACAGACCCTGAACATGATCCAGTGGATCGGCGGCATTCCCTTCCTGGTAGGCGCCATCGGCGGCATCCTGACATCCGCCTGGTCCGACGCCCTGGTCAAACGTGAAAAACCGGCCCTTGACGCCCGGAAATCCATGCTCATGACCATCGCCCTGCTCGCTCCCCTGTGCATGACAGTCCCCTTCATCAACGGTGCCGACAGCCTTGCCTTCGGCTGGAAGGTGGGCCTGATCATTGCCGTATTCAGCCTGGTGGCCGTCATGTGCCTGAGCTGGCTGTACACGATTCCGGTCGTTTTCGCAGAGACCTTCCCCGTCAAGAACATCGCTTCGGTGATGGGACTTTCCTGCGGCGCGGGCGCCCTGGGAAGCATGGTCTTCAACCAGTTTGTCGGCTCCATCCCGGAAAGCGCCTGGAAGGTGCTCTTTATCCTCATGGGTACGCTCCATCTCATCGCATCCCTCATCCTTTGGAAACTGGTCAGAATAGAAAAAGTTAATTAAAACCATACACATGAAAACCATTTTTGAACCCGCAAGGGATATTCCCGTACGCGCCGAAGCCGACATCGTCGTGGTCGGCGGCGGTCCTTCCGGCATCATGGCGGCTTATGCCGCAGCCGGAGAAGGCAAAAAAGTCATGCTCCTGGAAAGCCGAGGCTATCTGGGCGGAAACCTCACCATCGGCCTCCCCATCCTGGCCTTCCTGGACGTAAACGGCAAACAGTGCGTCCGCGGCCTGGCCCAGCAGTTCATCGACCGGCTGGCAGCCAGGGGCGCCGCCACCGGCCACAAGCGCTGCAAACTCCACATGAGCCTCACCATCATCGATTCCGAAGAAGCCAAGAACGTAGCCCTGGACATGATGAAAGAGAAAGGCGTGGAGGTGCTCATGTATGTTTTCTGCGCGGGCGTAGTGAAAGAAGGTGATGCCGTCAAGGGTGTCATCGTGGAATCCAAGAACGGCCGGGAAGCCATCCTGGCCAAGACCGTCATCGACTGCACCGGAGACGCCGATGTGGCCTGGCGGGCCGGCGTGGTTACCCACAAAGGCGACAAGGACGGCGGCCTGCAGCCCCCGACGCTCATGTACAACATGCGCGGCGTGAATATCCAGGCCCTTCGCGACGCGATTGTCAATCATCCGGAAGACTTCGACATGGATACCATGCCCAAGGAGCAGTTCAAAGAAGGCAAGTTCATCACCGTGGGCCTTCGCCAGCGCATCAAACTGGCCCAGGAAGCCGGTCTGAACATTCCCGTCGCCCGCACCATCCTCATCACCGGCCTGAATCCGGATGAGATATGGGTCAACATGACCCGCGTAAGCGGCGTGGATTCCACCCGACCGGAGAGTTACACCCGCGGAGAGATCGTGGCCCGTGACCAGATGAAAGACATCACCGCCTACCTGAAGCGCTTCGTTCCGGGCTTCGAAAACGCCTGGGTGGACAAGGTGGCTCCCTTCATGGGCATCCGCGAAAGCCGCGAAATCGAGGCCGAGTACATGCTCACCGGCGATGATATCGTCAATAGCCGCCGTTTCGACGACGTGATTGCCTGCGCGGGTTATCCCCTGGACATCCACCACTCCACCGGCGGAGACTGCACCATGGTCTTCACCAAGGACAACCATGACATCCCCTATCGCTGCCTGGTTCCCAAGGGCGTGAAGAACCTCCTTGTGGCCGGTCGCTGCTCGGGTTATACCCACGAAGCGATGGCCGCCACGCGCGTCATGTCCACGTGCATGGCCGTCGGTGAAGCCGCCGGTCGCGCCGCACGCATCGCCCTGGATGAGGGCGTCGAAGTGGGTAAGGTTAACGTAAAAGCCGTTCAGAAGGAGCTGCGGGAAACCGGAGCCTATCTGGGAGACTAAGCCGTGAAAGAGATCGAAATCCCCGCCACCCGCATTCCGGTGCGCGATGAGGTGGACGTATTGGTGGTCGGTGGAGGCCCTGCCGGGCTGATGGCCGCCCAGGCGGCCGCCATTACCCCGGACGGAAGCCGCTCGGGCCTGAAAGTAATGCTCATCGAAAGCCGCGGTACCCTGGGCGGAAACATGACCCAGGGCCTGCCGCTGCTGGGTTTCCTGGGCCGCAAGGGAAACGAGGTTATCAAGGGGCTTCCCCTGCGCTTCGTGGAACGCCTGCGCGAGCGCGGCCAGGCCACCCATCACCGCGCCTGCCCGCTGCACGTGAGCCTGACCATGATTGATCCCGAAGGCACCAAACGCCTCGCCTGGGAGATCATGGAAGAAGCCGGCGTCAAGGTGCTGATGTATGTTTTCTGTGCCGATGTCATCAAGGAGGGGAATACCGTCAAGGGCGTCATCATCGAGTCCAAGAAGGGCCGGGAAGCCATCCTGGCCAAGACCGTCGTGGACTGCACCGGAGACGGCGACGTAGCCTATCGCGCCGGCGCCCCCATGGCTTACGGAAACGAAAAAGGCATCGCCCAACCGCCCACGCTCATGTTTTCCATGCGCGGGGTGGATTCGCGCAAACTGCGCGATGCCGTGGCCGACCATCCCGACATTTACGATATCGACTTCATCCCGAACGAGTTCTTCCGCGCCAGCGACAACTGCACGATGGTCGGTTTCCGCAACCAGATCCGGCAGGCCCGTGAACAAGGATACGACATTCCCGTGGAGCGCACCATCTTCATGACCGGTATGGCCGATGACGAATGGTGGGTGAACATGTCCCGCGTGAACGGGGTGGACGCGACCGATCCCGAGCAGTACACCCGCGGCGAGGAAATCTGCATCCGGCAGAATGCCGAGATCGCCCGCTACCTGAAAGCCTTCATTCCCGGATTCGAGCATGCGTACGTGGACCGCGTCGCGCCCTTTATGGGCATCCGCGAAAGCCGCCGCATCGTGGGCGAATACGTGCTTACCGAGCAGGACATCTTCGACTGCGCCCGTTTCCCGGACGCCATCGGCGTAGCCTCGTATCCGGTCGATCTGCATCACCCAGTAGGCGGCGACTGCACCCTGATGTGGTGCCCCGACTGCTACGACGTCCCCTACCGCAGCCTGGTTCCGAAGGCGGTGGACGGCCTGCTCTGCGCCGGCCGCAACATTTCCGCCACCCACCTGGCCCTGGCCTCGGTGCGGGTGATGGGACCGGCCATGTGCCTGGGCGAAGCAGCCGGAAAAGCTGCGCAGTTGTGCGTACGAACCGGAGCGCAGCCCCGGACACTGGACGTGGAAAAATTGCAGCAAGAACTGAAAGCCGAAGGCGTGTATTTCCGCCCGGCCGAAACCGAATAAAAGCATGATGCGTTTTAACAACATCCCTAAAGTATTTCTCGTCAGCATCTTGCTGGCTTTCACCCTGTTTCCGTCCCTGGCCGCTCGCCGTCCGGAAGGACAGTACCGGGTGATGACCTGTAACATCCGCATCACCGGACTGGAAGCGGACGATCCCTATCCCGAACGGGTCTGGGAGAACCGCAAGGACCTGTGCATCAAGACCATCCGGGACGAAAAGCCCGACTTCTTCTGCCTGCAGGAGGTCATTTACGACTCCTATAACTACTTTGTAGAGAAGTTCGGGAAAGACTATTATTATTATGGTTTCGTAGGCCCCGAGATGGACCCGTGGACCGACGGCTACCACTTCATCGGAAAGAACGTCATCTTCTTCCGCAAAGACCGCTTCGATTGGGTGTCGGCCGGCTGCTACTGGCTCTCGGAGACGCCCACCCTCGCCGGCAGCGTCTCGTGGGAAACCAACCGTGCCCGCCATTGCAACTGGGTGCGCATCCGTGATCGCAAGACCGGGCGGGAAATGCGGCTGGTGAACACGCACCTGGACCACAAGAGCGATGCGGCCCGCCGCGAACAGATCAAGATGATCATGGCGGAATGCGCCCTCTATCAGGCCGATATGCCGCAGATCCTGTGCGGTGACTTCAACGCCGGCATCAAGAGTGCGCCCATCCAGTACATCCGCACGCAGGACGGCTGGAAAGAGATGTACGAAGACATCCACGGCCCCGCCGAAGCGGGCTTTACTTGCCACAGCTTCCTTGGCGAGGGGCATAAACCCGGCCGCCGGATCGATTTTATCTTCTACCGCGGACCCCTCCGTACCCTGGATGCCGAAATCATGAAAAACCATGTTGGGAACATGTATCCCAGCGACCATTACTTTGTAAAAGCCGATTTTAAACTGGAATAAAAATGAAAAAGAACCTGCTGATTGCCGCGGCCCTGCTGATTGGGATGGCCGCATCTGCCCAAAGCTTCGTATCCATTCCCCTTTCGAAAGATACGTTCAAGGCCTCTCACCTGACCCCGCTTCCCAAAGGGAACTACCAGGGAATGGATATCTATAAGAACTATCTTCTCAGCTGCTGGCACACCGGAATTGCCACCCTGTACACCTTCGATGGGAAGACCGTCACCCAGGTGGCGCACTTCCCCCTGGACAGCCACGACGAGGTGAACCACTCCAACGTGGTCTCGTTCGGCGTGGAGCGCTTTGCCAAGAAGGATCCCCTCCCCCTGGTGTATATCAGCCAGTGCCACAAAAAACCCTACAAAGGAAATAAGGATGTGCTCTTCGTAGAGCGCGTGGCGAGCGACCTGCAGTCTTCCGAACTGGTGCAGATGATCCGCTATGACGATGTGAACAACGACTTCGGTTATGCCCTCCAGTGGGTGATCGACCGCCAGCACAAGATGCTGTACGGATTCGGCAACACCACCAAGGACAAGGATGTGGAAGGAAACCGCCACCGCATTATCAAGTTCCGCCTGCCGCGCCTGGCAGACGGGAAGGAGGTTGTGCTCCGCCCGGAAGACGCCCTTGAAAACTATGTCGTGGAGGACCACGGCCTGCGCTATGCCACCATCGGCCAGGGCCTGTGCATCTACAAAGGCAAGCTGATGATGCCTACCGGACTCGGCACAGACAAGTATCCGAGCTACCTGTTTATCTGGGACCTGCGCAAAAAACGGCCGGTCGAGGTGCTTGACATGAGCATCGGAACCACCGGCGAGCTGGAAGACCTCGCTCACTACAAGGGAAATACATTCATCGTTCAGGGCCAGGACGGCCTCTTCCTCCTTTCATTATGAGCCAGTCAGAAGCCCAACGCTGCCTGCTTTGCAAGAAGCCTTTCTGTAGCCAGGCCTGTCCCGTTCACACCGACGTTCCTACCTGCATGCGCTTGTACCGCGAGGGACGGATCGAGGAGGCGGCGCGGATTCTGTTCGAGAACAATCCACTCAGTGCCATCACCTCACAAGTATGTGACTGGCAGCACCTTTGCTATGGTCACTGCATCTTGAACCGAAAGGGAATCCCCGTCCGGTGGTACGAAATCGAACAGGAAATTTCAATGCCCTATCTGCTTCGTGCCCACATTACGCCCGGGACAGAAAACGGGCGCAGCGTTGCCATCGTGGGCGGAGGCCCCGTGGGCATTACGGCCGCCATCAAACTGCGCGAGAAAGGCTATGCCGTTACCGTTTTCGACGACAACGCCCGACTGGGCGGCGTGCTGCGCTACGGCATTCCCCGTTTCCGTCTGGGGGAACAGTTCATCAACGCGTACGAACGCATTTTTGAAGAGGCCGGCATCCGCTTTCAGGGGAATACCTGTATCGGGAAAGACCTTTCCCTCGCAGAACTCCGCCAGCGGTTCGATGCCGTTTGCATCGGTGGCGGCGCCTGGTCTCCCCGGCGGATGCGCATCCCCGGCGAAGACAATCCCAAGGTCATCTATGCCCTTGAGTATCTGAAGAATCCGGACGCTTTCCAGCTGGGTCGGAAGGTCATCGTCATTGGCGGCGGAAACGTCACCATGGACGCCAGCCGCACAGCCGTTCGGAGGGGACACGACACCTGGGTCTATTACCGCAAGACCTTCGGCAACATGCCGGCCAATTCCATCGAGGTAAGGGCCGCGCAGGCCGACGGCGTGAAGTTTGAACTCTTCCAGGTTCCCGTCGAGGTGAAGCAAGACACCCTGGTCATCCGCCGCTGCGAAAATGTCACGGCCGATGACGGTTCGGTCATCACCCGGATGATTGACGGTACTGACTTTGAGGTTCCCTTCGACAACATGATTGTCGCCATCAGCGAAAATGTAGATTATTCCCTTTTCGGTGATACGATGCCGGAACTGGACAAACGGGGACGGATTTTTGTGGATTCCCTCCAACAGACTTCCCTCCCGGGCGTTTTCCTGGCGGGCGATTTCCTGACCGGACCGGAAACCGTCGTCGCCGCAGTAGCCTCCGCTAAAACAGCGGTGGAAGGCATAACACTAACCCATAACCAATAGCATGAGATTTGGAATTATCGGAACAGGCCGTATTAGCGAATGGGTACTCAAAGGTGCCTTTTACGACCCTCGTTTTACAGCCGTAGCCATTTGTTCCCGCACGGAAGAAAAGGCACATTTGTTTGCCAGCCAGTATGGTATTCCCTTGACATTCACCTCGGTAGAGGAACTGGCCTCGTGCCCGTCCGTTGATGCGGTCTATATTGGCACGCCCAACAGCACGCATGCCCGGATGGCCATCACCTGCATGGAACATGGCAAGCATGTGCTGGTAGAGAAACCTTTCGCGGCCAATGCCCGCGAAGCCCGCGAGATGGCCGAATGCGCCCGCCGCAACAATGTGGTCCTCATGGAAGCCATGATTTCCACGCTCAGCAATAATTTCCGGGAAGTGCTGAACCGGATGCCTTCCATCGGTGAAATCCGGGGCTGGTCTTCCACCTTCTGCCAGTATTCCAAGAAATTCGAGCTCCTGCGTGATGGCATCCTGGCCACCTCGTTCAACCCGGCCTTCGCCGGCGGCGCCACCATGGACATCGGCACGTATACCATTTACCCGATGGTGGTGTTGTTCGGGATGCCTACGGCGGTGGATGCCCACCTCCTGACCCTGCCGGTTCCCGAAACCGGCGAGCCCATCGATTACCAAGGGTCTGTCATGTTCGATTATCCCGGCATGAGCGCCTCGGTCCAGTATTCGAAGGCCATCGATTCCTTCCTGCCGACGGAGATTCTCGGCACGCAGGCCAACCTCATCCTGGACCGCATCCACATTTGCCGGAAACTCAAATATGCCCCCTACCATGAACCCACCTCGGGCCGGATGCCCCTGCCCAAGCCCCAGAAAATCACCAGGCCCTTGGAACCCGACCCGTACCTGAGCGAGTTCACGGAATTCATGGATGTCGTGTATTCCGGGCGGCGTGAATCGGAAATCAATTCACTGGACAATTCTGTGGCGGTGATGGAGATTCTGGACGAGATCCGCCGGCAGGGCGGCGTGTCCATCGAACGTTAGTTCATCCGTTTTCCGTGGCAATGCCGGTATGACAGGCCGCTTCCGCACGGGCAGGGATCGTCCGGGTGGATGTGGGGAACCACAATCTTATCCAGATAGGCCTGCATCTGGGTGGACGCATGCGGAAGATGGAAGCGTCCGCGGGCGAATTCCGTGGCTTCCGGTACCGGATCCTCGTAGGGAGCAATCCCGCTCATATCGGCCCGGATATCCACTTTCAACACATCCAGTTCATCCGAGGACCAGCCTTTCAGGATCCATTTCGGGATGGCGTTGGCATAGTCTGCCACCACGTGCATGCACTGATCATACTCCTCGAAGGAATACATATCCTCAGCACGTTCGTTCACCCCGGCGAACAGGTCTTTGGCGCTTTCGTCCAACTGGGCGGTCTGGGCATTGAACCAGGCCTCGTGCTGTTCCATTACCAATTCATCCCCGTTTACGCCCAGCGAGCGGAACATATCCGTCAGTTTCTTTCCACAAGGCTGCTCCAGCCCGAAAGAAACCATTTCCGTCCGCTGTCCGATCTGCAAGGCATCCTCCGGCTGGAAGAGCTTGTAGTCCTTTGCATCGGGATACTCGTCCCGCATATCCAGCAGCGCAGCCGGATCGAACACATACGGCGAACAGACGTAAATCGTCCCGGACTTGGGATCCTCGTACCGGCACGTCCGCAGGACGGGGCTGTCGGCCAGCATATCCATGACGGAGCGATAGTCCTGGATGCCCTTCCAGTCGCAGTAGTCCAGGATACGCTCGGTGAAGAAGTCGAACGGGACCATCCCGTACAGGTGCAGGAAGCCCAGCGCAACCTGTTCCAGCTCATACTGGCCCTTTTCTTCACAGGCTTCGTACACGGCCTTCACGTGGGGACGGACAATGGAAAACAGTTCCGGGCTGATCCACAGCTCGCGGCTGTCAAGGTCGGCCGAATCGCTCTGCACCAGGCCCAGCACCTCCAGCACCGACGGATTGTCGGGATACGGAATCAGGATGTGCTCGCCCGGCGCCTGCGCACACAGACGCTTCAACTGGAGGATATCCCGTTGCAGCATCCGGGAAAGCCATTCGCGGGGATGGCTCCCGATATAGGCATACAGGCTATCGACCAGCGTCTGTTTCAAGGAAATGCGCGGAACCGGGGCACCGAAATAATACAGGATGTCCACCAGGTCGGCTTTCTTGAAATGGCTCAAGGTCTTATGCAGGCTGTCTGTTTTCATCAGGGCTGCAAAGTTACGCAAAAAAACGTATATATTCTTATGGATTTTCCAAATGATTCGGAAAGAAGTTGGGATATGAGTCATCACTTCGATTCAACGGTGTAGATTATGGATATTTATTGCGCTCATAGG
>ONIQ01000050.1 GCA_900317925.1 uncultured Bacteroidales bacterium | reverse complement strand
TATTTCTATTATCTTTGCATAGTATGGCAAGTGGACAGAAAGATTTTTTGCTTTCCCTTATCCGGGACGGCAAAGAGATGACTTTCGGCCAGCAGCTCAAATTGACGATGCTGCTGGCGGTTCCGGCCATCCTGGCCCAGTTCTCCTCCGTGCTGATGATGTACATTGATACGGCCATGGTGGGGCATCTGGGCGCCAATCCTTCCGCCTCCATCGGACTGGTTACCACGAGTACCTGGATCCTGGGCGGCTTTACCATGGCCATCGCTTCGGGTTTCTCCGTCCAGGTGGCCCACATGTGCGGCGCCAAGAACTTCGAAGGAGCGCGCCGTGTACTGCGTCAGGGGCTTTCGAGTATCTTCATCTTCTCGCTGGTCTTCGCTCTGGCCGGGGTGGCCATCTCCCCGTACCTGCCCGCCTGGCTGGGCGGGAGCGAGGCCATCAACGCCGATGCGTCGGCCTATTTCCGCATCTATGCCGCCTTTGTCCCCATCGGAGCTGTCGGCTACGGCGCCAACGCCATGCTGCAGGGCAGCGGGAATATGAAAGTGCCCAGCATCCTCTACGTGTCGATGTGCGCCTTGGACGTGGTGCTTAACTACCTGTTCATCTATCTGATGGAGATGGGGGTGGCCGGTGCCGCCCTGGGCACGGGGCTGGCGGAAGCCATCACGACAGCCGTATCGCTCTGGTTCGTGCTCCTTCGCAGCAACGAATTGAAAATCGTAGGGGAGCGGGGCTCCTTCGTCCCCACGAAGACCGTCCTTGGCAACGCCTTCGGCATCACCGGCCCGATGTGGCTGCAGAACCTCCTGATGCGCGGTGCGCACGTGGTGAGCACCGTCATCGTGGCCCCGCTGGGCCCCATCGCCATTGCCGCCAACGCCTTCGCCATCACGGCGGAAAGCTTCTGCTACATGCCGGGGTACGGCCTTGAAGAGGCGGCCACCACGCTGGTGGGGCAGAGCCTGGGCGCATCGCGCAAACACATTGCGCGCCGGTTTGCACGCATCACGATCTGGATGGCCGCTGCCATCATGACCTTCCTGGCGGTGCTGATGTTTTTCTTCGCCCGGGATTTGATGACCCTGCTGAGCAGCGACCCGGATGTGATTGCCCTGGGCGCGAAGGTGCTGCGCATCGAAGCCTTTGCCGAGACCTTCTATGCGGTGTCGATCGTCGCGTATGGCGCCTGTGTGGGAGCGGGGGACACCCTGATTCCTACCGCCCTGAATTTCGCAAGCATGTGGGTGGTCCGCATCGGCCTGGCGTTCTACCTGACGCCCCGGTACGGCCTGGTGGGCTACTGGGTTGCGATGTGCATCGAACTGAACGTACGCGGCCTGCTCTTTCTCTTCCACGTGCGGGGGGACAGGTGGATGCGAAAACGCTTTACGCCGGTATAAAACAGTAACATTATTATATATGGAACATATTATCAATCAGGAATTTGGCGGTGAAAGGCCGCTCTATTGCCAACACGATCTCTATCTGGAAGGTGTCACCGTCCATGCGGGTGAATCGGCGCTGAAAGAGACCTCCGGCATCACGGCGGTCCGCTGTACCTTCGAAGGAAAATATCCCTTTTGGATCTGCGATGGCTTCACCATCCGCGACTGCCTTTTTACGGAGGGCGCCCGCGCGGCCCTGTGGTATTCGCGTAACCTCGACATGCGGGATACGCGTATCGAAGCACCCAAGATGTTCCGCGAAATGGACGGCATCGTCCTCCGGCATGTGCAGCTCTCCAACGCGCAGGAAACGCTCTGGAGCTGCCGGAACGTGGATATCGAGGATGTCTCGGCCGATCACGGCGATTATTTTCTCATGCACAGCTCGGACATCAAGGTCCGCAATCTGCGGCTGAACGGAAACTATTCCTTCCAGTGGTGCCGGAACGTAGAAATCCACGACTCTATCCTGAACACCAAAGATGCTTTTTGGGAGACGGACAATGCGACGGTCTATGATTCGGAAATCAACGGCGAATACCTGGGGTGGCATTCCCGCAACCTCAAGCTGGTCCGCTGCCACATCACCGGCACCCAGCCGCTTTGTTATATCGACGGTCTCATCCTCGAAGACTGCACCTTCGGTGCCGATGCCGACCGCGCGTTCGAATACTCGTCCGTCCACGCCACCGTCAACGGGACCATCACCTCGGTGAAGAATCCCCGCACGGGCAGCATCCTGGCCGACGGTTACGGGGAAATCATCCTGGACGAGAACTGCAAGGCGCCCGGCGATTGTGATATCTTAACGCGCTAACAAAACGTCATGGCATACGATTTTACTTCTGTCGTAGAGCGCAGGGGAACCGCCTGCGTCAAATGGGATGCGCCCAACGGGGCCGGGATCCCGGCCGGAGAGGTCATCCCGATGTGGGTGGCCGATATGGATTTCCGCACGGCTCCCTGTATCATAGACGCCCTCCGCAAACGGGTCGAACACGGGGTTTTCGGTTACACGGAAGTACCTGAAAGCTATTATGATGCGGTGATTTCCTGGTTCGGGCGCCGGCGCGGCTGGGCCATCGAACGGGAATGGATCCTGTACACGACCGCCGTGGTGCCGGCCCTGTCTGTCTGCATCAAAGCCTTTACGGAACCCGGCGATAAAGTCGTTTTCCTCACGCCCGCCTATAACTGCTTCTTCTCTTCCATCCGAAACGCCGGTTGCGTCGCCTCCGCCTCTCCCATCCGCTATCATTATCCTTCTGATGGTGCATCGATGGGTGGTGGTGTGGATGGCCGCGAGGAACCCTATTCCCTATTTCCTGGTGACGAACGGTCATCCACGCCGACACCAAACAATGTGATTACGGTGGATATCGACTGGGAGGATCTGGAGCGCCGCTGTGCCGATCCGGCAGCCAAGATCCTGCTCGTATGCAACCCCCACAATCCGGTGGGCCGCATCTGGACGCGGGATGAACTCGCCCGCATGGGTGAAATCGCCCGCCGGCACGGACTCATCGTCCTGAGCGATGAAATCCACTGCGAGCTGGAAATGCCCGGCCATACCTTTACACCCTTTGCGGCCATATCGCCTGAAAATCAGGACTGCTGCGTCACCCTGAATTCCCCGAGCAAATCTTTCAACACCGCCGGCCTCCAGATTGCCAACATCATCACCAACAAGGCCGAATGGCGCAGCAAGATAGACCGCGTCATCAATATCTACGAGGTGTGCGATGTGAATCCCTTCGGCGTGGCCGGCCTCATCGCCGCGTACACGGAAGGGGAACCGTGGCTGAATGAACTGAATGCCGCGCTCTGGGAGAACTACCGTGATTTGCGGGACCTCTTTGCCCGCGACTTGCCCGAATGCCCCGTCACCGACCTTCAGGGCACCTATCTAGTCTGGATGGATGTTTCCGTCCTGACCCGTCCGGCAGAAGCTGCCCTCGATGAGCATATTCCCAAGTTTTCCTGCGAAGAAAGGGCAGCTTCTGCCGGACAGCCGGGCAAGCGCGCCCCAATGACCAGCCAGGAAATTGTGGACAGCCTGATTGCGAATGAGCGGGTGCGGCTGGGGCCGGGCGAAATCTACGGCGACGGCAACTTCCTGCGCATCAACATCGCAAGCCCCCACAGCATCTGCCATGAGGGCTTGGTACGGATTGCGCGCGGTTTACGCCGCCTTATTTCTTCCAGGAACCCCGGGTAAAATCCGGGACGGCTACCGGAGCGCCGCCATGCTCGCAGGAGATGGCGGAAAGTTCGCTGATGCAGCACCATTCTGCCAGGTCATACACATCCATGTCCAGCGGAAGACCGTTCCGCAGGCAATAGACCAGGCGGTAATCCATGATGAAATCCATGCCGCCGTGGCCGCCGACTTCCTTCGCGAGGGTTTCGAGCTCCTCCGTGAGGATGGGGCTGCGGTGCTGGGCCAGAATGGGCTCCAGGGCCTCTCCGGTCAGCTTGATCTCCTTGCCAAGATTCTGGTAATCCACGTTCTCGGCCCCTTCTTCACGGAAGCAGAGCTGCTGGACGGGATACTTGGCGGCGTAACCGTCGGTGCCCACCAGCTGATACATCCGGCTGTACGGGCGGGGCGTCATGACATCGTGTTCAACCAGGATGGTCTTTCCTTTTTCGGTGCGGATGAGCGTGCAGGTGAGGTCGCCGTTGGCAAAATCGCCCTCCATCCCGGCGGCCGCCGCGTGTTTGGGACCGTTGATGGGGGTGGTGTCATAGGCTACGAGGCTTTCCATCCGGTCGCTGCGGTGGATGTCCAGTACCTGGCAGATCGGACCGAGCCCGTGGGTCGGATATACATCGCCCCGGTGCTGCTGGTTGAACGCCAGCCGCCAGTTGTTCCAATATCGTCCCCAGAACGGATCCAGGTTGTGGTTATAGGCTCCTTCTACGTGGATGATCTCCCCGAAAAGGCCTTCGCGGGCCATCTGCAGGGCGGTCAGCTCGAAAAAGTCGTACACGCAGTTTTCCAGCATCATGCAATGCTTGCGCGTCCGTTCCGATGTGTTGACCAGCGCCCAGCATTCTTCCAGCGTCGTGGCGGCCGGGACCTCGATGGCGGCGTGTTTCCCGTGCTCCATCGCATAGAGGGCCATCGGGGTATGATGGACCCAATCCGTGCAGATATAGACCAGATCCACATCCTCGCGCTCGCAAAGCTGCTTCCAGGCATCCTCGGAGCCGCTGAAGCAGGCCGGTTCGGGGAAGCCGGCATCGGTCACGACCTTTGCGCTGCTGGCGACATTCTCTTCGAGGATATCGCACAGGGCGGTGATCCGCGTCCCGGGGATGTGGACAAAGCGTTTGGGAACATCGCTTCCGCGCATGCCCAGACCGATCACGCCCACGCGGACGGTGTCGATCGGATCGCAACGCAATCCGAGTACGTCTGTCGCCCCGGCGGGACGGGCGGGAATGGGAGTGGTGAGGGGGAGTGTTGTCTGCTGCCCACAGGAAAGGACGGCCAGCAGCATCCCGGCAATCAGGAGAAATTTGGCTGTTTTCATATGAATTCTGTTACGTGTGAGACAAAGATAACGATAATTTTGCTATATTCGCATAACCAATCTAATTCATCATGAAAAGATATTTGATCCTTCTCTCCACTGCGCTCTTGGCATGGGGATGCAGTGCGAGCTTCAATGCCGATAGAGCGTTGTCCGGCGGCATGAAAGCGCTGCAGGCTGCCTCCATCAGCGACGCACAGGTCCAGGAGTACGTGCACCAATATATCGTCCAGCTGGATGGCCAGAGCAAGGTGCTTCCGGAGTCCAATGCCTATACGCAGCGTCTGCGCAAGCTGACCAAGGGCATCACCCAGGTGGATGGGATTCCGCTGAATTTCAAGGTCTATCAGACCAAGGAGGTAAATGCGTTCGCCTGTGCCGACGGCAGCGTGCGGGTTTATACCGGGCTGATGGATCTGATGACGGACGATGAGGTGCTGGGCGTGATCGGCCACGAGATCGGCCACGTCGCCTTGAAGCATTCCAAGAAACAGATGAAGCAGGCCATCCTGACCTCTGCGCTCCGGGACGGTATCGCCTCCACGGGCAATGTGGCGGCGGCCATTTCCGATACGGGGCTGGGTGAGATCGGTGAAGCCCTGATGGGCGCCCAGTATTCGCAGAAGCAGGAATTGCAGGCTGATGAATACGGCTACGGTTTCCTGAAATCGGCGGGCAAGAACCCCTGGGCGATGGCGCTCGCTTTTGAAAAGCTCCAATCGCTGAGCGGCGGTACCACCT
Source organism: uncultured Bacteroidales bacterium (assembly GCA_900317925.1). Lineage (GTDB taxonomy): Bacteria > Bacteroidota > Bacteroidia > Bacteroidales > UBA932 > Cryptobacteroides. Next base: position 5,065 of record ONIQ01000050.1, on the reverse strand, counting down.
CAGCGGGAAAAGCGGCCGCCGGCAGCTCCGTAAGCCAGCTTTTCTCCACGCACCCGCCGACATCGGACCGGATCGACCGCATCGCGAAAAAGGCTACGGCCGACGGATACAAACGTCCCACGAAGTAAGTTCCCTCGGGCGTTCGGATGGGTTCCTTTTCCGCATTCATTCAGGAGCATGACGGGGCCGATACCTTCGATGTCCGGTTCCTGACATCCGTCCGCCAGCAGTTCGGTGCCGATGCCGAGCGCGTCATCGCTACGCTCGCCGTCCGCAAGAAATTGAAAGACAAGGTTCCGCAGTGGTTTGCGGAACCTTCTTTGGTTTATCCCAAACCCCTGGCAGGGGAGCAGTGCTCCTCTTCCGCCACCGCCTTTTACAAAGCCTCCCTGCTGCAGGATATTGCTCCGTCCGCCGCCAAGGGCTGCCTGCGGGTGGCCGATCTGACCGGTGGCCTGGGCGTGGATGCCTGGGCTTTTTCCCAAGAGGCCGCGGAAGTCCTGTACAATGAGATGGATGCGGATCTCGCCGATGCCGCCCGGCACAATTTTGCCGCCCTGGGACGCTCCAACATCCGGGTTTCGTGTGCGGAAATCACGGCCGATTCGCTTTCTGCCGTCCTGGGGATTTTCGCCCCCGATGTGATTTTCCTGGACCCGGCCCGCCGGAGCGCATCCGGTCAGAAAGTCTTCCGCCTGGCCGACTGCTCGCCCGATCTTATCGCCCTGAAAGACAGTCTTTTGCGCCTTTGCCCGACCGTGTTGGTGAAGGTTTCGCCCATGGCCGATATCGCCCAGTTGGGGCGGGAATTGGGGGATTGTCTGCAGGCGGTGCATGTTGTGGCGGTGGGGGATGAGTGTAAGGAGTTGCTGCTCCTGCTTCAGCGGCCCGGCGACCCGGTGCGGTTGGCCGTCCATTCGTCCGGTACGGACAGGCCGCTCGTCGCTAAAAGCGAGGAGATATGCTCCTCGCAGCCTGTCCGTATCGGACTCTACGCGGTTCAGCTGCCGGCGGCGTGGTCCGGTAGCCGGATGCTCCGAGAAGCATTTTTCCAAGTTCTCTGTGACGAGGAGCATCCGGCTGGCGGACAAAGAGAGGCTAGGTATCTGGCGGATGAGGCGGAGCTGAAGGCAGCGAGATGGCTCTTCGTGCCGGGGCCGGCACTGACCAAGGCTGGCGCCTTCAACCTGCCCTGCCGGCAATTCGGCCTGGTAAAACTCGGCCGCAGTACCCATTTGTACGTCCCTTCCGGCGATGTCTTCCCCGCCGGGCTTCTGTCATGGGGAAAAAGTTATCGCATCTGCTCCGTGCTGCCCTTGGACAAAGCCGGCATCCGCGAGGCTGCTATGCGCTGGCCGAAAGCGGACGTAACGGCCCGTAACCTGCCTCTGGACAGCGAAGGGCTCCGGAAGCGGCTGGGCATAAAAGCAGGAGGTGCCATCCATTTGTTCGGCTTTCGGGCCGATTTTCAGGATGGCACCTCCGGAAAGTATCTGCTGGCGGCCGAACCTTACAACGAATCGATGTAGGCGGACATTTCGTCGCGTTTGGCCAGGGCCGAGCGGAAGAGCTGCCATTGGGCAAGGCTGCGGACCCAGTTGTGCTCGGGATACTGTATTTTATAATAGGTATCCCCGTTGATGTAGTCGGCCAGGAAACGGACCGTCTGCATGTACGGGAACAGCAGGGCCGCATAAGGCAGGTTCTCTTTCTCCACCGGAGTCAGGAAGACCGAGGCCGATTCCAGGTATCCCTTGGCAAAGGCCTTGAAAATCTCCATGTTAAACCCAACCCGCGACAGGTCCTTGTCGTCCTCGGCACCGGTATTGGCAGCCGTGCGTAGGAAGTCTCCGAAATCCGAGAAAACGAAGCTCGGCATCACGGTATCCAGATCGATTACGCAGAGAATCTCCCCGTTTGCATCGAACAGCATGTTGTTCACCTTGGTGTCGCAGTGGCAGATGCGTTTGGGAAGGGTGCCTTCGCGGTACATCCGTTCCGCCTTGCACATCTCCTCCTCGAACGCTTGGATCTCCGCTACGAGCGCCTGGACGGCCGGATCGGCCATCCGCCCGGCTGCATCGGCCGCAACGGCTTCCCGCAACTGACGCGCACGCAGTTCCATGTTGTGGAAATCCGGGATGGTCTCGCCCAGCTTGTCGGGAATATCGGCCAGCATCGCCTCAAAATGCCCGAACGCCTTGCCGGCATAGTAGGAATACGCCGGATTCACGGTCTCGTACGTGAACGCGTCGCGGATGAACACCGAGATGCGCCAGTAGGTCTGGCCATCGGTCCAGTAGGTCTTGCCGCTTCCTTTCACGGGGACGAAGCGCAGGACTTTGCGGTCGATGTCGCTTTCTCCGGCGGCCTCCAGTTTGCCGCGGATGTGGCGCGTAACCGCCTCGATATTGCTTTGGAGCAGATCGACATCCTGGAAGATGGCGTTGTTGACGCGCTGGAGGACATAATCCTCGGGACCGTCGGTTTTCACCTTGAAGGTATCGTTGATAAGACCGTTGCCCAGCGGCTTGATTTCCTGGACTGTTCCGTTAATCTGAAACTGCGAAACGATAGCGGCGAGTTCTTGCTGCGTTTTCATGGGATCTTATTTCTCAGAAGGGGCGATTGCGTTCCAGACGACGGCGCTCAGGGCACCGCCTACGAGCGGGGCGACAATAAAGATCCACAGCTGTTTAAGGGCTTCTCCACCCACCAGCAGGGCCGGGCCGAAAGAACGGGCCGGGTTCACGGACGTACCGGTGAGGTTGATGCAGACGAGGTGGATGAGCACCAGGGTAAGGCCGATGGCAAGACCGGCCAGGTTGCCGGCTCCGTTCTTGGCCGTGGAACCGAGCACCACCAGGACGAAGATGAAGGTGGCGATGACCTCAATCACGAAAGCGCCGCCCAGCGTGATGCCATTCGCGGCGTTGGCGGTGTTGGCGCCGCCCATTTCAAAATTGGACATGCTGCAGATGAGCAGGAGAACGGCTGCACCGATCAGGCCACCGATGAACTGGCCGACCCAATAGCCGACGGCGTCTTTCAGGCTCATCCGGCCGGACAGGAAGACGCCCAGCGTAATGGCCGGGTTGATGTGGCATCCGGAGATGCTGCCGATGGTGTACGCCATGGCGATGACGGACAGGCCGAAGGCGAGGGCGGTGGCGGCGACGCCGGCGGGGGTCGCACATCCGACGAAGACTGCAGTTCCGCAGCCCAGAAGTGTCAGAACAGCTGTTCCGATGCACTCAGCAAAGTATTTTTTCATCATGATAATGGGTTTTTAGGGTTACCTAATTCTTTGTGCAATATACGGATTTTTCGCTATATTTACAAAAAATTTTCAGGATGGAGACCCATGTTGTAATCATGGCCGGTGGGGTGGGAAGCCGCCTTTGGCCTATCAGCGTTCCGCAGACACCCAAGCAGTTCATCGATGTGCTGGGCGTAGGTAAGACATTGATTCAGTTGACGGTAGAACGCTTCCTGCCGGTGTGCCCCCTGGACCACTTCTGGGTGGTGACGGGCGAACGGTACGTGGAGAAGGTGCGCGAGCAGCTGCCCGGGATTCCGGTCGATCAGATCCTCGCCGAACCCGAACCGCGCAACACCGCCCCCTGCATCGCCTATGCGTGCTGGAAAATCGGCGTGAAGCATCCCGATGCGAATGTGGTGGTGACCCCCGCGGACGCCCTCGTGCTGGAAAAAGAGCATTTTGCCCGGGTGATCTCGGACGCCCTGGCCTGTACCGCCGAGTCCGATGCCATCGTCACGGTCGGCATCGCCCCCACGCGTCCGGACACGGGATACGGTTACATCTGCTCCAGCGATACCGTGCGCGACAAGGTAGTTAAAGTGCTGGAATTCAAGGAGAAACCTACGCTGGAGGTGGCGAAAGAATACCTCGCCGCAGGCAACTATTTCTGGAATGCCGGCATCTTCGTGTGGAAACTTTCTACCATCACGCGGGAACTGCGCGCGCATGCTCCGCAGATCTGCGGGGTGATGGACGAGCTGGCTCCGTCGTTCTATACGCCCGGGGAGGCCGCCGCGCTGCGGAAACTTTTCCCCACCTGCGAAAAGATTTCCATCGACTATGCGGTCATGGAAAAATCGTCCCGGATTTTCGTGATTGCGGGCGATCTGGGGTGGAGCGACCTGGGTGGCTGGAGCTCTGTAAAAGAGCACATTGAGGCCGATGCCGGCGGCAATGCCCTCGTGGCCGCCTCGGAAACGAGCGCGTCGGAAACGGATATCCGTCTTTTCGATGTGAAAAACACCATTGTACACGCTTCAGATGCCAAAACGGTGGTCATCCAAGGCCTTGACGGATACATCGTTGCGGCGAAGGACGGGAACATCCTGATCTGCCGCCTGGCTGACGAACAACACATCAAGGAGTACTCGGCGCCGAAGCAGTAAGCGTGGACCTGCATTTTTTTCGAAAAAAATCGTAAAAAAATTTGGATAAGTCGAAAAAGAGGGATACCTTTGCATTCCCGATTCGGAGACACAAAGCCGATGAGGTTGGAGGACTCGTTAGCTCAGTTGGTAGAGCACAACACTTTTAATGTTGGGGCCTCGGGTTCGAGTCCCGAACGGGTCACAGAAATACAAGGATTGCTTCCTTAGCTCAGTTGGTAGAGCACGACACTCTTAATGTTGGGGTCCAGGGTTCGATCCCCTGGCGGGTCACAAAAAAGCCTTCAGAACTATCTGGAGGCTTTTTTGATTCTCGATCGCGGAGAAAAGAAAACCGTTTCACAGAAATTTTTTTGGGGGGTAACAATACTGACACAGTGTTTTATCGCAAAGTGTTTTGTATTTTTACAACAGGAAACACATATCATGAAAAGCAACAAGAACTACATCGAAGAGGCAGACTTTGCCGTGACCGTATGCAAGAAAGACGGAGAAATCGTATATATGAACCAGAAGTCCAGAAAAACATTCCTGAAGCCCGGAATGCCGGATATCATCGGCCGGAACGTGCTGGACTGCCATCCGGAGCCTGCCAGGACTTTACTCAGCGATCTTCTGGCGCATCCGAGAAACAACG
>ONIQ01000051.1 GCA_900317925.1 uncultured Bacteroidales bacterium | reverse complement strand
ACGCCCGCGTAGTTCTTGCGGATGATTTCCTTGTCATAGGGCGTGGTCCGTTCGTAGGAGACGGAAAGCACGACCTGGCTGGCCACTTTGTGCTGCGCCACCAGGTCCAGGACCAGCATTTCGGTCATTTCGCGGGTAACCAGTTTCGCCTGGTCGAACGGATAGGGCCGCATGAGTACCTGGCCGCTGCTGAGCGAATGGGTGGCGGGCCGGTAGGCCTTGATATCGGCCATCGTACAGCTTTCCCAGCCCCAGGCGTGGTCGATGAGCAGTTCGGCGTTCACCCCGAAGAGTTTGTACAGCAGCTCTTCGTTCTGTCTCCGGCCGGGTGCGCCCAGTGAGCAGCGGGCAATATCGCCCATCGTATATAGTCCCTCTCCCTCCAGCCGGGCGGCGATTCCGTGTCCGATCCGCCAGAAGTCCGTCAGCGGGCGGTGCGTCCAGTATTTCTGCCGATAGGAAAGTTCGTCCAATTCCGCGATGCGCACCCCGTCGGCATCGGCGGGTGCATGTTTCGCTTCGATATCCATCGCAATTTTCGCGAGGTAGAGGTTCGATCCGATACCGGCGGTGGCGGTGATGCCCGTTGTCCGCAGGACGTCCCGGATCATGCGGATGGTGAGTTCGTGCGCCGTGCAGCGATAGGTTTTCAAGTACGCCGTGGCGTCGATGAACACCTCGTCAATCGAATAGACATGGATGTCTTCGGGGGCGATGTATTGCAGATACACCCGGTACACCTGTGCACTGACCGCCATATAATGGGCCATCCGGGGTTTTGCGGCGATGAAATCGACCTCCTCCAGATGCCGGTGACGCCGTTCGGCGTTGACCACCTGCAGGCGCTGCTTGACCTCGAAGAGGCGCGGCCGGCCGGGGATGCCGAAGGCCTTGAGGGCGGGGGAGACCGCCAGGCAGATGGTCTTGTCGGTACGGGACTCATCGGCAACCACCAGCCGCGCCGTGAGCGGATCCAGTCCGCGCGCGACGCACTCGGCCGAAGCGTAAAACGACTTCAGGTCGATGGCGATATAGGTTCGGGAATCCATACCGAAATGCAGGAGTGGAGATGGGCGGACTCGAACCGCCGTCCAAACACCGCACCAGAGAGCTTTCTACACGCTTATTCTTCCTTTGGTTGTAGGGACCGGGCTGCCGGAAGACGGGCGATCCGAATCCTTAGCTTCTAAATCTTAGCCGGCTGTAGAAGCGTCCACCGGTGCGTCCCGCTTAAATGATACCCCTGGGCCGGAACAGAGCGGGCGGAAAGTCCGAGGGATACTCGTCGGCGTCGCAGCCTAGGCGACGCGGATTAAGCCATTTGACTGAGTCAAATTAAGCAGCGAGTGCGTAGTTGTTGTTGGCAACTGATTGTTTGAAAACCGAGATTTACGGGCAGGCTTCCGGCGCCCGGCGTGCTTACTGTCCAGAATCGATGCTGTCAAAACCAAAACATCCCCATAAACAGTGCTGCAAAGATAGGGCTTTTCCTTGAGTTTGCAAAACTAAATCCACCCGTTCCGCCGGAAGATGCTGTCTACCTGCTCAACCGTTTCGGTACGGTCCCAGTGCGGTTGGTTGGCGAAAATGAGGTAGAAAAGGTCCTTTTCGGGGAAGCGGCCTTCAAAGATGTAGAAGCCTCCGTTATCGCCCGTGTGGTAAATTTTCTGCGGCCGGTCGGGGTGGCGTTCGATGAACCAGCCGTAGCCGTAGTCGGTGTCCGGAATGTCGGTGGCGACATGGCCCGTATGGGCTTCGGCGCGCGAAGCGGCGCTGATTACGGCGTCGCCGAACAGGGCCTTGTCCCAGGCGATGAACTCCTTTGCCGTGGTGTAGATGCCGCCGTCGGCCTTGGTCTGGAAGAAGGAGCACTCACCGTAATCATCTTCCTGCCACTGGCCGTCTTTCCCGCGGCTGTACCCGTGGGCCATGGCCGGGATGTCCCGTCCGGGTTCGAAATAGACAGTCCCGGGCATACCGGCCGGCACGAAAATATGATCGTGCATCCAGGTGTCGAAATCTTCGCCGGTAACCTGCTCTACAATCATCAGCACCAACTGGAAGGTGGGATTCATGTACTCGTACCCGGTGCCGGGCTCGAAGTTCAGCGTGTCGAGTTTTTCCAGGTACCGGCACGATTCGGATTCGTCGCAGAACAATTTGAAATCGCGCACGCAATCGAATCGGGAGTCGTTTTCGGCCCGATAACGAGCCCACTGTTCGTCGGTGCGCGGGCGCGCATCCGGGATGCCGGAGGTATGGGAGAGGAGGTGCCGCAGGGTGATATCCCGGTAGAACGGAGCCTTGAACTGGGGGAAATACTTGGCTACGCTGTCGTCCAGCGAAAGCTTCCCTTCTTCGGCGAGTTTCAGCAGGGCTACTGCCGAAAACTGCTTGGATACCGAGCAGATGTTGAACATGGTCGTGTCGGTGATGGGAGCCCGTGTCTCCAGGTCGGCCAGACCGAAGCCATGCTCATAGACGATGTGTCCGCCACGAACCACGACGACCTCGGCTCCGGGGCCGTCGTCCGGGAACTTTTCGGCGAAAAGAGTATCCAGTTCAGCAGTAACGCTCTTGCCGGTGCAGGCAGGAAAGAGGGCGGACAGCAAGGCGGCCGATAGCGGGAAAAACCATTTTTTCATCTTTGTTTCTCTTTAATTATTGTTGAAAAGTTTGTTGAAAACTTTTTTTATTGTATCTTTGCATTCCCGTTCGCTGAAGACCCAGCGCGCAATAAGGGTTACGGAAGTCCTTGGCGGAACTTTTCCGCAGAGGCCGTGGGAAGTCCTTAGGAGAAATCCGGAGGCCGTCAGCAAGCGGGTTCAAGGGCGCATAGCTCAGCTGGTTCAGAGCACCTGCCTTACAAGCAGGGGGTCGGCGGTTCGAATCCGTCTGCGCCCACTTCTTATTTCTTCTTTGTGACCCCTTTTTGGGAGTCACTTTTTTGTTTTCCCAAAGATAATCAAATTGTTTTAATTATGATGGCTCTTTAGGCAAAAACTGGTGGGTAGAATCACCTACCATGCCTGGAGGCCTTAGACCTGCCATGAAAAAGGGCTCCTGACGTGGCAGGTCCCTCTGAAAATGAAAGACCTGCCACAATAATGGCCTCATACGTGGCAGGTCCCTTTTAGGAAAAGGGTGAAAGGTCTGAATGAATTTGGATATATCCGCAAAAGGGAGTATATTTACGATATGAAAAAGTATATCGAACAGAATGGGGAGCGGTTTTATGCGGAATTGTTTTCCTTGCTGCGGACCCCGTCCGTGAGCGCCAAACCGGAACATAAAAATGATATGTACGCCTGCGCAGAGCGGCTGAAGGCCTTGCTGCTGGAGGCGGGGGCCGATACGGCCGAAGTCTGTCCTACATCGGGAAATCCGGTGGTATTCGGCGTCAAGACGGTGGATCCGAAAGCCCGTACGGTGCTGGTCTATGGCCATTACGACGTGCAGCCGGCCGAGCCGCTGGAGAAATGGCGCACGGACCCGTTCGAGCCGGTCATCGGTCCGGATCCTGCTACCGGAGAAGAGGCCATCTGGTGCCGCGGCGCCAACGACGACAAGGGTCAGCTGTTCATGCACATCAAAGCCTTTGAATACCTGCTGCGCGAAGGGAAACTCCGTCACAATGTGAAGTTTATCTTCGAAGGCGAAGAAGAAATCGGAAGCCCCTCTCTGCCGGCTTGGGTGGCCGCAAACAAAGAGAAACTCGCGGCCGATGTCATCCTGGTTTCGGATACGACGATGATCTCCGACAAGGTGCCTTCCATCAACTGCGGCATGCGCGGCCTGAGCTATGTGGAAATCACGGTGACGGGACCCAACAAAGACCTGCATTCCGGCCATTATGGCGGCGCGGTGGCCAATCCGATTACGACCCTCTGCGAGATGATCGCCACCCTTCACGACGCAGACGGCCGGGTGAATGTGCCCGGTTTCTACGATGATGTGGTGGAACTCTCGGCTGCCGACCGCGCCAATCTGGCACGCGCGCCCTTCGATATGGAAGAATACAAACAATTCCTGGACATCGCCGAAGTGAAAGGGGAGAAGGGCTATACGACCCTGGAACGCACGGGCATCCGTCCCTGTCTGGACGTGTGCGGCATCTGGGGCGGCTACACCGGACCCGGCGCCAAGACGGTCCTGCCCTCGACGGCCCACGCCAAACTTTCCATGCGCCTGGTGCCCAACCAGGACAGCGCCCGCATTACGGAACAATTCGTCGCTCACTTGAAGGCCATCGCCCCGCCATATGTAAAGGTAGCGGTAACTCCGTGCGAAGGCGGAAACGGTTTCCTCATTCCCATTTCGTCCGATGCCTTCCAGGCCGCCTCGAAGGCCATGAAAGAAGTTTACGGTGTGGAACCGGTGCCGTCCCGGGGTGGCGGCAGCATCGCCGTGCTGGCCGACATGCAGCGCATTCTCGGAATCGATCCGCTGCTGATGGGATTCGGCCTGGAGCGCGATACCATCCACAGCCCCAATGAGAGTTACCTGCTCCGCCAGTTCTTCGCCGGAATGGAATCCATCGCCCTGTTCTACCAATACTATTAATAAGTCAGTATAATAATGACACTCAACGACTTATATACCCGCATCCGGAGCAAGCACACGATGTTGTGCGTGGGCCTGGACACCGATCCCGCGAAACTGCCCGCCGGGGTGGGCGTACTGGACTTCAACAAGGCCATTATCGATGCCACCGCACCCTTCTGCGTGGCCTTCAAACCCAATCTGGCCTTCTACGAGAGCATGGGCTCCGAGGGCCTGCGCATCCTGGAGAAGACGGTGGACTACCTCCGGACGAATCATCCCGACCAGTTCCTCATCGCCGATGCCAAGCGCGGCGATATCGGCAATACGGCCCGGATGTATGCGAAAACCTATTTCGAAACGATGGACTTCGACGCCGTCACCCTCTCGCCCTACATGGGACGCGAGACGGTGGAGCCCTTTCTCGGCCATCCCGGCAAGTTCGCCATCGTGGTGGCCTTGTCGTCGAATCCCAGTGCGGCCGATTTCCAGACAGTGGGGGAGAAGCCCCTCTACCGCAGGGTGATGGAAACGATGATGGAGATCGGTTCGCCGGACGAACTGATGTTCGTAGTGGGGGCCACGAAAGCGGATAAGCTGCAGGAGATCAGAAGTTTCTGTCCGGATCATTTCTTCCTGGTACCCGGTGTGGGGGCGCAGGGAGGCAGTGCGGAGGACGTCATCGCCCACGGCGCCAACGCGCAAGGCGGCTTGCTCATCAATTCTTCGCGCGGGGTGCTCTATGCCTCGCAAGGACCTGATTTCGCTGCTGCCGCGGCGGAGGCAGCCCGCCGGACGGCCTGTTTTAACGATTGTTAGATCTGGCGCACCAGCCAGTAATAAGCAAGAATAATCCGTTGACGGAGGACGGCGTAGTCCAGCGAGGCTGCGTCGTCCGTTTCTTTGTTGGTCCGCATGGTGATGCCGGACGTAAACAGCATGCAGGGAATTCCCGCTTTCAGGAAGGGCACGTGGTCGCCGATGCGCCGATAGAAAATATTCGTAAAATCGCGGCTCCCGTAGTAGTCGAAAGCCAGATCCAGTCCCAGCCCGTCTTTCCGGTTGAGGGAGCGGATGGCATCGTTCCAGCGCCCGTCGCTGATGGCCAGCAGATAGTCTTTCCGGCCCGATGCCAGAGGAGAGAGGGTGCTGCCGATGATGTCCAGGTTGGCGACGCAGAGGATTTTGTCCCGGGTGATGGCGGTGCCGGTGACGGGATTCACCAACTTCCCTTCGCGGACCCGTTCCATCAGGTCCTCGGATCCGGCGGAATTGCGCTCCTTGGCATCCACCGCGGCGAAAAGGACATTGTGCGTATAGGTTTTGCCCAGGTAATTCATCCGGTACAGCATGCGCGCCAGGGTAAGCATGGCCACCGTGCCGGAGGCGTTGCTGTCCGCCCCGGGATACAGCCGTCCCGCCAGGCCGCCGATGCAGTCGTAGTGCGCCAGGACAATCACGTATTTGTCCGATTGTCCCGGAAAGAGGCCCAGAAGGTTCCGGCCCCGTTCTTCACCGATGCGGAAACTATGGGCCCAGACACCGTTCAGGGGCTTCAGGCCGAAGGTCTCATAGTGGCGGGAAATCCACGCACCGGCCTCGAAATGACCCCGCCTGCCCAGGGCACGCCCGCCATCCAGGGAATCGGCCAGGAACGATACCTCCCGATGCAGGATTTCCTCCTCGACCACAAACTCTCCATTCACGGCGCTGATGGTGTAACGCTCCCGCTGGGCTGCCGCCGGGACGGCCAGGCAGGCGCCTAACAAAAAAAATATGAGAATTTTTGCGGTTTTCACTTCGCAGGCACGATTAATGTTCGTATCTTTGTAAGATTTAAGGCCCAAATTTAGCTAATTCGTGCCTGATTCGGAAATTTATTTATGAAACGCATCGCTATTTCACTGCTTTTGCTGCTGTGCGGGGCCCTGTGCTTCGCCCAGTACGACAAAGATGTCTTCAACTTCCGGGGGCGCCGCGCCTTGTCGGAAGGGAAGTATGCCGATGCTATTCAGCAGTTTAACATCCTGGCCCGTCTGGATACCACCGATTACTGGACCTTCTTCTTCCGCGGCATCGCCAAATACAACCTGGGTGATCTGCGGGGTGCGCGGGCGGATTTCGACCGGTCTGTCCGGCTGAACCCCGTTTTTACGAACGGCTACCATTACCGGGCCATTACCAGCAGTCGTTTCGGAAAGTACGACGAGGCCTTTGCGGATTTTGAAAAGGCCCTTTCGCTGCGTCCCGGTCAGATTGGCATCTATTACAGCCGGGGTGTGACCCATTTCCTGGCCCAGCGTTTCGACCAGGCGGTGGAAGACTTCGACCGCTATATCCGCAAAGAGCCCAAGGATCCGTCGGCCTATCTGAACCGGGGCGCCTCCTACCTCTTCCTGGGCGATACGCTCCAGGCGATGAACGACTACAACAAGGCCATCCGGCTGGACCGTTTTGAGCCGGAAGGTTACATCCGGCGCGGCCGCGTGTATGCCGAACAAAAGGATTACAAGGCCGCCATTGCCGACATGAACCACGCCATCAAACTGGATACGGCCAATACGTTTGCGTATTTCAACCGGGCGCTGATGTATTATGAGACAAAGGACTACAACGCCGCGATGGCAGACCTGAACCGGGTGCTCCGGGACGAGCCGGGCAACGCTCTCACCCTGTATAACCGGGCGCTCATCCGGGCACAGGTAGGGGATTTCGAGAATGCCCTGGACGACATGGATCGCGTGATCAACATCAATCCCGGGAACGTGCTGGCCTATTATAACCGCGCTTCCTTCTTTATCGAGATGGGCCGGTGGACCGATGCGCTGGACGACTACGACAAGGCCATCGAACTGTATCCCGACTTCGCGAAAGCCTACCTGAACCGGTCCTATGTGAAGAACATGCTGGGAAAGACACGCTCCTCCAAGCAGGATTACGATATCGCCCAGCAGAAGGTGCGCGAATACCGCGCCCGCAACGCCAAAGACAAAACCTCCCTGTCCGATACCACGCGTCAGTTCAGCGGGTTGCTGGCCCTGGATGCCGATTTTGCCAAAAAGGACTTTGACAACGAACTGCTGCAGCACCGCGATGTGGACATCCGCCTGAAACCGCTCTTCAAGTTTACCCTGGCCGCCGGCCGGGACAACGAGGCCTATGCCTTGCGGAATCGCTACGAGAACCTCCTGGTGGACCGTTTCATCGAGGAATCGCCGGTTCCGATCCGCATCGCCAACCTGGATACGCTGACGTCCGTGGCCTTCCGGAACTTCGATGTGGCGTTGCTGGGCGATACCAACACCGGAGCCGGGCAGAGCAACCTGACCCCGGCCGAACAGTATTTCCTGCGGGGCCTGTACAACCTGCAACTGAAGCTGTACAGCGCTGCCCTGAACAATTTCGACCAGGCGGTGGAGGCGGCCGAGGATGGACGCTACCAGGACTATTACAAGGCCTTCTACCACCTGAACCGGGGCGTTCTGCGGGCCGAGATGATCGACTTCATCTCTTCCATTGAAAACAATGTCCAGACCCTGACCCTGGACGACCAGGGTACCACCCGTGCCCGTGTCCGCGACCGGGTCACCAAGACGTACGACTATTCAGAGGCCATTGCAGACATGAAGGCGGCCGCCTCCATCGTTCCGGACCTGCCGTACATCTATTATAACCTGGGCAACCTCTATACCCTGTCTTCCGAGCTGGTGAGCGCCATCGACAGTTACAGCCGTGCCATTGAGTTGTACCCCTTCATGGGCGATGCGTATTACAACCGTGGGCTTGTGCTTATCTACTTGAAAGACAAGGAGAAAGGCTGTATAGACCTGTCCCGTTCCGGCGAGCTGGGCGTGGCAGATGCCTATGGCGTCATCTCCAAATATTGTGAAGAAAAAGAAAAATAAGATATGATCAAAGCCATCGTTTTCGACCTCGGCGGGGTCCTGTTCGACCTGGATACGGATGCCTGCATACGCGCCTTCCGGGAAGGGCTGGGGTTCGAAAAGATCGTGGAAATACTGGATAAATGCCACCAGAAAGGCATTATCGGCCAGCTGGAATGCGGAGATCTCTCGGCGGATGAATTCCGCGCCGAGGTGCTGCGCGACAGCCGTCCCGATGCCGTTCCGGCCGATGTGGACCGGGCGTTCTGTGCCCTCTTGGCAGATTTCCCGCAAGACAAGGCAGACCTGATCCGCGACCTCTCGAAGCGGTATGCCCTCTACATCCTCACCAACAACAACCCCATTACCATGGTGCGCAGCCATGAGATGATGGAAGAAAGGGGACTCGACTGGCAGCGGGTCTTCCGGGCAGAATTCGTCTCCTGCGAGATGAAAATGCTGAAGCCCTCCCGGGAGATTTATGCGGAAATGGTCCGTCGGGTGGGCCTTCCCGCGGAAGAAATCCTCTTTATCGATGATTCGCAGAACAATGTGGATGCCGCCAGCGCGTTGGGCATCCGGGCGGTCTGTTATCCGGAAGGAACGCCGCTTCGACCCCTGGTGGAGGCTGCCCTATGCTGAAGTTCATGAGCTTATCCAGCGGAAGCTGCGGAAACTGCTACTTCCTGGGCTGGCAACCGGATGAACAGACCCCGCTGCGGGGGATTCTGATCGATGCCGGTGTGAGCCTGCGTGCCCTCAAACGCAACCTCCGCCTCTACGGACTCGGTATCGATTGTTTCGATGCCATCCTGGTAACCCACGACCATTTCGACCATATCCGCCACCTGGGTTCCTTCTGCAGCCATCTGCATAAACCGGTCTATGCCTCTCGCACCCTCCACGATGCGCTGTCGCGGCATTTCGCCACGCGCGATGCCATCGTTCCGTGCCGCAAATACCTGCAGGCAGGGGAGTGGAACACCATCCCCGTGGGCAGCAGCACCCTCCGCGTCCGGTATTTCGTGGTCCCGCACGATGCAACCGAAACCTGCGGATTCTTCATCCGGTTCGGCGGCGAGAATTTTGTGCTGATGACTGATGTCGGGCGGGTTACCCCCGAATCGCTGGAGTTCGCGCGGCAGGCCGATACGCTGGTGATCGAATCGAATTACGATACCCAGATGCTGATTGGCGGTCCCTATCCGCATCAACTGAAAATGCGGATTTGCGGGGGACGGGGACACATGAGCAACGACGAGTGTGCCGATACGGTCAAACAAATCTGGCACGAAGGCCTGCGGAACATCTTCCTCTGCCATCTGAGCGAAAACAACAATACCCCCGAGGCCGCTTTCGCCTCGACGGCACGGGCGCTGGTGGAACTGGGCGTAAAAGAATCGGTCCGCCTGCAGACACTTCCCAGGCAGACCGCGACACCGCTTTTGCGGCTCTAAAAGAGCTTGCTTCCTACGACGGATTCAACGAATTTCATGCTTTGAGTGGGCTCGAAGCGGGTTGTGACGTTGCCCTCTCGGTCCACCAGGAACTTGGTGAAATTCCATTTGATGTCCGGGTTTTTCTGGTAGTCCGGATCCTGTTGGGAGAGGAATTTGGCCATGGCCTGCGCCTTGGGCCCGTTGCCGAAGCCCTTGAATCCCTGCCGGGACTTGAGCCAGGTGAACAGCGGAGCGGCATCCGGACCGTTGACGTCAATCTTGGCAAACTGCGGGAAGGAAATGGCGTATTTCCCCGTGCAGAATTCGTGGATTTCGGCATCGCTGCCGGGAGCCTGGGCTCCGAACTGGTTGCAGGGGAAGTCCAGGATAACCAGGCCTTTGTCCTGGAATTTCCGGTACAGGGCCTCCAACTCTTTGTACTGCGGCGTAAAACCGCACTCGGTGGCCGTATTGACGATGAGCAGGACCTTCCCCTTGTACTCGGACAGGGAAATGGTGGAACCGTCTTGTGCTTTAACTGTAAAGTCATAAATGCTCTGCGCACTTGCGGAGAGCGCTCCTGCCAGGGCAAGCACCCCTGCGCAGATTATGCTAATCCATGTTCTCATATCTTAGAAAGTATAGTGGACACCGATATAGATAGCCGCCGGCCCGTCTTTGTGACGCAGCGCTTTGCCGCATTCGAAGGCCACGATCAGGTTGCGGTCCATGGCTACCGAGACGCCGCCGCCCACGGAAACGTGGNNAAGGATAGGCTTTCACCAGCCATTCGTGGTTTAGCAGTTTGGGCAGTTGGAAAAGCTTGCAACGCAACTCAACGTTGGCCCAGGCCACGGAATCGCCAACCAGTTGGTTCATGCGCAGGCCGCGGAAGGTATCCCGTCCGCCCAGGCCTTCGGATTCAATGTGCATCAGGTACAGGCGGGTAATGTCCGGTGCCAGGTAAAATGGCGTGTCCCCGGCCAGACGCCCCTGCCAGCCGAGGTGGTAGGCCAGGGTAAAGCGGCTTCTCACGAGGGGAATGTACTGGCGCCAGTGAACGGCTGCGCGCAGATAGGAATGCCGGGTGTTGAACAGGTCCGGCGAGCCGAATAGGCAGGCATCGGCCCAGATTCCGCTGTCCGGATCGAACTCGAAATCCCGCGTGTCCAGGCTCAGGCCCAGTTTCCCTTCCAGGTGGGTGCCGCCACCGGCCTCGTATCGGTCGATCAGGCCTTTCGCGCAGTACCAGGTATATAGCGAGGGCTGGTCGTTGGTCTTGCGGGAGTCGGCCCCGCCGGAGTCGGTCTTGAAATGCCAGAGCGTAAGGCCGGCCACCCAGTTCAGATGCTTGGAAAATGGGCGCTGGAGGATAACCAGGGCCCGGTTCATCTGGCGTCCGTAGGTGCACTCGAACAGGTCGATGGGCAGGTTGGGGTCGAATCCGTAGAACGGATACCGGTTGTTGGTGGTCCGCGAAAGGGCCGCGGTGAGCCGGAAACCGGGAATCAGGTATTCTGAATCGTAGAAGACGTGCATCTCGATGGTCCCCAGCGTGTACCATGAAGCCTGGATGTTGAACCGGTGGGTATAGTCCGGGAAGATGCTGTGGCTGCCTTTCCCGTAGTTGAAAATGTCGATATAGGCACCCAGTTGCAAGCCCTGGTCGTTCGAGTAACTCGTGGAGGGGAATGCATTGATCACCCAACCCTCTTCTTTTTCTGCATGGAGAAGAAGGGGGAAGAACAGCAGGAGAAGGCAGAGATGTAAAGCCGGTCTGGACAAACTACGCGTGCATGTATTGGAGAATCACGTCAACGACTTGATCCTCGGTAAGCCCGTCAGAATTGATGACCAGATTGTAGTTGCGCAGGTCATAGCGGCTTTTACCTGTCATCCGGCGGATGAAATTGTCGCGGGTTTTATCGACGGAATCCACCACCCATTCGGCATCTTCCTCGTTCAGGTGCTGCTTGACCATAACCCGTTTGATACGGCTTTCGCGCGGAGCGGTGATAAAGATGTCCACTTTGTTCGGGAAATCCTTCAGCACTTCGAAACCGGACCGTCCGACCACCACGCAGGAACCCTCGGCGGCGATGGAGCGAAGGATATCGCGCTCGGCCTGAATGAGTTCTTCGGGTTCCGGAAGATGGCGGACCTCCCCGTTGGGTGAGATTTTCAGCTTGGGATTCTGGTCCAGGGGAATCGGCGCTACTTTCAGGATAAAATCATTGAGCCAGCTCTTCTTTTCTCCTTTGATGCGCTCGATCTCGGCGGCGTCCAGGTTGAACTGATCCATCAGGCGGCGGATAAGTTCTTTGTCAGAGCAGTGCACGCCTAATTTTTCGGCCAGCTTCTTGCCCACGGTATGTCCGCCAGACCCGATTTCACGGCTGATCGTAACGACGAATTTCTCTTTGGTGTCCATATTATGTGTCAGTTTATAATCATACAAATATACAAATATTACGCAATATGCAAATATTATTTTTAAGCCCCTCTTAGGTTCAACAAAAACATTAACATATTTCCTCTAAAAATACATCGAATAAAATCAAACAGTTTCTAATGACAAATTCATGGCGGCACCACTCCCCCGCCACCCCCTTGTCCCAACCCGCAGGCAG
>ONIQ01000054.1 GCA_900317925.1 uncultured Bacteroidales bacterium | reverse complement strand
ATTTTCCTGGAAGGTCCTGCGCTTTTCCGGGGGACCTTCCATGCTAGGGGCCATTTTCCCGGAAGGTCCTGCGTTTTTCAGGGGGACCTTCCATGCTAGTGGCCGTTTTCCTGGAAGGTCCTGCGTTTTTCCGGGGGACCTTCCATGCCAGGGGCCATTTTCCCGGAAGGTCCCTGTCCAAGTGCTCTTAGTCAGCGCTATTTCGGGACACTAGGAACGAAAAACGCTCGTTTTGCTCCTGGTCTACACTATTTCGGGACACCTGGAGCAGTGAGGCCCTTGATTCAAGAGAGGCAGCGACGGAGCCGAAGCACCTATGATGTATGCGCGAGATCCCGTGACGGGTACGAACGCCCTGCGAGCAACAACGCGCCGGGGAGGAGAGCCTTTTGCTTGAGCTCCCCGCACCCGGCGCGATTGTAGCCGCCGGAGGTGCTTGATTCCGGCGGCGGTGCGTTCTTCGAAGCCGCCGGAGGTGCTTGATTCCGGCGGCGGTGCGTTCTTCGAAGCCGCCGAAGGTCGCTTATTTCGGCGGCGGCCCGTAATTAAAGAAGAAGTCGACCAACCGTGAAACGTCCGTTTCGCGGCTGGCGCCTTAAGCGTGGAGGTAATGAGCTGGGGCTTTTATGGGTACTGTGAGGTGCGGTCATGAAGGACCCGCCCGTTCCGGTCTAACAGTTGAAAGCAGTGAACAAGCTGCAAGCGAGTGAACCGGCTGCACACAGTGAATAAGCTGTAAACCAAGAACAAGTTGCAAACCAGTGAATAAACCGCAAGCGAGTGAACCGACTGCAAGCAGTGAACAAACTGCAAACCAGAGAACACGCTGCAGCAGGTTTCGTGGCAGGAGCGAGCAGGTGATTCAAATTTTGCAATTCAATGGAAAGTTGCTATCTTTGCATCGGGAAAGTCGTACACGACCAGCTCCCTCTGAATTCCCCCAGGACCGGAAGGTAGCAAGGGTAGGAGGTTGTAGCGGTGCGATGTACTAAGCTTTCCCTTTTTTCGTATCCAGTCCGGAACGTATCTAGTCCAGAACGGAATAGATGGAGTTGTTGGACTTGTATTCCGGAACGATGGACTTCATTGAGCGCACCGTATCCATGTTGTTGAATTTGCCACTGATGGTAATGAGGTCTTCAATCTGCTTGCAGACTTCGAAATAATCATATTCGCGTACCTCGGCGATGCGGATTTTTTCGTGGAAGGACGGTTTGGTCACCTCAGCATCGTTCAGAACCTCTTCGTAAAGCTTTTCGCCCTCACGCAGTCCCGTAAACTTGATTTCTACATTGGTGGCGCCGCTGAGCAGGATCATGCGTTTGGCCAGGTCGGCAATCTTGACCGGTTTGCCCATGTCAAAGACGAAAATCTCTCCGCCCTTGCCCTTCGTGCCGGCTTCCAGCACCAGTTTGCAGGCTTCGGGAATCAGCATGAAATACCGGATGATATTCGGGTCGGTCACCGTAACGGGACCGCCCTCGCGGATCTGCTTTTCAAAGAGGGGAATCACCGAGCCGTTCGAGCCCAGGACGTTGCCGAAACGGGTGGTGACGAACTGGGTGCTGCCCTTGACCCGGCCTTCCATCTCGGCCTTGTTAAGGCTCTGGACGTAAATCTCGCAAATACGTTTGCTACAGCCCATTACGTTGGTCGGATTCACGGCCTTGTCGGTGGAAATCATCACAAACTTCTTCACGCCGAATTCTACGGAAAGGTCCGCGATGACCTTGGTGCCATAGACGTTGTTGTGGATGCTCTCGGAAGGGTTGTCCTCCATCATGGGCACGTGCTTGTAGGCGGCCGCGTGGAAGACATAATCCGGCTTGAATTCGCTGAAGATCTTCCGCATCTTGGGCTCGTTGGCGATGGATGCCACCACGGTGGCGGCTTTGATGTCCGGGAAATCATGGGCCATCATCAGCCGGATGTCGTGCTGCGGGGTTTCCGCCTGGTCGATCAGCATCAGTTCCGCAGGTTTGTAGACGGCAATCTGGCGGACCATTTCACTGCCGATGGAGCCGGCAGAGCCGGTAATCAGGATTTTCCTGCCTTTGAGCATGCTGCCCACGGATTCCATATCAACCTGTATCTGCTCGCGGGGGAGGAGGTCCTCAATGCTCACTTCCCGCAGTTGCGGGGCGACATCTTCTCCTTTTTCCCATTTATCGGCCTCGTGCGCCATATAAATGCTTACGCCCGCTCCGATGATATAGTCCTGCAGCTGTTCGTCATTCCGGAAAACATCGTTACGTTTCGGGGCTACCAGCACGGCATCGATTCCTTTCTCCTTCAAGACTTCGGGAAGATGATCGTTTACCTGGTAAACTTTCTCGCCCATCAGGCGGGTATAATTCAAGCGCGGGTCGTGCGAAATGAATCCCTTCAGCACGAAGCGCGCCGGCTTCTCGTTCCGGATATTCTTGGCGAGTCCCACGCCACCGTCCTGGACACCGTAGATAAAGACGCGCAAAGCGTTCTCATCCGCCCGGAAATAGTTGTCATAGAAGAATTTGACAACAACCCGGAGGGCCCACATGATCAGCGTGGCCATGATAATGGCCAGCACGATATGCCGCACGTTCAGGAAGACGAACGTGCCGGGCATCTCGTTGGTAATGTAATGAATCAGGATCACGGCCAGGCCGGAAGATCCCATGGCGAAACCCACGCGTCCCAGATCCACGAAGGAGGAATACCGGATGATACCGGAATAGGTATGGAAAAACCGGAAGGCAATCAGGTGGCAGAACAGGAACAGGAGGAAGGTGCAGGTGGCAGGAAAGAAATGGTTCTCCAACCCGGAACCCCGGAAGAAGAACCAAAACACAAGGTAATACGAGAACAGTACAATCAGACTGTCAAGAAGAATGATTCCCCAGAAGGGAAGGGTCTTCTTGCTGAAATACCAATTTATGATCTTGCTAACCTGATTCATTTTTTACCCCCCCCCTATATTTGAGGGCTGGATTTGTCGCAAAGTTAGTGATATTTTTCATAAATTGAAAATAATTGCGATATTTACACCAAAATGAAAGATTTTTCGATATACGTCGCTCCTTCCGCAAAACGTGGTACAGGCTATCCCAACCGGTATTTTTACCGGTTGAAGGAGGCTTTGTCGATGTATTTCAAGGTACTGGAAGCAGACAACAGGCCCTGCCTGATGCAGGGTACCGCTTTGGTCTTCAACTCCTTGCGGGCCGATGTGTTTTTGCTCAGCTTTGTGGAGACCATCGCTTTCCACAAGCTGGCCTGGTTCCAGCAGTGGCTGGCGCATGCCGCTTTGCGAATCATGAAAATCCGCCGGAGAAAAATTATCTTCATTTTTCACAATCCGCGCCCGCATAAGGGGGAGACGCCCATCTCCCGCCGGCTTACCGACGCCCAGCTTCGGCAGGCCGATGTGGTGATCGCCCATTCACAGGAAGCGGCCACTGTGGCGCGCCTGCGGCTCGCCGTGCTGGCGGAAGATCCCGGGAAGGTCTGCTATATCGCTCATCCTGTCACGCCCTTTACGGGACAGGCGGCTCCGGCTGTGGCGCCTTTCGACATTCTCATTTGGGGAGATATCCTTCCATATAAAGGTGTACTGGAATTCGTCCGGGAACCGGCCCTTGCCGAAAGCGGCTTGTGCGTGCGGATCATCGGCCGGTGTGCCGATCCGGTCTATGCCCGCGAACTGGAATCTTCCCTGCCGGCCGGCGTCTCCTTCGAGAACCGGCGCGCCCCCTTCGAGGAACTGGCCTCCCTGTCGAAGGCGGCCCGTTATGTCCTCTTCCCGTATCTCCCCGGAAGCGTTTCTTCCTCGGGTGTGCTGATGGATACCCTGGCCCTGGGCGGTACCCCCGTGGGGCCTGCGGTGGGCGCCTTTGCCGACCTGGCCGAGGAGGGCCTCTGTCTGACGTATTCTTCTGTGGAGGAACTGTTTGCCATTCTTTCCGGCAAGCAGGAAATCGACCCCGCCCGGCGGACGGCGTTCATCCGGAATCATTCGTGGGAAGCCTTCGCGAAGACTATTTCGCAGCTCGTTTCAGCCGAAGGTTGACCAGGCCGTTCACCACCATCCAGAAACCGATATTCAGCAGGAGCAATACGTTGATATCCCAGTGGATCAGGCACCGGTCTGCCAGAATAAAGGTTAAATCAAGCATGAGGACGATCCCCAGGGTGGCCAGCGGAGAAAAACCGCTGCGCATCATTTTGTGGTGGATATGGTTGGCGTCGGGCTGGAAGGGACTCCGGCCGTGCAGGATCCGCCAGAAAAACAGGCGGACCAGGTCCAGGGAGGCGAGGGCGACCAGGGAGAAACCGCTTATCAGACGGACCGGAATGTCCTCGTCCGTCGGATGGACGGCCAGGCGGATGACCAGGAATCCGAGAATGAACCCCAGCACTTGACTTCCGGTATCTCCCATAAAGGTCTTATTCCGTTTCTCGTTGGTTCCCAAGATGTTATGGTATAAGAAAGGAATCAGGACACCGGCCGTCGCCGCTGCGATGAAAGTAGAGACCGTCTGTCCGGACGCCCCGTTCCAAGCGGCCAGGAACACCATGGCGATGAAGCAGATGCCTCCGGCCTGACCGTCCAGGCCGTCAATCAGGTTGAGGGCATTGGTGATGAGGACGATCAGCACGATGGTGAGCGGAATGCCGGCGATGGCCGGAAGGGCGTGGATGCCCAGCAGGCCGCCCAGGTCCCGCAACCACAGGCCGCTGAAGGCGATGGCCCCGGCAGCCAGCCCCTGCACGAGGAACTTGATTTTCCAGCTCAAGGTATGCAGGTCGTCGATATACTCTACCAGATAGATCAAGATGGCTGCGGCCAGAAGGGAAAATTCTTCCTTTCCGAAGGAAGTCGTTCCCGTAAACAAACAGGCCGCGAGGACACAGAGGAAGATGATGGGCAGGAAGACCAGGCCGGCGAGCCGGGGGGTCGGCGTCTTGTGAAGCTTGCGCTCATCGGGTTTGTCCAGGAGCAACTTCCGCCAGGCATAGGAAAGGACAATCGGGATGGTGACAAATCCCAGAATCGCTGCCAGGACGGCGGCGGCGATTCCGCTTACGAGAGGATCTGTCCACAAAACTGACATTTTGTCTGCATTTTAGCCTGTTAAGGCGACTTCAAAGTTAGGTATTATTTTTGAAATTGTATATATTTGCAAGATAAAATGAAAAAACACGTAATATGGCAATATCAGACATCCTGAAGAAACTTTTCGGCTCGAAGGCCGACCGGGACATGAAAGAGGTGAAGCCGGTCCTGGACCAGGTCCTGGCGGCTTATGAGACGATTGATAAATTATCCAATGACGCGTTGCGCGCCCGTACGGAGGAACTGAAGGCGAAATTGCGTGCGTGCGAAGCACCGTTTGAAAACCGCATCGCCGAAATCCGCGTCGAATTGGAAAAAGACATTCCCGTAAGCCGGAAGGAACAACTGGCTACGGAATCGGACAAACTGGTCAAGGATGAAGACGAGGCCATCGAAAAGGTGCTCGATGAGATTCTGCCGGATGCCTTTGCCATCATGAAATCCACCGCCCGCCGTTTTGCGGAGAAGGAGTTTGTCGAAGTGACCGCCTCGGATTTCGACCGCTCCCTGGCCGCCGCCGGAAAGGACTTCGTCACCATCGACGGAGACAAAGCAATCTGGCGCAACCATTGGATGGCCGGCGGAAACGAGATTACGTGGGATATGGTGCATTACGATGTCCAGCTTATCGGCGGTATCGTCCTGCACAAAGGAAAAATCGCGGAGATGGCTACCGGCGAGGGAAAAACCCTCGTGGCTACGCTGCCGGTGTTCCTGAACGCCCTGGCCGGAAAGGGCGTGCACATGGTGACGGTAAACGACTACCTGTCCAAACGAGACTCGGAATGGATGGGCCCCCTGTACATGTTCCATGGCCTGAGCGTGGATTGCATCGACAAGCATCAGCCCAACAGCGACGAGCGCCGCAAGGCCTATAACTGTGACATCACGTTTGGTACCAACAACGAGTTCGGTTTCGACTACCTGCGCGACAACATGGCCATCAGCGCGGCCGACCTGGTACAGCGCAAGCACCATTTCGCCATTGTGGATGAGGTGGACTCCGTGCTCATCGACGATGCCCGAACCCCGCTCATCATCTCCGGTCCTATTGAAAAATCGGCCTCCGACGAGCAGTACGTCGAGTTCCGTCCCTATGTGGAGAAACTCTACGGCATGCAGCGCCAGTTGGTGAACACCACCTTGAACGAGGCGAAGAAACTGATTGCGGCAGGCAACGAGGCGGAAGGCGGCAAGCTGCTTTTCCGCTGCTACAAGGGCCTTCCCAAATACCAGCCCCTCATCAAGTTCCTCAGCGAGACGGGCATGAAACAGCTTCTCCAGAAGACCGAGGGTATCTATATCCAGGACAACGAGCGCGAAATGCCCGTCATCACGGACGAGCTGTATTTCGTCATCAACGAGCAGCAGCATACGGTGGATATGACCGACAAGGGCCACGAAATGCTGGCTTCCTGCGTGAACAATGCCGATTTCTTCGTGCTTCCCGATGTGGGCAGCCAGATCGCTGAAATCGAAAGAACGGTGACCGATCCGGCAGAGAAACAGCAGCGGAAAGACGCCCTGATGGAAGATTACTCCCTGAAGAGCGACCGCGTGCACATCATGATCCAGCTCCTGAAGGCCTACGCGATGTTCCAGAAAGACGTGGACTACATCATCGTGGACGGCAAGGTGAAGATTGTGGACGAGCAGACGGGCCGTATCATGGAGGGACGCCGCTGGAGCGACGGTTTGCACCAGGCGGTGGAAGCCAAGGAAAACGTCAAGGTCGAGGACCCGACGCAGACCTTCGCGACCATCACCCTGCAAAACTACTTCCGTATGTATCACAAGCTGGCCGGTATGACCGGTACGGCCGAAACGGAAGCAGGCGAGTTCTGGTCCATTTATAAATTGGATGTGGTGGTCATCCCGACCAACCGTCCCGTTATCCGCGACGACCAGGACGACTTGATTTACAAGACCAAGAAAGCCAAGTATAACGCCGTGATCGATAAGGTCGCGGAACTGGTGAAAGCCGGACGGCCGGTGCTGGTGGGCACGACCGATGTGGAAACCTCCGAATTGCTGAGCCGCATGCTCCGGCTGCGGGGAATCAAGCACAACGTGCTGAATGCGAAGGAGCACGCCCGCGAGGCGGAAATCGTCGCCCAGGCGGGCCAGTCCTCCACCGTGACCATCGCCACCAACATGGCGGGCCGTGGTACGGATATCAAGTTGTCGCCCGAGGTGAAGGCGGCGGGCGGCCTGGCCATCATCGGTACGGAACGCCATGATTCCCGCCGTGTGGACCGTCAGTTGCGCGGTCGTGCCGGACGTCAGGGAGACCCGGGTTCCTCGGCTTTCTATATCTCGTTGGAAGACAAGTTGATGCGCCTGTTCGGATCGGAACGGATCGCGGGCGTCGTGGACCGGCTGGGCATGAAGGACGATGAGGCCCTTGTGGCCCCGATGCTCTCCAGTTCTATCGAAAAAGCCCAGCGCAAGGTGGAAGAGAACCATTTCGGTTATCGTAAGCGCACCCTCGAGTATGACGATGTCATGAACTACCAGCGCGAGGCGGTCTATGCCCGTCGTCGCAACGCCCTGTCCGGCGAGCGCATCGAAATCGATGTCCAGAACATGATGACGGACCAGGCGACCATCTATGTGGACCAGTCCGAGGGCATGCCGTTCGACGAGTTCCAGGAATTCCTCATGGGACAGCTTTCGATCGATGCCGGATTCGATGCCGCATTCTACGAGAAGTCGAAGCCTGAGCAGATTGCCGCCCGCCTGAGCGAGCATATGCAGGAGGTGTACAACCGCCGAATGGATGCCATGATCGAAAAGGTCTATCCTTTCATCAAGGATGTCTTTGAGAAACAGGGCTCGATGTATAAGAATATCGCCATTCCCATCTCCGACGGCCGCCGGATGCTGAATCTTTCGGTAGATCTGGCCAAGGCCTATGAGAACCAGGGAAAGGAAATCGCCAAGACGCTCAGCAAGACCATCATCCTCTGGCAGATCGACGATCACTGGAAACAGCACCTGCGCGATATGGACGACCTGCGCCAGAGCGTGCAGAACGCATCCTACGAGCAGAAAGACCCGCTGGTGGTGTATAAACTCGAGAGCTACAACCTCTTCGCCGCCATGCTGGAAGCCCTGAACAAGGACGTGCTGTCCTTCCTGCTCCGGGCCTTTATCCCGCTCCGCGATGCGTCCGAGCAGCCGCGGGAAGCCCGTCCCCAGCCGCGCAACGATATGAGCCGCCTGCAAACCCGTCGCAACGACCTGGTTACCAATGGCGAGCAGGCTGCACGCACCCCTGTCCGGGCCGAGAAGAAGGTGGGCCGCAACGACCCTTGCCCCTGCGGCAGCGGTCTCAAATATAAGAACTGCCACGGAAAAGGCATCCTGTTTTAACCGATAAGCTGATTGTATATGGGTAAGGTAGTAGAACCTGTCGTGAACGTGAATGAGGTGAGCCGCGTCTCCAGCGGTACCATCATCCGTGGCGATATTTATTCTCCCAACGACATCCGAATCGACGGCTCGTTCGAGGGCCGCATCATCTCCAAGTGCAAGGTCGTTGTGGGCGAGAATGCCGTCATTACCGGCGATATCGTCTGCGAGAATGCCGATTTCTGGGGAAAGATGCATGGGAATTTCTATGTGAAGGACACCCTGTCCCTTAAGTCATCTTCCGTTATTGAGGGCGACCTGAAATGCCGGAGGCTGGAAATCGAAATGGATGCCCGTTTCGATGGTAACTGCCAGACAATCAATGAAGAGGAGTTCAATACTCTGGCGGAGAGTATGGAGATGGTATAGCGTCCAAATGGGACTGGGCGGCTCCGTCCAGGGTCTCCTCAAAGCCGGTTAAGGCTGCGAACGGTGCGAATTGCGCCGCACGATCGGCACGAGC
>ONIQ01000065.1 GCA_900317925.1 uncultured Bacteroidales bacterium | reverse complement strand
TTTATATGCCGAGGTGGCGGAACTGGCAGACGCAAGGGACTTAAAATCCCTCGGGTAGTGATACCCGTACCGGTTCGATTCCGGTCCCCGGCACCAGCACACTGGCAACATCTATTGTTATAATCAGCTCATCAGGCCTGACGACGACGGATGTTGTTCTTTCTAAAACGGACTTCACCAACGTGAGGTCCGTTTTTTGTTTTAGGGCGATCAAAAAATCATGCCAGCAGTTTTGTAATTCGTCGATGGTTACTTTGATTTCAGGGACCAGCTGTAACTGCGAAATTTCCTTTTCTACGGTCTTTAATTCGGTCTTGAGGTAGAGAGCCGGGTGGTGTGGTTTCCGTCTCCACCATTGGTGTCAAGCGTGATAAGGAAGCGACAAAAATCTGGAAGGCTGGAATGAATGAAGCTATACGCCGAGTAACCCCGAAACCCGTTGTTGTCTATGGCGGTGATATAGGCTATCATTTCCCTTGCAGGGCATTATATTTTGATAATGCCGTGACGGAAAAGATGAAAAGCGGCAAGGGCGATGGGCGGTAGAGGCGCGGGCAGTGGGATGAGTGTAAAGGGCAATCGGTATGGGACGCAATATAAGAGCTACTTCACGTTTGGAAACATAAAGTTCGTGGCTAAGACGAGCAGACAGTCAGAAACTTTGATGGAGACAAGAACCAAAGGCAGAATTGATGCAACAGTAGGCGGGAACAAGCTGGTCAGGCTAACATTCCACAACGACAATACAATGACAATAATAAGAGAAATAAAGTAATCGGACCGGAAAATCCTTGCCAGGGCTCAGCGGGCGCGGGATAATTACCTTAGGGCGAACGGAAGAACCGGAGTCTTACGACCATAGTGTTAAGCCGGGTAGCACATGTGAAAGAAGACGGCGTGGCTTTCAGTGTGGGTGAGAGGCGTAAGCCTAATAGTACGCGCGAAAGCCATGAAAGCCATTGTATAGGCCGTCGCCATCTTTCGTCGAAAACTGGAAAACTGTCGAAAACGCAGTCCGGGTCCAAATCCTGGTGGAAGGGCAAAAGGACGAGAAAGCGTCCTTTTGTCGTTGTATAACCCAATAAAATATGGAAACAGCTAAAAGCAGAGTCAGAAATGACCCTGCTTTTTTGTTGCCCCAAAAGCAAGGATGATGGGAGCCGATGAATGATGAAAACCTGAAGCCGTTTGGCAAACTAACAGAGAGCGAACTGAGAGAAATCCGGAAAAAGGT
Source organism: uncultured Bacteroidales bacterium (assembly GCA_900317925.1). Classification (GTDB taxonomy): domain Bacteria; phylum Bacteroidota; class Bacteroidia; order Bacteroidales; family UBA932; genus Cryptobacteroides. The sequence continues at coordinate 3,301 of ONIQ01000065.1, read as the reverse complement.
GGTCTTGCCTCCGGCCGGAAACGGCGGGCTTTAAGATTCTGGAAAGACCTTACCCGAACGATTCCGACCTGATTATCCCGGCCTTTGACGGACTGAGTGCTGATATCCGGCGGCATCTGCACACGCACTACTGACTGAAGGGCGGCCGCGGCAGCACGAAGTCCTCCTTCCTCCCCCTACAGATTTCCAAGCTTATGATCGCCCATCCGGACATCCATGCGGTGGTACTGCGCAAGGTCGGCAATACGCTGAAGAACTCCGTCTACCAGCAGGTGGAATGGGCATTGAGGCCTTGGGACTCTGTGCGAAATTCACCTTCAAGAAGTCTCTCATGGAGATTATCCTGGACCGGACGGGGCAGAAGATCCTGTTTTTCGGTGTGGACGACGCGGAAAAGCTGAAGCTCCGGAACGAGATGTCTTACAGGCACGAATACCTGGGCGAAGTCACGGAATCCGGTGGCTCCAGTCTAGGAACCATATCTACATCGACAAGAAGAGGTGTCCGAACGCGTACCGCGAGTTTGTGACATACGAATATGAGCGCAACCGGGACGGGCAGTATTTGAGCGCCTATCCCGATAAAAACAACCACGACATCGACGCTGCGCGTTATGGATGTAGCGACGTGATGCCCGTACGGACGCAGATCCGCACCGGGCGTTTTGATTATTGAGGATATTGAGGATGAAGACATGAGCGAAAAACAGTTTGAAGCCTGCGAAGGTAACGTGTACCGCCTGATGCGGGATGCGTATTACGGTGATGGAGGATTTAAGGGCGGCTATCTGATTAAGCATAAACGCGAAGTCCTGGAGAACTACCAGGACCGCCAGCATATCGCTTACTACATGAACTACTTTGCGTCTATCGTCAACGCTCTGGTGGACCCGGTGTTCAAGCGAAGCCCTCTGCGCGACTGGAAAGGAAGCGCTTCCACCATCATCGAGGCCTTCGTGAAGGATGTCGACGGTACCGGCACCGACATGGACGCCTTCATGAAGCAGGCGGCCTTATCGGCAAAACTGTACGGTGCCGTCTTCCTCGTTGTGGAGAACTTCCAGAGCATGGACCTTCCGCCGACGATGGGACAGGCACTGCAGGAACGGAAATTCCCCTATGCGTACACGCTGGATCCGGACCGTGTGGAATCCTGCACCATCGACAAGAACGGGCGCGTGCTCTCCATCAAGTTCCGGGATATGGCCGTGGCATCCACCCGCGGGGAACAGCTGGAGCGGACCGTCTACTTTGACGAGCAGCATTGGTCGATCCTGGAGAACGGAGTGCAGGTCTCGGCGGGTGAGCATAACCTTGGTGAAGTTCCGGTTGTGTTCTTCCCGTCCCAGAAGGTCAAGAGCGGCGAAATCAACCCGACGCCGGAGCTTTATCCCGTTGCAGGCATCGCGAAATCTCTGTACAATCACTGCTCCTGGCTGACGGAAATCCTGCGGAACCAGACGTTCCCGGTCCTGACGTTTCCCAGCAAGGAAGCGACGGACCTCGTCATCGGCAGCAACAACGCGTTGTGCTATGACGGCGACACGGTGAAGTTCCAGCCGGGCTTTATTTCTCCTCCGTCGGATTCGGCACAGATGCTCCAGTCGCAAATCAAGATGCTGATTGAGGAGATGTACCGCATGGCCGGTTTGAGCTTCGTAACCGGCACGCGCCAGGAATCGTCCGGCATTGCCCGCCAGTGGGAGTTCGAACGGACGAACCAGCGTTTGAGCGAGTTCGCCATGCGCTGCTCCATGACGGAACGGAAGATGGTTCTGAAGGTGGCCCGCTGGATGAGTCTCGACATCGACTATACGGCGACCTACTCGTCCGACTTCGGCGTCACGGATATCTCGACGGAGCTGAAGAATGCCCAGGCAGTCCTGGACATGGACCTGTCTCCGGAACTGCGGGTTGAAGTCGCCAAGCAGGTGATGGGTTCGTACCTTCCGGATCTTTCTGCAGAACGATTTGACGAGATTGTCGGCAGCATTGGAGAGGATGGCCTGGAATCGGAATACAGCGAACCGCCGGCGGGGAAACGGCCGGCCGGGTTCGACGTGGCTCCGGGCGAAGAAGGGATGGAGCCTGACAAGGAGTAACCTATGGACGAACTGCAGCGGCAATTGAGAGCCTTTTCCCAGGCGTATGGCCAAAAGGGAAAAGCCATCGTGGAACGGATCCAGCAACTGATGGATGGCGGAATGACCGTCACCCAGGCCGTGCAGCAGGCGTTTCAGGAGTACGATGTCGCGGACTGGCTGGACGCGAATGTTTCTCAGGCCATCGTTTCCACGGCCCAGGATGCCCTGGGAGCCGAACTGGCCGGCGCGCTTTCTTCGGCGGAACTGCTGAAGGCCTTGTCCACTCCCTGGGACGGGTCCGGCATGACGCTGTCCCAGAAACTGCATGGTGCCAGCCGGGAAATGCGGCAGTCTATCGTGGAAACCGTTCAGAACCAGATTCGGCGGAACAGCACCGTCCGGAAGACGGCCCAGGCATTGTATGACGGCTACGGCTATGGGCATATGACCGGTACGCAGGAGCTTCCCCGGTACCTGGATGAACTGACCCGGTGGGCCCGGTCAAGCCGGGAGAGCATGACGCCGGCCGACCAGCTGTCGGTGCTGAAAGCAATCCGCAAAGTAAAGGCCCAGGCAGATGGATTGGCCGATGACCGTGTAACATACAACCACTTTCGGACTTCCCTTTGGGAGCTCATGGACAAGCTGGGGCATGGCAGCCAAAAAGCCGCCCAGCGGGCCCTTCAGAACGCCATACAGGAGAAAAGCCGGTACGTGGCCGAGCGGATTGCCCGGACGGAAGCCGCCAGGGCAAGATATGATGCCTTCATTGCCCGGTACGGGGAAGATGAGGACGTGGTGGCGTACCAGTGGAAACTAGGCAGCCGTCACCCGGCGGAAGACATCTGCGACATGTACGCTGAAGCGGACCTGTACGGCCTGGGGAAGGGAATCTTCCCAAAGGATGCGGCGCCGGTGAACCCGGCTCATCCCCATTGCCTGTGCCATTATGCTCCGGTGTACAGGCGCGAGCTGGAAGGGCGGAAACGGTCCGACAACGTGGAAGAAAACGGCCGTGCCTGGCTAAAGACCCAGTCCATCAGCGCCCAGGAGAAAATCCTGGGCGTCAAAGGCCGGGAAGAATGGAAAGCCGGCAGGACAGGGTGGATGGAGAAGGCGAGAAACTTCAAAATGCCGTCTGTGATTCATGCTTCTAGACTGACAAAACCGATTGAGAATGGTATAATTAATAAAAGAAAAAACGAAAGCGCTACGGGA
>ONIQ01000055.1 GCA_900317925.1 uncultured Bacteroidales bacterium | reverse complement strand
TTTTTGCGTGTGACCCATTATTTGGCTGCTTATCGGCCTGGGACTCATTGTCCTGTCCACCCCTACGGAAGTTTATTTGTAATTATACTTTTTCTTTCTTATTTTTGCGGAAAAGTAAGTAATTCTTATTTTTCTTAAAAGGTTAGAGATTATGGCAACTATCGCAGCAATGTCATCGCGAGGACAGATTGTCCTTCCTATAGCCATCTGCAGGAAACTCGGTCTTGGGGCACACAGTTTCTGGTTGTAACAGACAACGAGAATATCCTCCTTAAACCCGTTAAGGATCCTTCTCTTGATGAGTTCTATTCGCTGATTGAGCAGGCGCGGAAAACTGCCGCTCAACTTGGACTTACCGAGGATGAGATTAATGCTGAGATTAAGTCAATGAGAGCGGAGAAGCGTTAGTGGAGACTGCGATTTACTCTCTATCGGCAGTTGGGAGAGGAGGGTATTTTGGCAGTTGCAACTGCCAAAATTGATTCCGAGAAAGATCTGATGGCTTTCTCAGCAGCAGAACTTCCTCTTGCGGCCTTCTTTAGCATTGGTTTCACGCATCATATTGCTATTCTTGCCAAGGCAAGGACGCCGACAAAACCTTCGTTGAATACGTGCTGCAGGATTACAACCGCCCGATGGGGGTTGCTACATAAAAGACCGATCAGGCGAAACTGAAGGACCTTCTCCCTGACGAGGAAGAGATGAAGAAACTCCTTTAGACCCTTCCTACTTTACCATCACCAATGTGGATAACGAATGATACTGTGACCGGTAGTCCTGGATGAAAATACGTCCGAGGTGGTAGGAGATGTTAGGAACCGTAACGCCAAACAACGCCGCGATTGCCTTCTGATTCGCCCATATAGTTTCTCAAATTAGCCAAGGATCTTCTTTGCCAGGGCGTTGACGGCGTCCACGTCGATTGGTTCGAGGACGATTTCTTCCGGCTCCAGATCCAGGAGGAACTGCATGTAGTTGGGGAGCGTGAGCAGCTGGCCTTCCCGGCCGACATTGTAGTCTCCGAATTTGATGATGTGCTTCACGTGGTATTTGTCCGCGTGCTTCAAGACAGTCTGGACGCTCTTGGCCTGGGCCGTTTTGGCTTTCACTTCAAGCGGCACACATTCGCCTTTCATCCGGACGAGGAAGTCCAGCTCAAGACCTGAGTCTTTCAGGAAGTAGTACAGGCTCTGCTGCTTCTTGTGAAGCGTGTCAGCCATCAGATTCTCGAAGATGGCGCCTTTGAATCCTCCCAGGTTACCCTGCAGGATATCCGCCCTGGTCCCGGGGCCCAGCATCTCGATGAGCAGGCCGATATCTGCCGTGTAGACCTTGAACACATTGTCTTTGGCATTGCCTTCCATCGGGAGGCCGGTGATGTCTGTATTGTAGCAGCGGCAGATAATGCCGGCGTCTTCCAGCCACTGGAGGGAGCCCAGATAGGTTTCACCTCGTCCGCCGGGCTTAACCTTGCTGTATTGGAATTTCTTGTTCTCTTTGGCCAGCTGCTTGGGGATGGAATTGAAGCACTCGCGGATATGGGGCTTGTCTTTGTCCGGAGCATACTTGACCATATCGTCGCGGTACTCCTTCAGGATGCCCTTGTATTCCTCGCTGACGGCGTTCATGTTGTTTGTTGCCAGAAAGGCATTGATGGGAGCGGGGAGTCCGCCGATAGCAACATAGAGATTCAGATACCTCTTCAAGGCAACGTGGATTCCTTCCGGAACCGGCGTTTCCTCCGTGTAGAACTTCCTGAGAGCATCGATGACATTCTGATTTAATCCGTTGGCCCATAGAAACTCTTCGAAGTCCAAGGGATACATCTCGATAATATCCTCGCTGCCTACAGGAACGGAATTGATGCCCAGATCTTTCTTCTGAACCATCTTGCGACGCCGTTTCTTGAGCTCATCGCCGTAGCCTTGGACGCCCAATAGGGAACCGGTGGCAATCACGTCAAAGCGGCCGTCTTCTTTGAAGAACTTGAGCGAAGTCCTGGCCTCGGGGCATTCCTGGATCTCATCAAAGATCAGGCAGGTCTCTCCGGGGATGAACTTGACACCTTTTATCTGCGCCGACAAGTTGAGCAGAATGCTGTCCACATCCTTTGATCCGACGAAAGCGTTGATTCGCTCCGGCTGCTTGATGAAGTTCATGTAGACGACATTCTTGTAGTTCTGCTCAGCGAAGTGCTGCGAGATATATGTTTTACCGCACTGGCGGATGCCCATTATCACCAGAGGCTTGTGTTCGGGTTTGTTTTTCCACTGGGTGAGAGCGTCTTCAATTTTCCTTTTCAGCATAGTCTGATACTTTATCCGGGAACAAAGATACACTTTTTCCAACGAGTTTTCAAATAGCTGTCGTAATTTTTCCAACGAGTTTTCAATGGTTCGCCGTAATTTTTCCAACGAGTTTTGCCCTCCGGAGTCTCGCGACTGCGGAGGGCTGGCAGTTTAGGTTAAGCCGGATGGACCGGGGAGGGCGGGACTAGGGCTCGCCACCGGCCGCGGCAGCGGCCCACTTGACTTCTGCCAGCATGGTGCCGGACTTCTCGCCGGTGCTGGAGTTGACGATGCAGGAAATAGCCACTTTCGCTGTTCTCTGCTCTTAATGCGGTTAATAATCCGCAGAATTTGCGGTTTGTATTCCGCAAATGATTATATTTGCAAAAAAATGAGAGATATATGTACATCCATCAGACTGAGAATTGGCCGAATTTCACCTGGGACCAGACCCGCATCGGTCTAAAACTCGCGAAGGTAAACAAGGCTGCCGGTTTCCTTGAGGGGAGGCTGTCTGCTATCGGTTTCGATGTCCAGCAGCAGGCTGCCGTCGAGGCCCTGACGCACGATATTGTTGCTTCCTCGGAGATTGAGGGCGTTGTCTTGAATTCCGATCAAGTCCGTTCCTCTGTAGCAAGAAGGATGGGGGTCCATATTACGAACGAGACTGAGCCTTCACACTATGTCGAGGGTGTCGTCGAGATGATGTTGGATGCAGTGGGGAACTATGCGAAGCCACTGACTGATGACCGGCTATTTGGATGGCACAACTGCCTCTTCCCGACGGGAAGAAGTGGTATGGAGGTCATCAATGTTGGGAAGTATAGGGTCGATGATATGGACGTCATTTCGGGCACTTTGGAGCGGGAGAAAGTCCATTATCACGCACCTGCAGCAGAACTTGTCCCCGGCGAGATGGAGAAGTTCCTTGACTGGTTCAATGCCGATTCGACTCCCAAGGATTACATTAAGTCGGCTGTCGCTCATTTCTGGTTCGTGAGCATTCACCCTTTCGATGACGGAAATGGCCGAATAAGCCGGGCTATTGCCGATATGGCATTGAGTCAGGCAGACAACTCATCTCTTCGCTATTTCAGTATCTCACGCCAGATCAATAAGGAGAAGCGCAAGTATAATGACATCCTTGAGCGCTGCCAAAAGGGGAGTGTAGACATCACTGCCTGGATCGATTGGTATCTTGATTGTATGATTCGCGCTATTGAGAGTGCAGAGGAGATGCTGTCGTCCATCCTGAATAAGGCCATCTTCTGGCAGAGTCATTCTCAGGATGTTATCAGCGACCGTCAGAAGCAGGTGCTGAACACTTATCTCGACGGCTATGCCGGAAAACTGAAGGTGAAGAACTGGGCGAAGCTGGCCTCTGTGTCAGTAGATACAGCCGAGAGAGACGTCAAGGCACTGGTTTCCTCCGGCATCCTTGTTCCTCAGCCAGGACGGTTTAGGGATGTGGCGTATGGTATTCAAGTGTCGAAAGATATTTTATTCGTTCCCGGTCCTGTTGGCGAGGACGATTAAGCAAGTCGATACCTATTTCCCGATGCAGGAAATAGGGAAAGTCTATAACTTATTGTAAATAAACACTTTAACTTTTTGACCTTTTCACGTTTGTCCCCCTACTGTCCCCGAATTTTTTGAGGCCCTAAACTTTTTTCGTGAAAAAGTCCTTCGGGGGACAAAAAAAGTAAAGGTGCGTCCCCGCATGGCAGCAGGGGCGCACCGGGTGTTAACAATAGAAGTCTGGCATCAGACCTCCGGGTGCAAAGGTACGAATAATCTTCGAGAAGTTCAGGATGGCTGGTGGGGATAAAGAAGACCCCCGTCTGGCGTGAGCCGGGCGGGAGTCCGAGAGAGGAGGAAGCTGATGCCTACTCGTTGGTGAGCTTGGCCTGGGCGAGTACGTCTCCGGACTTCTCACCGGTTACGGTGTTCACGAAGAAGTACTTGAAGAAGACCTTCGGGCTGCCGGCAGAAGGAGTGCCGCACTTGGCGTCATACTTCGCCTTGATGTCGACGGCCGTGGCCACCGGGGTGGAAGGATCGTCGAAGGCCGCAGCCTTGCTGTAGGCACGGGTGATGCCGTTGCCCTGAGGGTCGGATGCCTGGATGACGAGCTTCAGGTTGGTCACATCGGCGGGGATGCTGTCCAGGGTGAAGGTCATTGCGGCAGGGGTGAGGACGATAGTCGCCCCGGCGGGTGCCTCGACACCGGCGAGGGTAGGCACGGCGGTCATGATCTGGCCACCGCAGTACACGACCCAGTAGTTGAGCCTCATGAAGAGGTTCGCACCGGAGATCTTGGACTTGGTGCCGAGAACGGACTTGCCCTGAGCGGTGTTGGCCGCTGCATTCCAGGCGAGGATCTGCTCGTTGGTGAGACCCTGCCAGGCCTGAGAGAGCTGCTTGAAGACAGCTTTTACGGAAGACTGGAACGCGGTCCTGGTGGAGCCGCCGTATCCACGGTTGCGGATGTACTTACGACCGCGCGTCTTGGCGGCGGTGACACCCTTTGCGGAGCCCGACATTTCGTCGAAGGCGATAGAAGGATTGTACTTCATGGCGCAAATAGATTAAAAGTTAAACAAATGGTTTATTCTGATGTATTGTCATTGTTGTCTCTGACGAGGAAAGCATATACGAACGGATCGTGAGCGGTGTCGAAGAATCCCATCACGCGACGCTGGCTGGTGAGAACCTTGTTCTCGATGTGGGCTTCCGCCATACCGTCGCAGTTGGGATGCATCTGGTTGCCACCTCCACAGATTGGAACATCTGCGGTGATGTCTGCTGGTAACTGCTCCATCGTCACCTCCCACAGCGCTTCCCTGTAAGCGTAAGTAACGCCGGAGAACATCAGATGAATGAACACCCAGTGCTCGAACTCCACCATAAAGGTCTCGTAGCCGAAGCGGAGGTAATTGCCCTCCGTGGTCATCGTAAGGCGCTGCATGGTGCTCTTGATGGTATCGCTGCCCTGATTCAACTGCGGATAGAGCGTGACTATGTAGATGATGAGCGGGCCGTTCTGGTCGAACCACGGCTGCTTCTCGATGACGATGGTGTTCTTGTCCTTGATCCAGGATTTGAGGACGGTACCACCATCATATACGGAGTCACCCCAGGAGTAGTGGTAATCCTCGACAAAGCGGATGAATACGCCGCCCAGAGCGCTGCGGTCGATGGTCAGATCCGGAACGTAGATTTCCAGCTGGTCGCAGGCCTGGTAATCTGCGTTGGTAGGATCGAAGGTGAACTTGGAGTTCAGGACCACGTAGTTCTCTGCCTGGTAATCCTTGAAGGTTATCTGGCCGGCACCGAAGTTATTTCCAATACTGTTGAACATAGTCGTTGCGATAGGGGATTAGTAGATGATGCCGGAGCCGAAGCATTCCGTAGGTTTCACGTAGTAGCCGCCTCGATGGGCGAAAGTCATCTCTGCTTTGCCGCCGTAGTTGCGGATATAGACCAGATAGGACTGCGGGATAATCTTGCCGTCAGCGCCGTTTCCGCGGCCCAGGCAGATGCCGGTACCGATGACGTCTGCAGGAAGCGGACGGTCCAGATAAACCTCGGAAGAAGCGACGTTGCTATGGCCCAAGCACATTGCGTTGAACTCTGCCACGGGAACGCCGGTGGAGAAGTCCACATCCAGCGAGGAGACGTGGCTTTCCTCGTTCGGGTCAAGGTCATCCATCGTAGCACGGACACGCTGCCCGGACGGGCTTTCTCCGGTCACTATGGCCACGTCCTGGAGTACCTGGCCGGCGAAACCGGTAGCCGTGTCCATCCAGTAGGATTCGACGAAGACCTTCTGGCCGGGAACGGGCTCCACGCCGATGGTCTTGAAGTACAGCTTGGTCACGTCCGCCTGGCCCCAGTCGTCCTCCATGCCGGGAGAGACGATGACAGTCTTGCTCCAGCCGTTGGAGATGCCGACACTCTGGGTGCCGGACATCTTCACGACCAGCTTGTAAGGGGAGGGAGCGTGCTTGATGCCGTTGATGGCGATGAACTCGGGAGTAACGACTGCCTCGTCGTAGACCACAACCGGAATAGTTCCGTGATAGGAAGGCGCATCCCTGAGGATGGGCTCTCCTGCCATGACACGATTGGAGTTGAGACGGACGAAAGCGTTGTGGCCGGTCATCTCTGCGGCAGAGCCGATGAAGGACGCAGCCTTCATATGAGATGCCAAGACCTCCCAGGCTTGCATTTGGGAATCAGAGAGCTGTTTATACTCCCGGGAGATCTTGGACAATTGATTTCGAGTGGTAGCCTGAGCCGGCGTGACGACCTTGCTCTGGAAGGCACGGACGGAGAGGATATTGCGCCCGTTGACGTTCCTCGCGGTGACATCCTTCGCGGTGCCGGCGAAGTCGTTGAACGCTATGGAAGGCTTTGCTATCATAATCTTCTTATGGGTAGCAGCCTCTGATTCCGATACAAATATACAAAAAGTTTTCTAATTATTCAAATATAAATAATTAGATATGATTGTATAAAGTATTACTTTAGGTAAATTTACAGCTCCATCAGGAAGGATTTCTTCCGGAAAATGTTGCGGTAGCCGGTCTCGGCATCTATCAGAAAGTAGCGCATATGCACCTGATACGTCCGGAGGTCAAGGTCCCAGATGTTCTTGTATCCAGGCACCCTGACTTCGACGATGCAGTCACGGCCGGTGCAGTTCTCCTCGGCTACGAAGGAACGGAGATACCCGGGTCTCCGTCCAGATCCGGGCGTCGTGAGCTGGATGCGGACGGCGACACGGTACCGGGTGGGGACGGCATTTCGTTCAAGCTGCGTTCTCAGTTTGATGCTGAGATCCTCTCCGTCAATCACGCTGGCCGACGAATAGTCAACCGTAAAGGCCGGCAGTTCCTCGAAGGCCCTGGGGGAAGGCACGTGTTCGTGCCCCAGCTGTGCAAAGCCGTGGTAAGCCGACACGAAGAGATTGTGGCCGGTGATGTGGTGGTCCTTCCGGAAGGGAGGACGATGGCTGTAGACCGTCAGCGAGAGCATGTTCCACTGCTCCTGGACAAGAGGGGAGAGCGACCTCCACGCCTGCAGCGCACGAAGATGCACGGACTGCGCTTCCAGCTGCCCCAGGGTGCCCGGGAACTCCGGATGCGCCCGCTTCTTCCAGTAGCAGACGCCGTTCCTATGATAGAATGTAACATCGCCCACTGAAGACCAGCAGTCGGAGAAGCGGATATTTGGGTTATACCTGGGCATATGATGCAGTATATGAATGGGGCAGGGGCCGCGCCTTGAACTCTTGAACAAAGAGGTAGCTCAGAGGGACCACGCAACTACGCCTGACGGAAGTCGAACCAGCCCGCGGCAAAGTCCTCGATGCGGTCGATGTCCGGCTCCATATTGCCGGCCTCGTCCTTTCGGATGAATTCGCTCACCTGCTTGCTCTCGCCGGGATACTCCTTGCCTTTCTCGCCGAGGACCACGGTGTCGGATTCAGCCTCCACCCACAGCTTTGGTTCGTCGTCCCAATAGTCGATTTCATCAATGTACTCCCACACCTTGTCGATGATGTGGTCCACCAGGATTCTCCAGTTATGCAGTTGTGTTCTCATAGCAATATGTCTTTAATTCAGTATACAAGATACGAAAAAATCACGACATTAACAAATTTATATTCAATGGATTAGGCATATATTCACCACCTCTGACACCATCCGGATCAGGAGCACCCGCAGCGGCGGAAGCCGCTGCTTCCCTTGTGTATATTTATATCCTTTTTGCGGTCCTCAGGGCGGGGCAGGACGGTCGATTACGCACTGCGGCCGGGGCGTGAGATGCCTGGTTGGCCTTGGTTGCTGGGAGTCTCTAAGACGGGACGGTCGGGCGGGTGCCGGCGGTCGGTTGTATGCTGCCCTTGATGCGGGGAGCCCGGCTTAGAGTCTCCCAGTGACCAAGGGCGCGGAACGAAGTGGAGCGTGGCCGGGGAGGCGGTCTGGTGCGGTGGGGATGGCGGGCTTTGGCGGTGCAAGGGCTGGGAGACCTCAGGCTCCCAGACCCCGACAAAGACCGGCATTGTGCGGTTGGCAGACGGCCTCACCGGCCTGAGCCGGAACGGCTCACCTGCCCGATCGGGGTACGACGTTCGCGGCAGCGTATGCTGCCTTGCACTGACCTCCCGGCGCAGTCTGTGGCGGACTTGTTCCGACACTGTCTGCGCCTGCAGCCGGAACGGCTGCCTCCTGGACGCCCGGAACACTTCCGGCGGGGTTCACCCCGGCGGAGGTGTGGAGGAATAGCGGCCAGGTATAACCACGGCGAAGCCGTACCGAGGAGCGGGAACGGAGGAAGTGAGCTGGCTCGCTTGCGGGACAGCTGACTTCCGGAGAGGGAGCGACCCAGCAGCGGAGCTGCGTAAGGCGGCAGGATGCCCGCAAACCACGGACACTGAAGGCGAGTGATGCCCTTCGCACGGCACTGACGGTCTTCGGGGCGGCACTTTGCGCCCTCGGACACCTGCTGCCCTAAATATCGAACAAAGGAGCGGACGCAGTGGTCTCCGGAGCCTGCGGAGGAGACGACTGCGGGAGCGGGGCCGGCAAAGCACAGACGGTCCTACGAAGACGCGCAAAGTGCGGAGTGAGCGACGGAGGGGAGGGGTGGTCCCCTCCCTGAGCGAACTCCTCTCCTGCCGCCGCCTCGCCCGGGAGTTCGGAGGTAGGGCATTCGCAACTCACTGACGGAGCGTACTTAACATAATCCGGATTGTGTAATCTGACGC
>ONIQ01000056.1 GCA_900317925.1 uncultured Bacteroidales bacterium | reverse complement strand
CAGAAATACGGAAAAGCTGATCAGGACGGAACCGTTCGAGCATCCGATCGCGCTGCAGCTCTTCGGGAGCGATCCGGATATCGTCGCGGAAGCAGCCGCGATGATTGAAAGCGATTCCTTTGATTTTTTTGACCTGAATATGGGATGCCCGGTCCCAAAGGTCGTCAACAACGGGGAAGGGAATGTTTATGTTGGCGGCCTGGTCGGTTCCGCCGGCGCCCAGCCGGGCACCTTCGGCGTTTCCTGCGTGGTAAGTTGCTCGGTCTATTCCAAGGTGGACCGGAAGTTTACGGGCATTGTCTGCGGCCGTCTGAATGATGTTGGACAAACAGATCCGACCAAGTATGTCGCTCATGTGATTGGCGGAAAACAGAAAGGCAAGGCCGTTATGCTGAAGGATTGCTCCGTTACGGCCGGAGAGACGGTGACGAAGATAACGAATGCCAACAAAGATGAGTTCTCCTTCGGTTCCCAGACCTGGGACAAGGCGGTTGCCAATGAAGTCTATCGTAACTCGAAGACCGTAAGTATAGAAATGAGCGACGGCGTTCAGTTCTCCGAGCACCTCGATGCCGGGTTCTTCATGTACGACAACAAGGAATACAAGGTGGTCAAACTGGCCGACGACCGTTGGTGGATGGCCGCACCGCTGGCCTATGTCCCCGCCGGTAAGACTGTTTCTTCTGATCCGGCAGAGGATGCCGGTATCTGGTTCTCCGAAGCGTTTGACGACGAAGGGAAGCCCGTTGCATCCATCTCGGACAAAGGATACCTGTACGATTGCTCCACCGCATTTGGAGAGACGGTCACGTACGCAAACTACGATTCCTTCGAAGGTGTCCAGGGTATCTGCCCTCCGGGCTGGTACATCCCGACCCGGGCCGATTACCTGAAACTGGTGGGCAATTCCAACAAGTCGGCAGACGGTCCGGCTGTTGATGACGATACGGCCGTATACTACGTGAAGTCCTACAAGGGATCCAACGTGGTTACCTTCAACAAAGCCGGTTGGAACTTCTCCTTCCTGGGTGTGAGGACCAAGTCGAATGATTCCGCAACGGGCGAGTACAACAAGAACCGCTGTGGAACGAATAACATCTGCAATGCCCAGTTTACGGGAATGCCGGCTATGAACTGCATCATGACCTCGACGGCCTATCAGCCGAATGCGGCGAAGACCAATATCCAGTTCTTCGACCTGATGACTACCTTCACCGATGCGTACCCGGAGGGACGGCTGTTGCTCTCCTATGCCGGATACAAGTATGGCATGGAGGTGCGTTGCATCCGCAAAGATATCGATTAAGGATTATGCCTATCTATAAGAAGTCCGGAGCGTTACGCCCCGGACTTCTTTTTTCTGTGACCGTCTGTCTAGAAGTATAACTTAACCGCGGCAAGGGTATAGAGCCGGTTCAGGTTGCCGGTATCGGCGGCGCCGGAACGGCCGGCGGGACGGGCGCCCAGCCAGGCGGCTTCGGCACAGAAGGCCAGGTTCACATCCTTACCCACCGGGAAGGCATATTCGCCCTTGATGCCGGCCTTGATCCAATCGGCCGCCAGGACCGCCAGGTTGTGCGGATACAGGTCTCGCACGGGTGCATAGGCGGCCCGGTGGCCCTGGTATTCGTACGTACCGGAGAGGTTCTTGTTGGCTTCTACCGAGAGGCCGCCCTGCAACGACCCCTTCCGCAGGGCCCAACGCCGTTCGGCGCCCAGGGCTGCCCGCAGGTTGCCATAGGTGAAAGAGGAGGCCGGAAGGGCATAGGAATCGTCCTTTTTCTCCCAGCCCAGTTCTCCGTGGAGTTTCCACGTATAGACGTCTCCGTCCAGGACGAAACCATCGTACGCGAGGGTGAGTCCGGCCGTCTTCAGGACAACCTGGTCCAGTTCGTACCGGACCTCCCACTCGCCCGTGGCGGTATTCCAGCGGGTCGTGGGCTCCGTGCCGATGGTGCGGATCAGCTTGGCGTCCAGGGTAATCTTGTGCAGGAGACGCTCGCCGAAAAGGGCCTGGACCTTCAGGCCGCCTTCTTCCTGGCGTGTGGTGCCATGCGGCTTGGGCTGCGTGGGACTTTCGCGGATGCGGGAGTTGTGGTAGGCATACGAAGCCTCGGCCAGCAGCTGCCAGCCATCGGAATAGCCATACTGCAGGGCGCCGCCCCAGGTGTTGCAGCGGAAATACATCGTGCTCAGGCCGCCGCCGCCCACCTGTTCGCCCACAAAGTTGCCCAGCCCGCGCATCAGGTACACTTTCTGGATTTGCTGGCTGTTGCTGATGGACGGGGTGGACCGTTCCAAGGTATGGGCGTACAGACCGTTGAGGCCGATCCGGGAGGCGCCGGTCTTCCAGACCATACCGGGCTTGACCGTCACGGCATAGTGGTACGATTCGGCGCGCGGGTCAATCTGTCCCGCGGCAATCCGGTCTGCGTAATGGACATGCAGGCCGGTTGCCAGGCGCTCGCCCAGGGGCACGGCCGCTTTGAATTCCATCTCATAGCTCTGCTTTTTCCACTGGCCTTCCACCGAGTCGGCTGCCGTGTACAGGAAGCGTTCGTCGTACGGATTGTAGAGCAGGGTATTGAAGGAGGACTCTTTCTCGTTTACATTGTTGTAGCAGAAGTGGCCCCAGAGGCGGACGGCGCCAATCTGCCGGGCGCCCTGGGTATCGAACTGCACGTTGGCCGTATGCTCTCCGCTCTGCAGGGGGCGCCAGGAACCGTCTTCCCGGTCATATCGGGCCTCAACCAGATTGAACGATTGCGGAGCCTGGACGGCCAGGCCGGCGGCATTGCCGGAAGCCATCCAAAGGGTACGGGTCTGGTTCAGGTCCAGCCAGGCGCGGTCGTTTTTCCCCTGGGCCGCCACCAGGACCGCCAGCGACAGGAAGAAAAGGGATAAGGTGATTTTTCTCATGGCTCGTTCCTCCTATTGTGCTGTGTTCCAGGTACTCCACGCCGGACGCTTTACGCCGTAGCGGCGGATCTGCGGGGTGTCGTTCACCGTAAAGTCATCGGTGGTATTGTTGGTATCCTGCAGGACGATGCGACCGTCCGGCAGGGTCTCGGCAACCTTGCGCACGACGCTTTGGTTGCCGCCGGTGGTCTTGCATTTGATCCAGCCGGCATCCAGGGCGATGGGAAGCCGCTTGTCGTCCGGATTCTCGGTCTTCAGCAGGTCGATGGCGTCCAGGACATCGGACTTCAGGACTTCCTGCCCGTAGTTGTTGGCGTGGTTGGATTCCAGGTATTCGCCGTCTTTGCGCAGCGGCTGGGAGGGGTAGAAAATAACCCATGCGCCGTCGGTGAACTTGCCCAGCTGGTTGCCCAGGCCGGTTTCCTTGATGGTGCAGCGCAGCGTCATGTTCAAGGCGTTGGCATCCGGCTGGCCACCTTTCTCCTTGTACTTGTCGCAGATGGTCTCGAATTCGGCGGTGCTCAGGTCCACGGTCGTGGCGGTCTTGGAATGGTCGATACCGGAGGCGGCAATCACGAAACTCTCGCCCGGGTTGATGGGATAATCCTTCCCGCTTCCCGGAATCTGCCAGACATAGGTGCCGATGAAAACGTACTGGTCCGCATGCTCCAGTTTGTCGCTGAAGTCATAGACCTTGTCGCTGAGCGGGTCGCCCAGGCAGATGCCGTCGGCATAGACCACCTGGTCGGAATTGTTGTACACTTCGAAGAAGGTGTCCTTCAGGTAGCGGGCGCTCGCCGAGCCGGTCACCATGCTGGCATTGTAGTGGATTTCCTTGAAAACCAGTGCGGAAGAAATCGACACGGAGATAGGGATGGCGGGCGAGGCGGATTTTTCGTCGAAAATCTCGATCCCGGCCACCGAGCCGATATAGTTGCACGCCTTCCCGCCGGTGGTACCCTGTGCCGAGACGGTAACGTTGTAGATCCCCGGGACCAGCCGGAAGGCATCCGGAGAACTGGTGGACCAGTCAAACTCCAGCGCCTGTTCCGTTCCGATATTGGTCATTCTGACGTGATAGGAATCCGGGCGCGGGATATCTTTGCCCAGGGAACTTTCGTCAAGGACAGGGGTCCAGCGGACATAATCGACACTGCCTTCCTTGGCACAGGAAAGCAGGAGCGCCGCCAGGCAACCTATGGTAAGGAGGATAGGGATTCTCATATCTTCAATTTGATTTCAAAGCCGAAATACATCGGGTTGTTCAGTTCGGTATAGGAGCCCTTGGAAATCTCGGACGGATCCAGCGGGCGGGAGTTGAACAGGTTGTTTACGTAGAACGATGCTGTCATGAAATTCCGGATTTCCTTGGATACGTTCAGGTTGAATACGACCGTGGGGATGGTGTGGCTGCGGATGAACCGCGAGTCGGACTGCTGGCCGATCATGTATTTGTAGGCCGGATCGGCTGCCATGGCGGCAGTAAAGTCGTAAACCTGGCCGTCGTCGTTGGAAATGTACCGCTGCGGGGCCTCGTCGTTGTGGTAATCGGTCCAGTTTCTCGTGAAGATGTTCACCTGGGTGGTGAGCGTCACGACAAAACCGATGGACGGGATGTTGTGCGTGGCCCGCAGGGTGGTGAGGAACTTCTCGTAGTGGTATTGGCGCATTTCCGGGTCGTACACGCCCACGTGGCTGTTCACGTAGCTGCCTTCCTTCATATTCAGCGCGAAGGTCTCGCCCGACGAAGTGGACATCGTATGCATCCAGGCACCGTTCAGGAAGAAGGAGGTGCGGATGCCGCTGAATCGTCCCAGGTCCAGTTCGTATTCCAGGCCGTAATGGTGCTCATACGCGGTATTCATGGGCCGGTAGAAGGAGAAGAAGCGATGGGTGTTCCATTCGGGGGCGAACAGGGGGTTTCCGGCCGTGTCGTGGCCGCCGAGGGTCCAGGTTTTGTAGGGAACCCAGGCGAAGGTATCATAGGTGCGCCCGTAGGTGTAGCCGTTCTTCATGAGCTCGTCGTAGAAGGTGACGCTCAGGCGGTAGCGATTGGCAAATTTCAGGTCGAAACCCACCTCCAGTTTGCGGTTGCGGGCAATCTCCAGGTCCGGATTGGCAGTGTCGTAGATCCGCGTCGTGGCCATGACCGCCCGGTCGGCCGGATTCGGCGCCTCGGTGGTGTTGATGTTCACCTGGTCGTAATAGGCATTAGTCGGATACAGGTAGGCGGCGGTCGGTGCCTTGGCGGTAACGCCGTATCCGGCCCGCAGGGACCAGATGTCCGGAATCAGGTCGAAGGAGGCATTCACGCGCGGGCTCAGGGCCGTGAGGCCGTTCACGAGATCGAAGCGGACACCGGCCGTAAGGTTGAGGGCACGCTGCCAAACGTGGCTGCGGAAGGTGTTCTCGGCAAAGAGGCCGAACTGGTTCACAAAAGGAATATCGTATAGCGGCCGCTCGCGGTAGCCCGACTCGGTGTTGGTGCGGTTGGGCGGGCAGTCTTTCGGGAAGACCAGGCCCTTGCCCAGGTTCCCGTCCGATTTGAAGTCGGCGCCCACCAGGATTTTTTCGCTGGTGTCACCCCACTGCTTGAACAGGTTCAGGTAGGCCTTGGCAAAGGTGTTCAGCTCCTTTCCATAGAAATCGTAATGCGAGAAATAGGCATACGGGGTCATGATGGCATAGGCGCCGGAGTTCCCGGGTGCGGTGATTTCCGTGCCGCCCATGTCGTAGAGTTTGCGGCCCACGACATCGGCCACCGTGGTCCCGTCCGTCATGTTGGTGGTGTAGATGGCAATGGCGTTGATGTTGTCCTGCTCGTGGTAGGATTCCTTGTAGGTAAAGCTGTTGGACAAGTCGTACCGCAGGGTCTTGAGCCAGCCTTTGTTGATGGTCCAGGTACCGTTGGTGTTGATGCGCCAGCCCAGGTTGGTTCCGCCCGATGCCAGGTTGGTGAGTTTGTCGTCGGGGTTGTTGTCGCGGGTGTCCTTGCCCAGGCGCAGGTCCAGGGAAGAGGTCGTGTTTAACTTGCCGAACCGCTTGGACCACAGTCCCTTCAGGTTGAGCCGCTGGTAGTAGGCGTAAGACTCGGTGGTCTTCGCATTGGAGTAGGCGTAGTCACCGCTTAGGTGCAGGTCGCCGGCTTTTTCACCCAGCCGGATACCCTTGGAAGCGGCCACCTGATAGATTTTCGGATCGCTCTTGAGCCGCACGGTCAGCGGTTCCGCGCCGGCTTTCGAGTGGATGATGACCGCACCGGAGGTCAGGTCGCCATACTGCACGGACGGGATGCCGCGGATCACCTCTACCGATTCGATGTTATCGGTCGATAGCTGCCGCACATCGATACCGCCGTTCGGCGTTGCACCGCCGGCCGATACCGAAGTTCCCGCGATGGGGGTGGACACGCCGTTCATCGCCGCGGTGATGCCTTCCATGTTGGCGTTGTTCGACATCGGCGCGCCGTCCACGATGATGGCGGTGCCGAGGCTGTTCATGTCGCTGGCGTTTGCGGTACGCAGCGAGATGCTGTGGGCCGAGGAGAGGTCGGGATTCGTGATGGTGGAACCCGGCAGCAGGCCCATGATGTCCCGCAGCGAGGAGGTCTGGCTATGGTCGATGGCCTGGCGCGAGATGCGCGACGCGGTGGCTTCGCCGGCCTTGGAGGCCTCGGCTA
This sequence comes from uncultured Bacteroidales bacterium, assembly GCA_900317925.1. GTDB lineage: Bacteria > Bacteroidota > Bacteroidia > Bacteroidales > UBA932 > Cryptobacteroides. Next base: position 7,843 of record ONIQ01000056.1, on the reverse strand, counting down.
CTACGTGGACTTCTTCCCTACGTTCTCGTACCCGATGAGCTGGATGACCAGCTCGTAGGTTCCCGGGTCCAGGCCCTTCAGGGAATAGTTGCCTTTGGCGTCGGTGGTGGTATAGACTCCGGCGTTCCGGAGCAGGACTACGGCATAGTCCACCGGCACCTTGACGCCCTTGTCCAGGGTGCTCACGGTACCGTATATTTCGCCCTGTCCCTGGGCCCGCAGCGTCCCGGCAAAGGCCAGGAAAGCAGCGGCAAGCAGCAGTAGTTTACTTGGTATGCGCATTGTCTTCCAATCTTCTGAGGGTTCTTCTCACTTCGTCGGCCACGGCCGGGTCATCGGCCGGGTAACCGCGGAGGTCGTCATATACTTGCTGGCGGTAGAAAGACAGGGTGTACCAGCCCAGGGCCTCGGCTGCTTTCAGCCGCAGGTCTTGCGGGGCGGAGCTGTCTTTCACCAGTTTGACCATGGGATAGATGGCACCGGGCAGGCAGGCGTTGCGCTGGGCGCTGATGGTCGAGGCACGGTCCTTGGCATTGGCTTCCGGACGGTTGATGTCGGCCAGCTCCCGCTCGGTGCTTTCCGCACAGCGCTGCAGGCGGGCCAGCAGGTTGTCAAAATCGGCCGGTTCCGGCCAGATGCCGTTCCAGTTGTCCCGTAGGGCCTTTAAAACATCGGAGTAGGAATACTGCGCGAAGGCGGCGGTCAGGTGATACCGCACCCGGGCACCCTCCAGCGGGTCCAGATAATGCCGGGCGATGACGGGCAGCAGGGCCGGATCGCCGAACGTAGAGGCATAGCGGGCTGCCATCCGGCGGACCATCTCGTAACTGTCGTCCAGTCCCGTGCGGATGGCCTGGGCAAGCAGGGGCGCGGAATCGGCTTCGCGGATCAGGTAATAGAACGCTTCCAGGCGCACGTTCAGGGAACGGGACGTCTGGAGCAGGTCCAGGCAATCCCACGGGGTGTATTTCCCGTCATGGATGTCTTTTGCCAGGGTCATGTCCACGCCTTGGACATGGGTGGGGGCGAACTGGAAGGTCGGATCGCCGAACAGGTGTGACTCCAGGGTCTGGTACTGCCGGGCCCATTCGCCCACGCAGGCTCCGGCGGCCAGCATCCCGGCCAGCTCGTTTTTCCAGTGGTCCTGGATGATGTTCACGCTGTTGGCGGTTACGGCCATCGTGCGGCTGCCGTGCCCGAAGGCATAGCGGGCCGCCACATAGTCGTCGTGCAGGAAAGCCCCGTTGAAGCAGGCGTCCAGCAGGATGACCTTCGCGCCGGATTTATATCCGTCCAGGTCTTGCAGGACGATATCCACCGAGGCGCTGCGGACGGAATCGCGGAAGGAGACCGCTGGATCGTCCCAGCCTTCCAGGAAACTGTCCGGAATGCCGTAGGTCTTCTTCAGCTGCGCGGCGGTTTTTTCCTTGTCCTTGGCGTCCCGCATCTTGCCGCGGAAGAATTCCTTGGCCTTCTCCAGGTGCTCGCCGGCCATGAACGTATAAGGATCTTTGCTGATATACTGGGCTTTGATGCCACCATGCGTATGCAGGTGGGCGAAATCGACCGTCGGGTCGGACAGGGCGGACAGGAGGCGTTTGCGCGGGAACTTTTCGTCGCTGTAATGGACAAAACGGACCTGGCCTTCGGGTTCCTGCAGCCCGAACTGCTCATAGTAGGCGCGTTCCTCGTCGATGCGGGCCTGCAGGCTTTCGGAACTGTTGCCATGGCCGCCGAAATGGAAAACTTTGTCCAGCGGTTCGGCCTGGGCCTTGACGGCGGCTGCCCGGTCCAGGAATTCTGCAATCAACTCCGTGAAGGAATGATCCGGATCGGTCTTGGACGGTTTGATGCGGGCCGTGTAAATATTGCAGCGGACGCGCTGCGCCCCTTCCGGGGAAAGCTCGTAGTAAACCAGGTCACCGTCCTGTTCCAGGAAGTTGAATTGCAGGTCGAAATCGTCATAGAAACGGTCCGACGGCACGGAAGAGCGTTTGACGGGCCAGGAAGGATTCATTTTGAAAGCCGTGCACAGGTGGTGCGCCCGGCGGATCATCGGGATGGGAATCTCGCCCACCAGGACGGCTCCTTCCAGCTGCCGCGTCTGCCACAACGCCTGCAGGGTGTCGCGGACTTTCTGGGCGGTCCACTGACCGACCAGGATTTCCACCGGTTTCCGGTTGTATCGGACCACGGCATCGGCATACCGCTGGACCGATGCGGCGGTGGCGTTGTAGGTTGCTTCGTCTATCACGATGGCCAGGGCCACCTTGGAGGGTTTCTTGCCTGCCTGAAGGGACGCCGGGAGGGTCAGTGCCAGCAGGAGGACGGTCCAGACTATTGATATTCTTCCTTTTTGACGCATAGTCTTTAATTATTTTGACGCATAGTCTTTAACGATTATTTGGCAGGTGGACCTCCTCTCTCCGGAGGCCATAATCCCAAGTAAAAAGGCCTCCGGAGAGAGGAGGTCCACCTGCTGAAGGACTAATGTTCGTAGTTCGGACGGATGGGGTAAACGTACTGGCGGTAAGAACCGTAATTGATGTTCACCGCACCGCCATTGTAGCAGCTCAGGTAGTATGCGGAAGTGGGGTTGTTGGGGCAGGAAGACCAGTACGAGATGCTGACGCCGAAATTCTGGACATTGGCATAGATCTTCGTGCTGGTGGGGTTGCTCGTTGACAGCGATCCCATGGCCGGGTAGAAGGTAGGGGATCCGCCCATGTTCGGTTGTGGAAAGAAATCGAATCCATAGTTGAAATCTCCGGCGACATTGGTGTTGCTGAAACCGGACCAAGCCCCGATCGGCGGCACGCAGGCTCCTACCGGGCAGGGGTCGTAGACGGTCTTGACGGTGTACTGCTGATTACTTGTATGGGAAGCCGGAGTAGAGAAAATGGTATGATTGGCATTCCAGGTATTGGCGTATTTGTTGTCGCCCTTCGAGTCGATGTTGTACGTTACCGGGTGGCTGATGAAAGCGGCCAGGCTCTCGCCCAACTGGGCGGCCCGGGTGCCGAGGGTGTCGCGTCGGGAGGCGTTGTACCAGGTCTTTTTCATGCCCTGGACGGAGCCTGCCGTCTCACCGGGATAAAGTTTGCCATCCACGGAGACAAACGGTTCCTTTCGGCCCCACTGGTAGAACGGGCAGTAGCCCCGCTCGTTCTCCGGCAGGGTGGCGCCCGTTTGCACGAGGGTGAATTCAATGACCTTGCCCGTACTGGTCTGTTTCAGGCGGACGCGGGTTTCACGGGCGGGATAGACAATCGGATCAGAGTACTCATGCACCCAGCCCACGTTTATCTGCATAAAATCGAAATCAACATTGTTCTTATTGACAACCTTGACGGGATACCATTCGCTCCCGCCTGCGCCGCTTACCCAGATATGCCAACTCCAGAGCACGCTGCCGTCGGCGGCGAGGGCGCTGATCAGGGCGTTTCCTTCCCGGATATAGGCTTTGGGCACTTCAAATACAATGCGGGCATCGGTTCCGGAGCCGACGACGCTAACCTCATCGGCCACCAGTCCCACGACATCGGTCCATTCCAGGCGGGCTTTCGCCACCGGTTTCGGTCCGTTGTTGATATACGGCGAAGAAATGCCCTGTCCGCAGGCATCCACGAAGGGGCTTAGGGCGGTTGTCCCGCTCACGTTAGGAGCATAGGCATCGGTGTTGACCGATCCGGCTGCGATGGCGTTGCCATAGACCAGCGGGAAGGAATACCAGCCCGGAGCGCAGACAATATAGCAGTTGGCCGTATACTGTTTGTTGTCGAACAGGAAGCCGTTGTGCAGGATGCCGGTATTGTCGAAAGAAAGGTCGATGGGCTCGGCCTTGCTGCCGCGTTCCGCCGCATTCTGAAGCCGCTCGTTGTTGCCGTTGGTTCCGCCCGTACAGGGGGTGGGGAGCAGGTTCAGAAGGCTTCCGTCCGCGGTGATGTCTTTTGTCAGGCGTCCGCCGGAGGTTGCCTGCCAGGCGCCGCCGTCCAGAGAATACTGGATGGACAGGTCGGGGAGGTCGGAGGTAAGTTTGTACCGGAAGGCATTGATGCCGGAGTAGGAATAGACAAACGTCTTGGACGCGCCCGGGTAGAGGATCCCGGACTGATCCCCATCGTCATAGGTCAGGGAGAATCCGGAATCGGTCGGGACGGTCTGGAGATCCAGCGCACCGGCAATCAGCCGTTTTCCGCGGATGGCGGAGACGGGGTTGGTGGTCAGTTTTTCCGTTTCGAAGGCATCTCCTTTCAAAATAATCCGCAAGCCTTTCGGGAATTCCTGCGGGGCGATGGCCAGGTAGTACTTTCCCTTGGCGAGCACCTTCCCGTTATCGGACAGGCTCACCTCTTTGAGACCGTTTACGATGGTCGGGTCGGGTACCTTGTCATCGGCCGACGGAACCGTCATGCGGAGGGTGCCGGCCAGGGTTTCCCCGTTGTTGCCGCGCAGGCTGATGGTTTTAACGCCATCGGTCTGAAGATCCACCTCGACCAGCGTGACACAGGTCTGGAAGTGGATGGGGGTGGGGGCGTCCGGTTTAGAGCAGTCACTGGCCCCCACGGCGACAATCAGGCCATACTGGTTGGGAATCGCCTGCTGCTGGGCCGGAAGGGTGGTGGAGATGCTGCCGGTGGTGTTGGTGGCCTCTGCATCGTACGGATAGAGGGCATAGGCCCATTTGGAGGTATTGCCGACCAGGGCACCGGCTTTTTCCAGATAGGTGGTGGTACCGGTCTGGGTGGCGGTGAGGCAGTTGTTGTCCGATTTTAGGAAAAGGGATACTTTGTCCTTGCCCCGTTCCCAGACAATCCGGTAACTGTCGTCCAGATAGCTCTTGGTGGGGGCTGTCTCCGCCACGGCAATCCGGAAATTGTTTTCGCTGGGTTCAACGAATTTTTCCTTGGCGCAGGAAACGACCGCTGCGGCCGCTGCCAGCAGGTAGATGTACAACTTTTTCATCATGCCGTCCTCCTACCAGATAATGGTTTGACCGTCAGAGAAATCATCGATGGAGAGGCCTTCTGTTCCCGTGCTCACGCACAGCGCCTGTCCATAATCGCAGTCCAGCAGGGCTGCCTCGGGGGAAATGTAAGATTCCCGCATTGTTAAGTTCATTTTGATCATATGGCGATGCATTGCTATCAAATAATATAATACTGCATTTTACAAAAATAGAAAAAAAACGCGTTAATCCAATGAAAAACCGTATCTTTACATATTATGACAAAACGATTCTTTACCCTGCTTGCGGCCGTCGTCCTGTTGCCGGCCGCCCTGTGCGCCCAGGTGCCGGGTCAGCGGACCCATCGGACCCCTGTCCGCACCGCCAATTATAACCAGGCCGCCCGTTTTTCGGCCAAGAAAGTCGGACAGATGGTCTATTCCACCTCGGTCCGCCCGAACTGGTTTGCCGGCTCTGACCGTTTCTGGTACAGCTGGAAGACCTCCGAGGGAACCCGCTGGTACCTGGTCGATCCGGTGCGCGGAACCAAAGAAGAATTGTTTGACAACCAGAAACTGGCCCGGCAGCTGACCGAGATCATCCGGGACCCGTTTGATGACCGGCACCTGCCGCTGCAGAAACTGCGCCTGCGGGATGATTCCTATTTTACTTTCCAGGTAACCAGCACCTTGGACAAGGTGGATTCTACGGGAAAGAAGAAGGGCAAGCTGATCTTTTATTTCGAATACGATCTGGGCAGCCGGACCCTGAAAAAGGTGGGTGAGAAGGCCCTTCGCTACCCGGGATGGGCGGCCGTTTCCCCGGACGGGACCGTGGGCGTCTATGCCAAAGGGAGCAACCTCTGGTGGATGGATTCCACCTCCCTGCGCAAGGCGGTCAAGGATCCCAAGGATACCACCATCGTGGAACATCGGCTCACCACCGACGGCATCCGCCAGTTCGGTTACGGCTACGGGAATTACCGGGGCGATAATGAAGCCGATTCTACCAAGCGGCACCTGCCCGACGAGGTGCTTTGGTCGCCCGATGGAAAGCGGCTCGCCGTCTTGAAATGGGATACCCGCGTTCTGAAAGATCTTTGGGTGATCAACTCCCTGGGCAAACGTCCTGAGTTACAGACCTATAAATACCAGATGCCCGGCGAGCCCGGCCCCAAGGGGCAGCTTTTCGTAATGGATTTCCCTTCCGGAAAGATGCACGAAGTGCGGATGAATGCCTTCAAATACCAGGATGTCAACCTGGAACGGAGCCCGCGGACCGCGCAGGATGCCGCCCTGGATTATATGAGCCCGAAATGGCTGGGGGATGAAAACGGCTTCTGGCTGGAGCGCCTGAGCCGCGACCTCAAGCGCCTGGACCTGTGCTATGTGGCCGTGGGGGCCGACAGCACCCGGACGGTCGTTTCGGAGCGGTCCAACACCTATGTGGAATGGCGCAGCCCGAAACTGGTCAAAGGCGGCCGGCAGCTGGTCTGGTGGAGTGAACGCACCGGTTGGGCCAACCTCTATCTGTACGATACGGACGGCACGCTGATTCGCGAACTTACCGACGGCGCCTTCCACGTGGAAGACGTGGTGGCCAGTAGCGACAGCCACCTGCTGGTGAGCGCCTGCGGGGTGGATCCGGACGAGAATCCCTATCAGATGCACACCTTCCGGGTGGGCTACGAAGGGGGCCGGATGAAGCAGCTGGACATGAAGGACCAGGACGTGGATGCCCAGCCCAGCGACGATGCCAAGTATTTCATTGCCAATTACTCCCGGGTCGATTCCAAGCCGGCCGTCGCCCTGTTCAGTGCCGAAGGCCGCCGGATTATGGACTTGGAGGAAGCGGATTTTTCACAGTTGTTTGCGGCCGGGTATCAGTTCCCCGAGCGCTTCAAGGTAAAGGCGGCCGACGGCATCACGGACCTGTACGGAGCCATCTACAAGCCGTTTGACTTCGATTCCACGAAGGTCTATCCGGTGTGCGATTACGTGTATCCGGGGCCGCAGGTGGAAGCCGTGAACATCTCCTGGAGCAAGGGCTTCACCCGTACCGACCGCCTGGCCCAGCTGGGCTTTATCGTCGTGACGGTGGGGAACCGGGGCGGTCATCCCAACCGCTCGAAATGGTACCACAACTATGGCTACGGGAACCTGCGTGACTATGGTCTCGAAGACCAGAAATATGCCATCCAGCAACTGGTGGCCCGTTATCCGTGGATGGATATCGACCGGGTGGGCATCCATGGCCATTCCGGCGGCGGATTCATGTCCACGGCGGCCATCCTGACGTATCCCGATTTCTTCAAGGTGGCGGTCTCGTGCGCGGGAAACCACGATAATTCCATCTACAACCGCTGGTGGAGCGAGCAGCATCATGGCATCCAGGAGAAGGTGGCCAAGGGCGATACGACCTTTGTCTATAAGATCGATACCAACCAGGAGTTGGCGAAGAACCTCAAGGGGCATCTGCTGCTGGTGCATGGCGATGTGGACGACAACGTGCATCCGGCGAACACCATCCGCGTGGTCAACGCCCTCATCCGCGCCAACAAGCGATTCGACTTCCTGTACCTGCCGGGCCAGCGTCACGGCTTCGGCGACATGAACGAGTATTTCTTCTGGCGCATGGCCGATTATTACACCCGCTACCTGATGGGCGACACCCGTCCCCGTCCCGTGGACATCCCCGAATTGAACAACGACTGACGCCCCCGGCGAGCCAGGGCAGCACCGGCGACCCCCGCCTGCCCTTGCTGCACGCGTCTGCTCTTGTTGCTCCCGGCGAGCCAGGGCAGCACCGGCGACCCCCGCCTGCCCTCCCGGCGCAAGGCCATCGCTTCGCAGGCACCCCCTAGCCGGGGGTGGCATGTCGCCTCATGCCGCCCCG
>ONIQ01000058.1 GCA_900317925.1 uncultured Bacteroidales bacterium | reverse complement strand
CTCGCGCAGCATTTTTCCTTGGGCTCGCTGCATCGCCCGGTAGCATTTAGATTCCATAAAAAGTTACCTTTTTTGGTAAACTTTTTTCAGGACGATACAAGGGGTATGAACATCGCTATATCACAAGTTATTGATATTTAAATAGTTACATCAAACTATGGTTCATACCCCTCTCCTTAAGTCGGGGGTTATGAACGCCCCGTTTTATAACTAATTAACTATCAATACTTTACAAATCAACGTGTTCATACCCCACCCCATCACTTAATCTAGACGCAAAAATACAGGCGGGGGTCGCCGGTGCCGCCCTGGCCCGCGACGGAAAGGCTGGGGCAGCAGCCCTGGTCTGCGACAAGCAAGGCTGGGAATGGTGTAGCGAGTGGCGGATAGGCAATAAAAAAGACGTTGGTTAACGTCTTTTTTTCATTTGCTCCTGCTGCATCTTCTGGGCCTGTTCCAGACGCTGCTGCCATTTGCTCTTCGGCAGCGGCTTTCCGGCAGAGGCCTTCAGCGTGGCCATGATTTCTTCCGGATGAACAAACCACTTCTTGATCACCCAGGTCTCCAGCATCGTAATCAGGTTGGAAAGCAGATAGTAGTAGCTCAAACCGGCGGAGAGGCTGTTACAGATGAAGAACATCATGACAGGCATCATCCACACGCTCATGAACTTCATGCCCGCCATATTCGGATCGCCGGACATCTGCGCGGAATTCATCTTCGAGTAGAAGAACATGGACACGGCCATGAGCAGCGCGAACAGCGAAAGATGGTCACCGATAAGCGGAATGCGGGATCCGAAATCAATGAAGGAATCGTACGCGCTCAGGTCATCGGCCCACAGGAAAGACTGCTGACGCAGCTCGATGGAAGCCGGGAAGAAACGGAACATCGCCCACAGGATCGGGAACTGCAGCAACATCGGCAGGCAGCCGCCCATCGGGCTGATACCCGCCCGCTTGTATAGCTCCATCTGCGCCTGCTGCTTTTTCATCGCATCCTCCTGCTTGGGGTACTTCTCGTTCAGCTTGTCGATTTCCGGCTTGATGGCCTGCATCTTGGCCGACGAAGAGTACGACTTAAAGGTTAACGGCGACACCACGATCTTGATGAAAATGGTCATCAACAAGATGATGATACCGAAGTTGGCAATGTACCTGTGCAGGAAGTCGAAAAGCGGGATGATGACAAACCGCGTGAACCAGCCGACGAGCCAGCCGCCCAGCGGGATGGTCTTCTCATACTTTTGTTCGTAAGACTGCAGCGTCCGATAATGGTTCGGGCCGAAATAGAATTCGAAGGGAATCACCTGGTCGGAACCGCTCTTGTACTCGGCGCGCATCTTGGCCTCGCAAGCCATCAGGTTGTGGTCCGGATCGTCATCGGGCAGGAAGTTGACGGAGAGGTCCCCGGAGGTAAACTCCTGCGGTGCCCGGACGATGGCCGAGAAGAACTGTTGGTGGAAGGAGAACCAGGCAATCTTGTTGTCGATCCGCTTGGATGCGCTCCTCCCCCGTCCGATTTCAGACGGTTTCTTGTCGCCGGTGAAGTAGTAATCGAGTTTGGAATACTGGACTTCGTTCTTGTACCCCTTCTCCATGCGCGGCAGGGTCACGGAATAGTCGATATCCAGAACCGATACATTGCGCGGGATCACATTCTCCATTCCCAGGAAGGCCACTTCGTTGCGGGCCTGATAGGAATTGGCCGGAAGGCTCCACCGCTGCTCGATGCAGCCGCCACCCGCGAACGGGAGACGCATCACCACCGACGTATCGGACTGCGACACCAGCTGGAAGACGAAATCGGCCGTATTGATGGTTTCACCCGTATACAGCGAAATGCCGTAATGGCTGGAGCCAGGACGGAACAGATACAGGTCCGTGCTGTCGTAGTTGCGATAATCCTTGATGCGGGCGCTGTAAGGCTGGCCGCCCTGCGTCGTCAGCACCAGTTCCAATTTCTCATTGGAGAGGACGACCAGTTCCTGCTCGCCATGCGAGGCCGCCTCCAGCAGGGAATCCTTATAAACCGTCCCCGGATGGGCAATGGCGCCGGTGGAATCGGTCACCGTGACAGGATGCTCAGCCGCCCACGCGGAATCGGCCGCCATCTGTTTCAACTGCTCTACACGATTGATGGAGTCCTGCTTCGCCTGAAGGGCCATCTGTTCCTTGGCCTGCTTGGAAGTGTACCAGCTGAAACCAAACAGAATGGCTGCGATGAGGACAATGCCGGTAATGGTATTCTTGTTCATGGACTATTGCTCTTCTTCCTCTTTCTGCTCTGCCTGACGGATCTTGCCTTCCAGTTCTTTCAATTGCTGCTTGGCCGCGTCGATGCGTTCCTGCATCTGCTTGATGAGCGGTTCCGCATTCTTGGACTGGGCGAAGAAACCAATGTTGTTCTCGTAGGTAACGATATCCTGCTGGAGAGCCTTGTACTGATCCACCAGCAAATCTTTCTCCGATTTAGGAGCCTTGGGGGCACCAGCACGGCCACCCCGCTGCGGACGGGCGCCGAACGAAGGGAACTTGGCCTTCATCGCCTCGGCATAAGCCTTCGCAACGTTCTCCTTCTCCTTGAAGGGAACGAATCCGATCGCCTGCCAACGGGCGGCGAAATCCTGCATGGCAGCCTCGTCGGAACCTTCGAAAGCCTGGATTTCCTCAATCAAGGCACGTTTGGCCTTGAGGTTGGCATAGAACTCATTATCGGCCTTGCCTTCCTTGGCTTTGGCATCGAAGAAAGCATCACAGGCGGCGCGGAAACGCTTCCACAGTTGCTCCGACTTCTTGCGCGGAACGGCGCCGATTTCCTTCCACTCTTTCTGCAGTTCGATGAACAAATCGGTCGTCTTCTTCCACTCCTTGCTTTCCTTTAGGGCTTCGGCCTTTTCGATGATGGCGAGTTTCTTGTCCAGATTCTCGTTCATGGAATCCTTGTACTGGCTATAAAATTCACGTTTGCGGCCATAGAAAGCATCGCAGGCAGCGCGGAAACGGTCATAGATCTTCTGGTTATCCTTCTTGGAAGCGAAACCGATGCTCCGCCATTCCTTCTGGATGTCTTCAATCTTCTTGGAGATGGCGTTCCACTCATTGGAGGATGCAATCTCCTGGGCAGCAAAGGCTTCCACCTTTTCACACAGGGCCGCCTTTGCCTGCAGGTTCTCTGCGAACTTCTCCTTCTGGCCTTCGAAATAGGCCTGGTACTTCTTGTTGATGACCGCGGTGGCCGCCTTGAAGCGGTCCCAGATTGCCTCGCGGAATTCCTTGGCCACGGGGCCGAACTCCTTCCACTGCTCGTGCAGTTTCTGCAATTCACGGAAGGCATCTACCACATTCTCATTTTCGGCCAGTCTTTCGGCCTCCTGGCAGAATGCCTCTTTCGCCTCCAGGTTCTTCTTGAAGTCCAGGTCACGCAGGTCGCGGTTGATCTTGACCATATCGTAGAACTTCTCTACCAGGAACTGATAGGTATCGTTCAAGTTGCGGAAATTCTGGGCAGGGACCGGACCAATCTCGCGCCAGCGGTTCTGGATCTCGCGGAAGGCCGGGAACGAGGAGCTCACATCCTCCTGGGTATCCACCAAAGCCTTCAGGTCCTCGATGACCTGCTGTTTGGCGGCGAGGTTCTCCTCGCGCTCTTTTTCCTGCTCGCGGTTATACTCCGCACGCTCTTTTTTATAGGTAAGGTAAAGCGACTTGAAACCTTCTTCAATGGCCACGAAAGGATTTACCTTTTCCGGTTCTTCCTCCGGCTGGGAAGCCGCTGCAACGGGGGCCTCCGCCACCTCCTCATCGGCCGAGGGCTCCTCTACGGCTCCCTCCACGCCGGCTTCGGCCTTTTCCTTGGAAAGTTTCTTGTAGAAAGCCGATTTGATGGCTTCCGCTTCCTTGGATTTCTTTAAACGATCGATGTCTTGGAGGAGTTCCTGGAAAAGGCCCGTCAGTTCAGCAAGGGTCTTCTCTGCATAGTTAACAAACGTTTTTTCCTCTTTGACTTCTGCTACATCCGGCTGTACGGTCTCGGGGGCCTGCATTCCGGGGTTGATTTCTTCACTCATGACAAGTAACTGGTTTAACAAATATTATATTGTAGTTTGCAAATATAACGAAATAGTTTGATAAAAATCCTATCTTTGCAATCAAAATAAACCCTGCTTATGCGAATCGATATCCTCTCCGTCGTTCCCGAACTGCTCGAAAGCCCGCTGGGGCACTCCATCGTGGGACGCGCCATCAAGAAAGGCCTGGTGGAAATCCACGTCCACAACCTGAGGAAATACGGGATCGGCCCACGCAAAAATGTGGACGACTACAGTTATGGCGGCGATGCCGGCATGGTCATGATGGTAGAACCCGTGTACCGGATGATCGAGGAGCTGAAGGCAGAACGCCAATACGACGAAGTCATTTACATGTCCCCCGACGGCGAGATTCTGGACCAGGGGATATCCAACGAATTGTCCCTCAAGGAGAACCTGATCATTCTCTGCGGTCACTACAAGGGGATCGACCACCGGATCCGCGAACACCTGGTCACCCGCGAAATCTCCGTGGGCGATTACGTGGTCAGCGGCGGGGAGATTCCGGCCGCCCTGCTGGCCGACTCCATCATCCGGCTGATTCCGGGTGCTTTGACCGATGAAACCTCCGCTTTGAGCGACAGTTTCCAGGATGGTCTTCTCTCCCCTCCCGTCTATACCCGTCCTGCCGAGTTCAACGGATGGAAGGTTCCCGATGTTCTTTTGAGCGGAAATCCGAAACGCATCCAGGCCTGGCAGGACGAGCAAGCCCTCCAACGCACCCGGGAACTCCGTCCCGGATTATTGGAAAAAGACAAATAGAAATAGTTCAGGGCCCGCTTTTTTGCGGGCCCTGAAGGTTAGTTAGTTGTGTTCACCTTATAAGGTTATGATTCTGGTCAGAAAGAGTGATGTGACAAAGGTAGGGATTCTTTTCGTACTTCCAAAGGTTTTTCCGAAAAAAAATAAAATGTTTTAATTAAAACTGTAAACGACCTTTACCATCACATTCGCCGGGGCCTGCGGGAAGACGCCTTCCGACACGCCGGCTTCCTTCTCTACATCGAAATACGGCCGGTAACCCCATGCATCGGAGAAATATTTCCGATTCAGCAGATTATTCACATAAGCCCCCAGTTCAAGCGAACCCTCCCCTATCGAGAAACGGTGCGATACGCCCAGGTTCATCACAAAGTAGGCCGGGATGCTTCGATCATCGTTCTGGGTATTGTCCCAATACTGTTTTCCTACGTATTTTCCGTCCAGGCGCAGTTCCGTCGTTTTGAGCGAGCCCCTTCCGCGCAGGGCGAACGGACGCAGGACCACCTGGCCCATGCCCACAACGGAGGGCGACATCAGCATGGTCACCCGTCCATAATCTTCCCGGATCTGCGGCAGCGGATTCCAATCGGTCATGTTGTCATAATGCTCGCGATAGAAGGTATAATCCTTTATCTGGTTGATACTTAGCGTCAGGTTTCCACCCAGGCGCAGCACGGGGGACGGCTGCCAGGCGGCGGCCAGTTCCACGCCCCTGCGCCAGGAGCGGGGCACGTTTTCCTTGATGGCATAACCCACCGGGGAAAGTTTCCCTGTTTCCAGCAGCATGTCCCAATACTCCATCAGGTAGAGGTTGGCCGAAGCGCTGAACGTGGCACTTTCAAAAGTGTATCCCAGTTCGATATCCAGCATCTCTTCCGGGCGGGTATCCACCACCGCATCCGGATTCCCTGCCTTGTGCTCCAGATAGACCGATTCAATCTTGGCCTTGAGGTCATTACGACCGGGTTCGCGATGACCCAGGGCCGCACTGCCATAGACTTTGTGCCCGGGAGCCGGCGTCCACGTCAGACCGGCACGGGGATTGAAGAAGTTCCAGACATGGTCGTAATCCGTCGGCACGAAGTCCTCGGCCGGACCGGACATTTTCAAGCCCTGGCAGCGGTACTGCAGATCCACAAAGGCCGTCAGGGAAGACGAGGGACGGTATTCCGAACGGAGGAAGACATTCACTTCATTCCGTTTTCCGTTGTTGCGGAACCAGGAGAAACGGGAATAATCGTAATCCTTTCCCCACCGGTCGGACCAGAGCACGTTGCCGAACACGTCCCCGTTGTAGCGGGACAGGTACAGGCCGCCCGTCACATCCAGGGCGTCGCCACGATACGTCAAGGTAGAATTCAGCACGCTGTAGGAATTGTCCATCTCCTGCCGGACAATGAAATCACTCGAATAGGACGGCTGTACCCCGATTCCATAGGTCTCGGGCATGGCATTGTCCATATAATTCTCGAAATAGCCGTCCCCCTTGGTGAAATTGAGCGTGGTGCTCCAGGTCAACTGGCCCGGGAACCGGTGGGTATAGTTGGCCTGCAGATGATGCTGGCAGTAGTTATCCGTCTCATTATCATAATAGAACTCATTCCCCAGCGCATCGTAGTAGGCTCCGGCGGGATTATAGGTCCGGTCCTTCTCCATCTGCTCGCGGGAGATGCCCAGCCAGGTAATTCCCGTGTGCTGCTCGCCCATGAGCCAGGTCAGGCGGAAGGAATTGTTCTCCCACATCTTCCCCACCACGGCCAGGGCCGACTGGACATCCGCTTTCGCATTGCGGATGTAGCCTTTTGTGTAGCCGCGCGAATAAGCGCCCTGCGCGTACCATCCGCCCGGAAGCAATCCGGTACTGGCCGATGCGGTGGCGATAAAGGTTCCGAACGATCCGAAGGACAGTTCCATCCGTCCGGTCGGTTCCGCACCCACCGAAGCGGTGCTCATGTTGATGCTCGCGCCGAAGGCACCCGCCCCGTTGGCCGATGTGCCCAGACCGCGCTGCACCTGCACGGAGGAAAGCAGGGAGGTCAGCGCCGGGATGTTCACCCAGAAAACCTCCTGCGACTCGGCATCGTTCAGCGTGATGCCGTTCAGGGTAACGTTGATCTGCGACCCCTTTGAGCCGCGAATCGTCAATTTGGAATAGCCCAGACCGGTTCCGCCCTCAACCGACGTCACGACAGACGGGAAACAATTGATTGCCAGCGACGGAACGGCCCGCCTGTATTTCATGGACGGGCGCTTGAAGACCCTCAGGAGCCTGACGGTCCGCC
>ONIQ01000061.1 GCA_900317925.1 uncultured Bacteroidales bacterium | reverse complement strand
AGTTTCTCGACTTTTTCCTGCGCCTTCACCGAAGGCGCCAGGAGGGCGGCAGCAAGGGCTGCCAGAAAATAAAAACCTCGCATAATACTTTAATTGTTATGCAAGGGGCACGCAAATGCGTATTGAGACAGGCTTCCCTTCGGCGGTATTAACCGCATCAGGTTCCATGGGTATGATCTCAACCGGCCCACCCGGGCCAGTACCCCCGCGTTATTTGCTTATTCCAACGGATTACTCCGTCACTTGCACCTCATAGAGGCGCTTCCAGTACTTGCCGGTCAGGTACAGTTTCCCGTCGGCAGGATTCCAGGCGATGCCATTCAACACATCGGTATGCGGCTCGCGAAGATGCTGGGGCAGCAGGCCGCTGCAATTCACCACTTTCTCCACGTTGCCGGTTTCCGGGTCTATCACCACCAGCATATCGGAAAGATAGACATTCGCCCATATCTTTCCGTCGATATATTCCAATTCGTTCAACAGGCGGACCGTCAGGCTCCTGAGGGTCTTCAAGCGCCCGTCCATGAAATACAGGCGGGCCGTTCCGTCGCTGGCAATCAATTGTTTCCCGTCTGTCGTGAGTCCCCAGCCTTCGCGCGGATACTTCCATGTGCCAATCTGTTCCAGCGTGGCGGCGTCATACACAAAAGCCACCCGGTTGGTCCAGGTGAGGACGTAAATCTTCCCTTCGAAGGCCACCGAGCCCTCTGCAAAATATCTTTTGGGATAATCGATGCGGAATGCGGCCGTCCCGGTAACCAGGTCCACTTCCCGGAAGGAAGATTCCCCGTACTGACCCGTGCTCTCGAAGAGTTTTCCCTCATGGAAAAAGAGACCCTGGGTATAGGATTCCGGGTCGTGCGGATACTCCTTTACCACCTCAATCCGGCACCGCTGTGCTTTCACCGGCGCCACGGCGGCAGCCTTGGTGGCGGTCGTCTGGGCTGCGGCAGTCGTTCCGCGGCCGTTCCGGCAGGAAAGGGTCGCAGCCAGCAGGGTTAACATGATCCAATGAAAGCGCATCACTATCATAAAAGCGCGCAAAGATACGCATTGCTGCGGAGATATCAAAGGTTTTTCGTACCTTTGCGGCCACAAACACAAAGGTGGGACGATCTGCCGCGCCGCTTTCGGGCGGTGAGGAAAGTCCGGACAGGAAAGGGCGCCGCGCTGCGGAAAGCGCAGATGGGAGTAATCTTATGGGTGCCGTAACAGAAAAGAACCGCCGGAAACGGTAAGGGTGAAAACGTGGGGCAAGAGCCCACGACCGGTGTCAGCGATGCCGCCGGGGTACGGTCCCGGGGCCTGCAAGACCAAATATACTGGCACAAGGGGACGGCCCGTCCCCGCCAGGGGGTAGGTTGCGAAGATAAATGGCAGATTTAAAAACAGAAACCGGCTTACGGTCCCACCTTTTTTTCCAAATAGCCGATAATATCATCCATCGTCTTGAATGTCAACAGGTCTTCATTGGGGATTCGGATATTGAACCGTTCCTCAATGGATCCCAGCATAGACAAAAACACGAAGGAATCGGCGCCCAGGGCGCTTTTGAAAGCTTTTGACGTATCTATTTCCTCATCCGGGAGTTCCACAAACTCGCTGATAATCTCCAGTAATTCTTTTTTTATATCCATATCAAACAATCTCCAAAGCACCCTCTGAAATGACCGTAGGCAAGCCTTTGCGCAAGATCTTACGCATCGCGTTCTTGGGATAGTCCGTAGCGGGAAGTTCCACGTATTCCAGACGCTTATAGGAAGAAAGCGTTGCGTTCAGCGCCGCCACATCGGCAGCGACCGCGCTGCGATCGGCCCGGCGCGACTCGTCCGAGATATACAGACCGGCAACGATAAACTCCTGATCGCCTTTCTCCAGGCGGGCCGGATACACGACGCACTCGTCCACGTACTCGAGACGCGTTTCGATCAGGTTTTCCAATTCTTCCGGATTCACATTCTTGCCATTCGACAAAACAATCGTATTCTTCAGGCGGCCCATCAGGAAAATACGGCCGTCCGCAGCGATCCGGGCCATATCGCCGGTATGGAACCAGCCGTCCGGATCAAAGACGAGGGCCGTGGCTTCCGGGTCCTTGTAGTAACCGGAAGATACATTCCGTCCCCGCACGCACAGTTCCCCAACGCCATTTTCATCGGGTTGATCGATCCGGGTCTCGAGGTTCGGGCAGGGTTTACCGACACTCAGGTGTTCCTTCCTCGGATCCGCATTCATCGAAATCAGCGGTCCGCACTCGGTAATGCCGTAACCGTTCTCAATCCGGATCCCGAGATCAGCCATTCCTTTGACCACAACGGGATTGACCATGGCGCCCCCGCAGATAATCATTTTCAGATGGCCGCCGAACGGCGCAAACACTTCCGGGAAGAGTTTGTGTGAAATCTCAAACCCGAATTTGCGCAGCAGATTCGCCAGCCGGATGCCCTTCGCCAGTTTCTCCGCTTTGCCGTTTTTCCGTGCGCCGGCCCAGATGGATTTGTAGAAAGCCTGGGCAATCATCGGCACCACCGTGATGGTACTGGGCTGGAAAATCTTCAGGCTCGGCATCATCCGGCGCACATCGGGACAGATGCAGGTCAGACGGCCGCATCCGATGCGCGTCATAATATGGGTATTGATCTCGGCCGAATGGTGCATCGGAAGGACACTCATGGAGACGTTGTGGTCTTCCCAGGCCTCGACGACATCCTGGCAATTGTTCATATTGGCCGTCAGGTTGGCTCCGGTAAGCACAACACCCTTGTTGATTCCCGTAGTACCGCTGGTAAAAAGGATCTTGGCCGGAGCGTCCGGGTCCGGGGTCATCGTGTGATAGGGGCCGTTTTCACCTACGGAACGTCCTTTCTCCAAGAGCTCGTCATAGGTCAGGACGTCTTCCGCCTGCCCGGAGAGGAGGATCAGGGTCTTCAACGAGGGACAGGCCTCGCGGACGGACCGGACCTTCGGGAGGGTGACCGGATCACAGAACAACGCCGTAGCGTCGCATTTATTCAATAGGAGGGCCAGCAGGTCGGCGGGCGCATTGGCATCGATCGGCGTCACGACCCCCACGCCATTGGAAACGCAGAGATCCGCCAGGATGTATCGGCAGCAATTCCCGGATACGATGGCGATATGCGCCCCCTGAAGCCCTGCGGCAAGCAAGCCTTCGCCCAGGCACATCACCTCCTCCTTCAAGGCCCGCGCCGTCCAGGTCACCTTCTCCTCTTTCTCATTCAGTTCCTGGAGGATAGGAGCGTCCGGTTTCAACCGCGAGAGGCGGTCCAGCATATCCCGGATACTCCGGTATCGGCCTTCGCGAAGCAAGGTGCCCCGCTGCATTTCTATTTCTGTTTGATATTTCATGAACGGAACAAGTCGGAAAGCGGCTGGTCTGAAGCAGCGATAACGTTTTCAATAACCGAGACAAAAAGGCAGTGGAAATCAGCCAGTTGCGCACCAGTGTACATCTTTGTCTGGATATCGTACGTAGCATAAATCTCGTCCGATTTGACGTTATGCATCAGGGCGATATAACAGGGCAACGCACCCTTTCCATTGCTGTGTACCTGCATCGAGACCCCTTCGGGCATCGAAACAGGAATGAAAGAGAAGCAATAATTGGTCAAGTATCTGAGCATGGAATACTTCCACACGCGATGCTGCATCTCATCGATTTCCAGATAGGTCAGCCGGGTGTGGCGATACAGTTCATTCTGGTCGGCATAGCTGAGGGCCAGGTTCTCCGCGAAGGACTTGTTCCAGTCCACATCGGTATAGACAGCGAGGCTCTGGACCTTGGTTCCGGCCGCCTTGCGCTCGGCAAGCGTACCGCGCCCGTTGAGCAGCAGCAGCGGAATCTGGTGCGGCGCCCGGTCGTTCTTGAGCGATGCCGCCACGGCATAGGCATAAAAATAGAAAGCCGTGGGGGTAATGCCGTGCTCCTGGCACCATTGCAGGGCTTGGCGGACCACGCTGGCAGGAATGACAAAGCGATAACCCTCTGTATCACAGCGCACGAGCAAATACGGGATGGAAAAATGACCCTTGCGCTTATCCTTCAGCCAGCGGTCATTCTCCTCGCCGGTAATTCCGCAGAACTCCGGGTGAACCTGATGCGTGCGCGTATAAAACTCCTCGAAGAAAGACCGGTCTCTGTCGCGGGCGGCGGTATCGGCACGATGCTCGGCATCCTTGACCAGGACCTCCTCGAACGAACCGGGTGCGGCCGGCAGCTCCTTCCCCTCCTTCAAGGCCTCATAGACCGCAAAAAGGTCTCCGATCAGCACGCCGATGCCATAGGTATCGGCCACCAGATGGCAGATTTTGAAAAGGATTTCCGATTTTCCGGCAGGCCCTTCCACGAAGATCACCCGGAGGACATCCCCTTTAAAAGGATCCGTGGGCTTGCGGCGCCATCGGCACAGGAATCTCTCAAAAGCGGCATGGGTCGAAAAACGCATCGAAGGGATGGGCGCGGGACGTCGTTCCTGTTCGATGAACTGCATCGTCTGGCCTCCTTCCTTGACAAAGCGGATGCGCAGGCAGTCATTGCGCTCATATAGAAGCGTTAAAGCCTTCTCCATCAGCGTTTTATCAAAGCCGCCATCGACCTTGACCGAGAAAAGGATATTCAGCACCCGCTTGAAAAGCGAGTATTTGGTCTGCAAGAGGACGATGTCCTGAGAGTAATTGAGGGGGTAACGGGGCTCTCTCATTTGCACTTATTCTCCAGGGCTACCAATTTCTTAAAGTCTTTCCGCTCCGCCGGAGTAGGCTGGGAAAGCGATTCATAGCGTTTACGGGCGTCCGAAAGGAGGGTCTTGGCCTCCGCCCGGTCTCCACCCTTATTCCGCTCATACAGGATTTCGGCCAGCCAGACCCGGGTCCGCAGGCGGAGTTCGCCATTCGGGATGGTACGGACCGCCTTCCGGGCATATTCCACAGCCGTATCGTTCGATTTGAACGGATGGTGCCAATAAATCTCCGACTTTGCCTGCCAGGCTTCGGAACAATCCTTGCGGCCCAGCGTTTCCAAAATGGTATCCAGGTCCTTGATCATCACCGGGACAGCCGACGTCTGCTGGGTTAGCGGCTTTGTCTGGACATCACGTCCCACATTGGCACAATGCCACATATAGCCATTGTAATTCTTCGGATCGGCGGCAATGGCCTCTTCGGCATAGCGGATGCCCTGACCGAAATGCTTGCGTTTTTCTTCCTTGGTCGTAACTCCCTCTCCCAGCATGTTTTCCGCACGGGACAGGCGCCAGTACACTTCGGCTTTCTGAGCCGGCGTTTCCGCCTTGGGCAACATTTCCAACAACAGGGAACAGCTCTTGGCATAATCAGCATCACGTTCGAAGGCCGCATCGGCCGCATCGAAGGACAGCGGTCCCCCGGAAAGTGCCAGCAACCAGGCTGACAACAAAGTAATAATCAGACTCATCCGTTTACACAATTTGCTTTTGCAGTCGCCTCCAGATCCAGGGCCTCGCTGAGGATCAGAATCGGGTTCTTGACCGCATAACCTGTACTCATTTCAATTTGCCATTTGCAGGTATCGCATTCCGACACCACAAATTCCGGGTTCACCCGGGCAATCTCGTCAAAGACCGGCTGGCCGATGGCCTGCGAGTACGCATAGTTCTCTTTCTTGAATCCATAGGTACCGGCAATCCCGCAGCAGCCGCTGCCCAGGACCGTCAAATCGGCCCCCGGAATCATCTGGAGCAGGTTTTTCTGATCCGTATGATATCTGAATAATGCAGGATCATTGGTCTTGAAAGCTTTGCCCAAAAGCTTATCAATACCAAGTTTGCTTACAAATTCTTTGATGAGAAGTAAGCCTGCATCGGAGGATAAGTCTCCTCCATCAAAATTTATTTTAATCTGTCTATTGCTTTCTAATGATAAGTTGTTTACAATACTCATAAAGGGCTCCTTTGTTGGTTTTTATTAAGTCTTGGACACCTTAATTTTACCACATTTGGATGCTCTTTTTTCATTCACTTGATAGGTGAAAAGCAATATTCAGTTAAAATACAGTAACTATGCGGTTTTTAGCCACTTTCACGGCTGTGCCATGAATAATCTAGGATAATGTTGATATTTGGGATGATGCGTTTACAAACTGTGAATCCAAATTAATCTTATACGGAAATGCAGGTTCTAATGCAGAAACATTTGCAAAGAATCATGGTATTTCATTTGTGGCGTTTGATGATATAGATAGAGATTTATATGTAAAAGATTTTACATTTGATAATTCTAATACATACAAAACATTTGAGAAGATTAATATTATAG
>ONIQ01000062.1:5502-7546 GCA_900317925.1 uncultured Bacteroidales bacterium | reverse complement strand
AATGAAGCAAAAACCAGAAAAATGAATACCTTTGCAGATGATCTCTAACTGTTCAACTTTCGATGGCAAAACTGTTCACTTTTCGGTGGCAATTTACAACGGAAGGATTATAATAACCGAACCAGTCCACGGAATAGGTGTCTATCGGAGGGAATGTGGCGGAACGGTCGTAATAATCCATCGTATAGGTCCCTTCTCCCGAAAGACTTACCGTGTGTAAGAAAGTTACTCCCGTTAGGGATGGATTGTACAGGTCGGGGCGACTGCATCCGCTCAAACTATAGGTGCATACGGCTTTCCGGACAGCCTGATTAGAAATAAGACTTCGCACTACCACACTGTCCAGTTTAGGAAGCGTGATGGCTGATGAATGAACTTCTACGCTTTTCGTCGAATAAGAGAAGAGAATCGATGCCCTGCCGTCGATGCGGATTTCCTGTAGGTTGGAAGTTCTCACCGTGTTTTCCGTCGGGGAGAACTGTTCGACGGGCAATTGATAATCAATGATGTCCCCGTCATCCTGATGCTCCGAATCGTCCCATTGAGCTTTACTGGTTCGGTAGTCGTACAAATAGGTTGGGTCATAAGTGTAAGAATCGTACGAATTTCCATACAAGAATAACACCTGCCGTCCATTCGCAGCCTCTATTCGCGTCAAACGCCAAGTGTCCGTATGTTTCACATCCGTGGACGATTGGCTCATCGAAGAACTTTGGGCTTCTTCTTTCCTAGAAAACTCATAGCGGGTATTATCTTCGGTCGTAATCGTGAAAGAGGTGAAGCCACTACTGTTCAATGTTGGGGAAACGGTGTAGTTATTTGAAGAATCCTCCGTATCGAATACCACAATGCTGCCGCACGGCTGCAGGATAAACGAGCCTTTCCTTCCCAGGAAAGAGAAATGGAAGATATCCGGCTGAGTCTCGATTACCGGCCGTGCCGATTCCACATTGTAATTCCAATTCCATACCGGGAAGTATTCGGATCCGGCCTTGGCGTAATAAACGAAGTCCTTGAAATAATCCTGGCCCATATTGCCGTACCAATTATTCCCGTTTTGATACAACTCTCCGTATCCCTTCACCCATGGAGGGGTTTGAGAGGTCAAGTCATAGCCAAACCATTTCGATTGGAACTCGTACATGTCCGAAATGAATATCTGCTCCTCGTCTATGATACCCCTCACCTCACGCGTGATGGCGCCGCCAGCGTTCAGGAACCATCCCAGCCCCAGTACGCCCGTCTGGATGTTCGGCTTGTATCCTGTGGAGGCATAACTGAAGGATACCGGAATGGTAAACTGCTCGTCCTGATACGAATAAACCGGAATGGAAAAGCCCGCAGCTCCCGTGAAGAGGTCCATGTCCCAGACGTCTCCGTACTTGATTATGGCGGACACATCCGGAGCAAGCGGATTATAGAGCCCGTCGCCGTGAAGGTGGCGAATCATCGGAAGGGAAGTATCCCCGCCGTCTTGTGCCCCGCAGGGCAGGGCGGTAATCGTGGCCGCCCATAGCGTCATGGCAAGCACTACCTGCCACAGACGCAAAAAGTAATTTGTCTTCATCTTAAAATAGATAAAAAATGGTTGTTTTCTTTTTGGAGCGGCGTACTGCCCCTTCGGGCGCATTTACCCGTACAGGGCCGCGAAGCGGTAGTGCCCGAAGGGGCAGTGCGACACTCCTTGTCAAAATTTTGGTGGCAACCGTTTGTTTCTGTGGAAGTTTTGCTTATCTTTGCAGAACAATGAAAGTTCGACGGGAGACCATAACGGTCTTGATTCGGCAAAAAATCATCGACTTTTCATTCGGACGGGACGCTGGCTGCTAATCTGGCGTCCCTTTCCGTTACCAGGGCGCGTAACTCTATGTCATACCTGTAATTATTTTAGGTTTTAAATATCTTTTGTCTATAACTATAGTCTTTCTAATATAGGTTTCCCTTTCTGAATGCAAAGGTAAATACTATTCTTTAATATCCAAAGATTTTTTTGAATTTTTTTTGCATTTAATTTTTTTATGCATTTTACTTGAAAAAATTATTT
>ONIQ01000062.1:0-5490 GCA_900317925.1 uncultured Bacteroidales bacterium | reverse complement strand
AAACATTTGTGTATGGAGGAAAATATTACTACCTTTGCATCCCGTAAAGTGGATTATTCCCAGTTAAATGGTTTTAAGTTATTATGGATCAGGTTGCTAACGAAATTCGGAACTATTTCCAGACAAATCGGATTTCCGGAAAGCAAGCTGCGGCCATGTTGAACCTTACCCAATCGGCCGTATCACTCTACCTTGCCGGAAGACCGTTCAATGAGAAAATCGCAAACAAATGGGCCGACACCTTCGGCTTCGACCCGGATTATCTCGTCTCAGGAGAAGGTAAACTCGTCAAGGGAAGCACAAAAAGGAATCCCTGTCCCAAGACCCCCCAGTTGCTATCTTCCCAAACACGGCTGGTGGCCCAAGGTTACAAATTCAGAAAAATGGAACAGGAAGCGCTGGGAGACATCCCCGCCGCAGAGATTCTCCTTTCCGGCAACACCAGTGCTTCTAACCGGACCTTCTCCGAACTCGTAGAAGAAGCCCGGAAGGAAAAGAACGAGGGAGAGACCAATATCTTCTACTGGCAGGAGAAAGCCCTTACAGAAATGAAACAAGAGCTCTCCAACAAAGAAGAACGGCTCAGCGCCATTGAAAAAATGATTGGCTCCATCGTGGGACTCGGTGCCGCAACCATGGCCGTACTGCCCGTCCAGGCCATCTCCCTGCTACTGATGAAATCCTATGAATCCCATCAGAGTTTATGTCCCGATTTATAGCCGGAAACGGTCCTATGTAGGAATTGTCCGTCTGCCTGTCAGAAAACTTCCTCGCTAGCGAACATCGGATCCCAGGCGGGAAGCAGGATGGGCTTCTGGGAGAGCAGGGCCTGCACGTCGGCGGGCACATATTTCTTCTCAACCACCAGACGGAACATATACTCATTGAACCACTCGTCGGTCATGATGATGTTCCCCTTCCAGCCGGAATCGCCCCAGCTGTTCTCCACCATCCATTTCTCCGGCTTGCCGTCCTTCAGGTCAACGGCAATCAGGGTCATGGCATGGGATGAGCCGCTGGCATGGGTCTGCACCCGCTGACGCTTGTCCATCGTAAACTGCACGCCCAGCAGGGATTCGTAGTCGAAATTCTTCAGGTCGCAGATGCCCCGGTCACGGTCCAGGAACTTGGCCACGTCGCAAGAGAAATACATGGCATCGCCGCCCTTGATGGAGGCAATGGCCATCTCTTTGATCTGCTCGATGGGCAGGTTTACATAGAGCCAGTTATGCCCGTCATAGGTATGGCGGTCATACTCAATCTCATAGACTTTTCCGTACTCACGGCAGGGATCGTTCATGAGCATGACATAGTTGTTCGCCAGGTCCTGGCTCACATACTCCTTGCAGAAAGACTGCGGGGTATAGGTCTTGGTGCTCACGGCATTGCCCTTGGCGTCGCGGCGGGTCCACTCGAACTCGGTCGGAGGAACGCCCAGGGTGAGGGCCAGGATGCGATAGACCTCCTTCAGCATATCCACCTTCATCTGCTGCAGATCGGCCTTCTTGCCGGCCTCGCGCAGTTTCAGGCCATCCTGCCGCAGCAGGGTGGACAGCTGGCCGCGCACGGCCGAGGTGCTGTTCGAGGTGAGCGTCTCGGGGAACACGTCCGACGGCACCACCCCGTATTTGGTAACCAGGTCGGCCACGCCCGTAAAGGTTCCGCCGTCACTGATGGGATGGGCGAACAGCCAGTCCACCGTCCGGTCCTCAAACGGCTTCTCACGGGTATCGATAACCGCCTGGAGGAAGAGGTTCGCTTTTTCCAGCTGATCATAGAAGAAGCAGTAGTTCTGGCTGAACTGGAAGTCACCCAGGTCGAAACGGTCGATGGTGGAGGCGCGAAGAACGTTCAAGCCGGTAAACAGCCAGCAACGGCCGGACTGCTTCTGGTTGGTACGTCCCTTGGTCTTGACCATGTCGCTGAAATGCGTGTCAATCATCACGCTGCGCTCTGCATTCTTGGCCAGCACCGGCAGCGAAGCATTGTTCATGGCATTGCGGAGGGCTTTGTCCGTGGCCGTTCCTTCATAGCCTTTCCGAATCTCGGACAAGGCGGCTTCGGTGAGTCCGCCCTGCTGGGCAAAGGCGCTCATTCCGAGGAGCATCGTAGCAAATACAAGTACTTTTTTCATATCGATTATTGGTTTTCTTCTTCCAAAGAACCGGCCAGGGCGCCCGGGATGACCGATTCGCGCCCGCCGATCATCCGCCCGCCCGTTTTAAGAGCGGCACTGGAACGTTTGCGCGTAGCGCCCAGTTTCTCCAGTTTGGCCACTTTTTTCACCACGCTCTGTGACGAGCCGCTGAGCAGGCGGGAGGATTCCCCGTAGCTCTTGTTCAGCGCTTCCAGCCGCTCGCCTACCTTTACATATTCACCCATCCAGTTTTCCAGGGCACTCATCAATTCAGAGGCCGTCTTGAATACTTCCTGGATATTGCGCTGCTGGTCGAACTGGCGCCACGCCACAAGGATCATGTTCAGCACAATGGCCAGCGACATCTGGCTCACGATGAGCACCCCCTGGTTCTTGGCCTGCTGCCACAGCAGCGGTTCCTCTTCCTGCATCAGCCGGAAGGCGTTTTCGATGGGGACGAACATGAGGTTGTAGTCAATTTTGCGCCGGCCTTCGGGGATGTAGGAGGCATAGTCCTTCCCGCGAAGCTCGTCCACGTGCGAACGGATGCTGCGGATGTGCTCACGCGCCCACTTCTTGCGGTCCTCCGGCAGGGTGGCCTGGTTCCATTCCACGAAAGCCTTGAGGCTCACCTTCGAATCCACGATCACCTCTCCGCCGTCGGGATAATGGACGATGACGTCGGGAATCATCACCCGCCCGTCGTCGCTTCTGATTTCGTGACCGAGTTCATCCCGCAGGACGTTCTGCACGTCAAAGTTCACCCCCTCCTGCAAGCCGCTTTCGCGCAGGAGATCTACCAGCAACATCTCGCCGAAATCGCCCTGGGTCTTGCTCTGGCCCGTGATGGCATCGGCCAGGGCACGGGCCTGGTCGCCGATGCTTCGGCTCTGCTCCGAGAGGATGCGGATCATCTTTTCCATGGAACCGCTGCGCTCGGCGCTCTTCTCATCGGACGATTTGACATGCTCGCTGAACTCCTTGAATCTTTCCTGGATGGGCTTGAGCAGTTCACCCACGCTCTCGGCACTGGTCTTGCGGAAATGTTCGCTGTTTTCGGCACTGAGGGCCTTGAAAGCAGACCGCATCTCTTCCAGCGACTTGGCCGCATGCTCCTTCTCTGCCTGCAGCATGGCCTCCTGGGCCTGCCGCTGTACCTCCAGACGGCTTTCCAGGGCAGACTTCTCACTCTTGAGGGAGGAAACTTCTTCCTGCAAGACGTCCCGCCGGGCTTCGTAGTCCTGCACCAGGGCGGCTTTCTCTGCCGCATGGCGCCGTTCCTGCAGCACCAGGAAGACCACCGCTGCGACGAGCAACAGCAGCGTTATACAGAATAAAAGTAAGATAAGGTTATCGCTCATGATTCCGAATTCATTCTACCTCGTAAATATACGGATTAATTATTAAATTTGCAGTATCGATGGACCGGAAAAGAAGATATTTCCTCTGCCTGGGCGGTGCCGCCCTGCTCGTCATCCTGCTTGCAGGAGCCGGCTTGTGTCTGGGAGAGATGCCGCTGCGCCAGGCATTGGACAGCGGTATTTTGTGGCGCTTGCGACTGCCCCGCATCGCCACGGCCCTGCTCGCCGGTGCCGCCCTGGCCCTGGGCGGTGCGCAGATGCAGGCGCTTTTCCGCAATCCTCTGGCCGATCCGCACATCATGGGCGTGAGCGGCGGCGCCGGACTGGGCGCTGCCCTGGCCGCCACCGTTACGGCAGGAGCCGCCCTCCCCATCGCGGGAGCCGCCTTCCTGGGCGCCCTGGTCGCATCGGCCCTTATCCTGTTTACCGCTACGCGCGTCCACTCGGGGACTCCCCTGCTCATTTTCGGCGTCATGCTGGGTTTCATCCTGAGCGCCCTGACCTCGGTGGTGGCCTATACCGCCGGCGAAGAAAGCCTGAAGGTGTTCTATACCTGGTCGGCGGGCACCTTCTCGTCCGCCCGGCCGCAAGACCTGGTCTGGATTGGCAGTGCCCTGACCCTCTCCATGGCCCTTTCCCTGGCCGACGCCCGGGGCCTCGACCTGGCCCTTTTCGGAGATGATTTCGCCCTCCTCAGCGGCGGCCATCCCGCCCGTACGCGGGTGCTGGCCCTTACCGGTTGTTGCCTGGCCACCGCGGCCGTTACGGCCTTCTGCGGTCCGTTGGGCTTTGCCGGCATCGCGTCCCCGCACATTGCCCGCGCCCTGTCAGGACAGGCGGCTCACCGGCAAATCCTGCCGCTGAGCCTGCTCGTGGGAGGCGCCATCGCCCTGGCGGCAGACCTGGTGGCCCAGCATGCCCCCACGCCCCTTCCGGCAGGCAGCACGCTGGCCCTCATCGGCATTCCCGTTATCCTTTGGATTTTATTGCGTAAACCGTGGATGGAATGAACCTGATCGTACAAGACCTTGCCGTCGGATATCGCGGCCGTGAAATTGCCAGCGGCATTTCGCTGCAGGCCGCAGCGGGCGACTGTCTCCTCATCTGCGGGCTGAACGGCAGCGGGAAAACCACCCTGCTGCGCACCCTGGCGGGGTTGCTGCCACCCGTGGCCGGATCCTTCCGGGCCAACGGACGCGTGGTGATGGTGCCCACCCGCATCCCCCGCGTGAAAGGCTTTACAGTGAGCGAGTTCCTGCGCCTGGCCACCGGTGCCGCTCCCGCAGACGCAGCCCGCGCCATCGAACAAGCCGGTCTGGAAACCCTGGCCGACAGGGACATTTCCACCCTCAGTGACGGGCAGTTCCAGCGCGCCTGCATTGCCACCGCCCTTTGCCGCCGCGCCGCCGTCATCCTCCTGGACGAGCCCACCGCCTTCTTGGACTACCAGGCCAAAGAGCAGATTCTCGACCTTTTACCCACCCTGGCCCGCGACACCGGCGCCGCCATCCTCTTCACGTCCCACGACCTGGATGCCGCCCGCAAAATCGCCACGTCGGAATACCGGCTTTTTTGACCTCCGGTTTTCCGCTGTATACGGCGATTTCATTAAGACATGTGTACTATATAACACTCTCGTGTTTTAGGACAGGAGCCTAAGTTGGAAACGGGGATGGGTGGTGTGTGTTTCTTAAAGCCCCTTGACGATCTCTTCCGGTAGCCCGGAAGCCTGAACGATCTGCGCAATGGACAGGCCCATCTTTTTCATCTGCCGGGCCACTTCCATCTTGCCCTGTTCCAGGCCTTCGGCGCGTCCTTCGGCGCGATAGAACTTGGCGATATCTTCTTTTTCTTCTTCGGAAATCATGGCTCTTAAATAATGTAGTTTCTCCGTTTCCGGGAGTTGCCGGGTGCGGGCCGTCTCCAGCAGCGGGGCAAACCGCCCGTCCATCCCTTCCGGAACTTCGGCAAAGGTAGTCATTCTTTTCAGAA
>ONIQ01000063.1 GCA_900317925.1 uncultured Bacteroidales bacterium | reverse complement strand
CCTCTCCCCGGAAGGTCGCAGTGATGATACCAGATTCGTGTGCGAAATGCACCAGCTTTGGACCAGGTCCAACTTTATCCCTTGGACCAGGTCCAGTGACAACGGACCGTAGGCCCTTCGGGGGCACAAGTGGTGGACCAGGTCCAGCCCATATAATTGGACCCCAGGTCCAGGCAAATTGTTTTCCAGAGGGACCTGCCATGCCAGAGGCCGTTTTTATGGCGGGTCACGGTGGCGGCAGAAAGAAAAGCGATAGTCAGACACGGATTTTTCCCGGTGAGCCAATGTCTTTCGGGGTTCTTTTTATAATTTATTGATCTATAGTTGTTTGTAAAATACGCTTGTGCTTAATCTTCGTGTCGGAACGTGAGAATATTAATGAGAAGCGCAACTTACTTCGGAAAGTACAATCCTTTTACTAAATTTGTACTTATGAAACAACGGATAGATATCATGGGCATCCTGAACCTGACGCCCGACTCGTTTTACGCGCCCAGCCGGTTGCTGAAGGAGGACGGAAACCCGGACGCGGAAGCCGTCGTGGCCCGGGCGCAAGCCATGGTGGCCGACGGCGCCACGGTCCTGGACCTGGGCGCCTGTTCTACCCGGCCGGGCTTTACCGACGTAGGTGCCGAAGAAGAATGGCGCCGGCTCGGCCCCGTACTCCGGCCCCTTCGCGATGCCCTTCCGGACGTGATTCTTTCCATCGACACCTATCAGCCCGAAGTGGTCCGGCGCGTTTTCGACGCCATTGGCCCCTTCTGGGTGAACGACGTATCCGCCCGTCCGGACATGATATGCGCCGCCGCTTCCCTCGGCCTTCCTTATATCGCCATGCACGGTTTTACCGAACCAGACGGGAGGGGTGGTATGTCTGCCGGTCGAGCGACATATCCCCAAGTTCCCTGGAGCGAGACCGGCAGGCAAACCACCCCGGATACGGCCCCGGAAAGCGGAATGTCAGACGCCGTGTTGCGCTTTTTCGAGGCGTTCGCCGAAGAGGCGGAGCGGAAGGGACTGGAAGAGTGGATGGTAGACCCGGGGTTCGGCTTCGGAAAAACGCTGGAGCAGAATTACGAGGTCTTCCGGGACCTGGAACGGCTCCAGTCGTTCGGCCGGAGAATCCTGGTAGGAATATCTCGTAAGAGTATGATTTACAAGCTGCTGGGCTGTACGCCGGACGAGGCGCTGCCCGCTACGCAGGCCCTGCACCTGGCTGCGCTGGACAGGGGCGCTTCGATATTGCGCGTCCACGATGTTCTGGAGGCATCCCGCACGGTTGCCATCTGGCGCGCTTTGAAAAATCCGTCCGTTTCCGTATCTTCGCAACATGAAAACAGTTGAACGATGCTGGTAGTTTTGGAAGGATTGGACGGAGCCGGCAAATCCACGCAGGTAAAACGGCTCCGCAGTTATTTGGAATCACGTCTCGGCGAGGTGGAATACATCCACTTCCCCCGGTATGACGCCCCCGTTTACGGAGACCTTATCGGCCGTTTTCTGCGGGGGGATTTCGGTTCCATCGAGGGGGTGCACCCGCAGTTGGTAGCTCTGTTGTTCGCAGAGGACCGTCACGGTGCGGCCCCGCAGATCCGCGCCTCGCTGGAAAGCGGAAAGACCGTCCTGCTGGACCGTTATGTCTACTCCAACATCGCCTACCAGTGCGCCAAACTCTCTTCCCCGGAGGAACGGGAACGCTTGCGGGATTGGATTTTCCGGACCGAATACGGCGATTTCAACCTGCCCCGTCCGGATGTGAATCTTTTCCTGGACGTGCCCATTTCCTTTGTCCGGGAAAGCCTGGCATCTGCCCGCCAGGGAAGTGACCGGGATTATCTGGAGGGAGGCAGTGATATCCACGAAGCCAATATTTCCTTCCAGGAGACTGTCCGATCGATGTATGTGCAACAAACCCGGCAGGATCCGGATTTCCTGCGGGTGGACTGTTCGGACGATATCGGGGACATGCTCCCGCCGGACGCCATTTCCGAGCGTGTCCGCGCAGCGATTGATACCTATCTGGACCGCGTATGAAAGCATTTTTCCATGATATCCGGCGCATTTGCGCCTTCCTGATCGGAGCCGTGCTGTTCCTGTCGGGCATGTTCAAACTCATCGATCCCGTAGGGACGGGGCTGATCGTAACAGAATATGTAAAGTTTTTCCACCTGGGACTGGGAGAAGGCTTTGCCAAGGTGCTGGGATTCCTGCTGGCGGCCGTCGAGACCGTGACGGGAGTGGCACTGATGACCGGTTTTTCCCGGACCCTTACCGCCAAGGTGAGCGGTGTGCTGCTGGCTTTCTTTACCTTGATATCGGTCATCCTCTTTGCTGCCAATCCGTCATTCGATTGCGGCTGTTTCGGGGAGGCGGTGCACCTGACGCATGGCCAGACTTTGATGAAGAACCTGGTCCTGGCGGGCCTGTGGGCCGTAGCCTTCCTGCCTTGGCGGGATTTTGGCGAATCCCGTCGCATGAAAAAATGGGTCTTCGCCCTGGTTTCCCTGTCCGCGATTATTTATGGCTTGCTTTCCTGGCGGTCCATTCCGTCCATCGACTATACTCCGTTCCGTCCCGGATCGGAATTGCTCGCTTCGCTGGATCGCCCCGACCGGGTGGACAGCGGTCTGTTATCGACCTATGTTTATGAGAAAAACGGCATCGAGGGCTCCTTTACGCTGGATCAGGTTCCGGATTCCAGCTGGACTTTCGTCCGCACCGAAACCTATTCGCGGGATGGAATGGTAACGGAAAACGGTACGCCGGACCTTTCCTTTACGGATGCAGACGGTGCCTATCAGGATGAGTTGGCTTCCGTGGGGGGCGTGATGGTGGTTTCGGTCTATTCTCCGGAACGCCTGGACACGAAGGACTGGAACCGGATCAGCGATTTTGTGACGTCGGCTTCGGCGCACGGATTCCGGCCCCTGGTGCTGGCGAGCGGCGGGATGAAGGCCCTTCCCGACAATCTGGACCTGGTGAAGTCTTTGGCTTTGTCGGCCTGTACCTATTCCGCCGACCGTCGGACCCTGCAGTCCCTGAACCGCTCCAATGGCGGCGTTACCTATTTCTATGACGGCATGCTGGTGTCCAAATACCCGCTGCGCAGGTTGCCTTCTGACCACAAGTTGGACGACCTGGCCGCGGCAGACAGTGTTGAGGCCATGCTTGGATACTCCTCGCACGGCCATCTCAATTTCCAGGGCTTCCTGCTCTACGCCTTCGGCCTGATTCTCCTGATCTAGGGCAGATTAGAATATATTATCCTAATCGTCATTGCTCCGTTTCTGGACAAGTTAAGCCTTATTTTGTCCCAAGAGCTACAAAATTGCAGTGTTTGGACAAAAATAGCCCTTTTTTGTCCAAACGTTACCCTTCCCGCCTCTATCGCCGTTCGGGCAGCGTGCCTTTCCGTCGCAGTCCAGAGCGGCACTGACGCCCCCTGCCCTGCCGGAATTAACTCCTGATCGGGCTGCGTGCCGGGCGGCCGGAGCCGTCTCGCTGTGCTCGACCCCACCGTTCTCTCCGTTCGCTGGCGCTCACATCCGTTCCGGTCCCCCCTCTTACGATGCCGAGGGTGGCACGGGCTCCGGCCATCCCGCCACCTCCGCCCTTACCGGTTCTGTCTCTGGTATTGACAGGGCAAGTGTACCTAGTCTCGGTCAAAAAAGGGAGACTACGTACAAAAACGGGCATTTTTGATAGTAGTCTCGGTAAAAAAGAAGGGCACTGAAAAAGGGGTCAGTTTATAAGGCCTCTGAGAGTGGCGTATTCAAGCAACTTTGTGAGAAGTTCGACTTTCCTTCAGATTTTCGATTCTCATGGGGTTGTTTTGAAGTAAAAAGCGGTTTTCCCCTCTATTTCCCGCTTTTTTCATCCAATATCCGCAATATTCTCACCATATTCGATGAGAATAGAGCCACTGCCCCCTGCATCGTATATGCATCAAGGCCGTAACTGATGGCTCTGTCCAGGTGATAGGAGTGTTTCAGCTCTGAGTTTTTCGCCTCCACGATGTATCGCTCTCGGTATTTCTGCTTGAACTCCTCGGTTTCCTGTTCTTTTCGGTGGCGTATCTGTTCCTGCGTAGGGATTGACACGTAGTAGATCTTTCCGGAACGCATTGTCTTAGTCCGCTTGTACCCGCACTTCTCAGCATGGGCACAGACTCTGCATTTAGTCGCAGAGAAAGAGAACGCCATTACCTCATTTTGATACTTTCTGGCTTCCTCCTTGTAGTTTACGATCTTCTTGGATATTGCCATATGCCCGGCCGGGCAGACCATCATCTCCGCATCTTTATTGTAGCTGAAGCCATCCCGTGCATAGTTGCCTTCATTTGCGACCAGGGGTTTAAGTTTTGATATCAGGGATACTTTTTCTTTTTCGGCATTCTCCAGATTCTTCTGACCACAGTACGCTCCGTCGCCTATGACCTCCTCAAGGTCGGGAATGTGGATCTTCGCTTTCCTGATAAGTTCCGGAAGTTCCGGCCCATCACCCTTTTCACCGGAGGTCATCGTTGCTGCCACGACCAAACGGTCCGGCGTTACAGCCAGATGCCCTTTGTAACCGAAGAACTCCGAGTCTTCCGCTTTGTGCCCTGTCCTGGCATCCGGATCAACAGACACGGTGTAGTGGTCAGTGATATCCTCCATCATCTCGGACAGCAGGTTCATCTTCTCCGTAACATTGGGAAGCAGCGATACTTTTTGCTCTTTCAGGAACGTAAGCAACTTGGCAATATAGTCCATCTCCTTCTCAAGGTTATCACCCTCATACTTCTCCGGCATATGGTCCTTGAGCGACGCGTCCATCTCATAGACAGTCTTCCGCAGTATCTTTGACTGCTTCTGAAGAGCGATTGCCGGCATGGTAGGGTTGGAACGGGACAACGTGTGCGTCGAGTCCACGATTATCGTCCGGCTAAGTTCAATCCCTTTTTCACGGGCAATCGTTAATGACTTCCCGATGAGCATGTCCAGCAGTTCCACATCCTTCAATCGCTGGCGGCGGAACTTGCTAAGCGTGCTGGAGTCTATGACATTGTCTTCGGGTGCAAGGCCCAGAAAGAACTTGCAGGCCATGTCGCTCATGCAGCGCTCCACAAGATCAACATCGGACAACCCCAATACACTCTTCAGCATCAGATACTTGAACATACGGACTGGATCCTCTGCCATACGGCCATTGTCCGGGCAGTATTTGTCTTTCAGTTCGTCGTAAACGAAGGAAAAGTCGGTCAGTTCACTCAGTCGGCGCCATTTGTTGTCTTTCCGTACGACGAGATCGTACAAGGAAGAGTAATCTGAAAATCGTAATTTGCCCTGTATCGGAAGCATATAAACGTCTATTAATCAGTATGATAAAGTTACAAAAAATATGTCAGACTACCAAATCTATTTGATGGTCTGACAAACTTTTTTTATATGTCCTACTACAAAAAATATGTCAGACTACCAAATCTATTTGATGGTCTGACAAACTTTTTTTATATGTCCTACATGACGGTCAGAAGGGTTTTTCAGTGCCCTCAATTTTTTGGACCGGTATGAGCACCCGGAGGCCAAAAGGCGTTCAAGAAAATGGAGGAATTCTGGAACAAATAATCAGAAATATCACGTTTTTGATGGCATAAAGGTTGCATAATGATTGCAAATGATTATCTTTGCAGAAAAAAGGAGACATTATGGCACAGACAGCAATGACCATCCGTATGGATCAAGACCTCAAAGTACAGTTCGATGCACTTTGCAATGAATTTGGAATGAGTACCAATACAGCAATCAACATCTTCGCCCGCGCCGTTGTGCGTAAGCGCAGGATTCCCTTTGTTATCGAGGCTCCCGCCAAGGAAGACGTTGTGAGCAAG
>ONIQ01000064.1 GCA_900317925.1 uncultured Bacteroidales bacterium | reverse complement strand
GCTTTTCCTCACAACATCAAAAAGTTTCCAGGACGGCGGAGAGGGTGTTCATTCCGCTGTTTGACAAGGGAATCTCCACCGTGCGGCTATCTTGTGACATAAGCGTGCAACTGTGTTGGCGCTGGTTGATGCTTCTGACTTTTTCGATATTGATGATTGTGCAGCGGTCAACCCTGACGAAGCGGCCTTTGCCCTGGAGTCTCCCCTCCAGCGACAGCAGGTTTTCAAGAACCAGGTGATTCCCTTCGAAAGAGATTAGGGTAGCGTAATTGCCTTCGGCCTTGAAACCAGCGATATCATCGACCATCAGGAAGAGTTTACTGTTGACCGATTTAAACGACATTTTTTCCGTAGGCTCCGGCAGGTTGGCAATCCGGGCCCTGTCCACTGCTTTGGCGATGGCGTGCGCAAGTTCCGCTTTTCCGATGGGTTTCAGCAAATAATCCACGGCCGACAGTTTGATGGCGCTCATCAGGTACTCCCGGTCCGAATAGGCCGTTGTGAAAATCACGTAGGGAAGCGGAATGGTCTGACGCAACTCTTCCAGCAGACGGATGGAATCCCTGCCTCCCAGTTGGATATCCAGGAAAAGCAGATCCGGTCTGTGTCGGAGTATGCTCTCCAGGGCCGACTGGTAATTGTCACAGTCATCCACAACTTCCAGTTGCAAGCTGTGATCCTCCAATTTTTGAAGGAGCGCCAGTAGCGGCAGGCGCTCGTCTTCCACAACAATCGTTTTCAGTCTTTTCATGGCAATCTCAATACATGTATTCCAGCGGGACCCAGGTTTCGAAACAGGTACCGGCAGGATGGCCGTCGGCATCGAACAGATCCTGTACCTCCTGCTCAATCTTATGGACATTGCTCTCGTTATACAGGTCAATCTGCTGCCGGAGTATTTTCAATCCCTGTCCGGTAGAATAGCCCCCGGTGCGGGCTGCCTCTGTGCGTCCGATTCCATCATCCTCTACCTTCACCAGCACACCCTCGACGCCGCATCGCCGCTGCACGGCAACGGCCACCTCAATGGTGCCGACGCCTTTTTTGGAAGCGATGCCGTGTTTGACAGCATTCTGGCAATAGGTATGAAGGAGCATTGTGGGCAGCTGGGTCGTGGGGTCCACGAGCGGGTCTACATGAATCCTGAACTGCAGGCGGTCGCCGTAGCGCAGCTTCTCCAACTCAAGATAGCCCTTGATATATTCCACTTCGGCCGATACCGGCCGCGACGGAAGGTCAATGTCGGCGAGGGTGCGGCTCGTGAAATCCGAATAGAGTTTCAGGTAATGGGAGGCCTCGTCGGCCGATTTGTTCAGCACATAATACTCGATGCCGGAAAGGACATTGGAGTGGAAATGCGGGATGGATTTCAGGCGAATAGCCTGGAGTTGAAGCTCCTTCAGCTTCTTTTCCCGTTCAATTGCAGCCACCTTCCTGCCAGCCAGGCGTCGTGCCGTGCGGCGGGCCACCAGCCAGGCGCCAAGCGAGAGAGCCCCTGTAAACAGGAGTACGGCCCACCACTGCTGCCACCAGGGGCGGGGGATGGGAATAACCGTTGATAACTGATTGTCGGTCAGAAGAGCCGCCGGACGGAAGGAAATCATTTCTTCAAGTCCTGCGAGCCAGAGTGTTCCGTCTTCGGCTTCTGCCATGGAGCCCATGAGCGGCTCGATGGTGGTGAACCCGCTCCGGCTGTCGAACCAGTGGATGTCGCCGGCAGAGCCATCCGCGTTCAGTCTGGCAACCAGCAGACCGTCGATGGCCGCTACGACTAAGTAGCCCTCCGTCGAAATGTGTACGGAGCGAATTTCGTGCCCGTGAAGGGCGGACGCCAGTTCTGTCATCGGGCGGATCTCTTCGCCGGAGATGACAAAGAGTTCGTCACCCAGGGCATAACAGACAATACCGTCGGCGCCGGAGGCCATCGCGGTAACGACCGGTGTAGTTGGCGTGCTGAGCACCTTCCTGACGGAAATGCTGCCCGAAGTCCCCGTCAGGCAGTAAAGCCCGGGATTGCCACTCACCCAGAGCCGTCCGTCCATTCCGGGGGCGGCGCACCAGGGGCGGACAATCTCCGTTGTGAGGGTATCCAGATAGCGGCGCTCCGGATCCCATGCCAGGATGCTGCGGGAAGCACCTATGATGAGCTGTTTCCCGGCGGCGGCGACGAAGCTGTAGCGGTCTTCGGGAAGGCCCAGCCATTGCACCCGGCGTCCCTGTACGCAGGCAACGTCCCTGCCTCCGGCCAGATAGGTCTTATCGCCGATGACGGCAGCCCAGGGTTCATAGTAATCGGCTTCGCTTTCAGCGGCAAGCTCCCCGTCCACCAGCACCTTGCCGTTCAGCGTTCCCATCACCAGATGCCCGTCCGAGACGGCCGCTGCCCGGACGATATCGTTCCGGTCCAGGAGGCGAGTCCTGGTGAAACCACAGTGGTAGAAGCAGTAGAGGCCCTGATAGGTGGCCGCCCAGAGGCGGTCCCAGCGGTCGATGAATAGCTCCCGGATGAGGTTGAAGCCCGATGCAAGCTGCCAAAGTGCTACCCCGTCGAATCGCCAGATAGTATGGGCGTCGGCAATGAAAAGGTCTCCTTTGTGGTCCCGGCGGACGGATAGACCTTGGTCGGGCGCATCGAAATGGTGTTCTGCGACAAGAGTAAGACTTTCAGGACCAACTCGGTAGATTCCGTCGCCGGAAAGGGCCACGAGGTCCTCTCCGGTGCGGATGAGCGAGAAGACGTCGGGCTTGCCGGAGACTTTTTCTGTTTTCCCGTCGCGGGTACGGATAAGGCCCTGTGGAGTGGGAATATAAATTCCGGACGTGTCGATGTACAGCTTCCGGTCCGGCGTCATGTCGTCCAGAAGAGGGGACTCCAGCACGGTTTCCATTCCTCCGGCGGTCAGGCGGCTGAGCCGGCGTCCGCGTTCCTGCCGGTCTTCAAGAAGGATGTGGTCGGAAGGCAAGTCCGCGGCATTCAGGTTATTGAGTAGTCTCTTCCCTGAAAGGTCTATCTGCGACTGCTTCAAGCGGTCTCCCCGGACGCTCCACTGCCGCACGAAACCCATGGCGCGCACCTCGTCGCCTACCTGGGAAAAGCGGACGATGTTTTCCCGCCGTCCGCCCAGGAAGGGTGTAAGGTTCCGGCCGTCGTAGCGAACGAAGCCCGAGAGGGTGCCGACATAGATGTACCCATCCGTATCCTGCCAGACGGTCTCCGTCTGCATCTGCGGAAGGCCGTCGATGGTAGTAAAACGCCTGAAACTGAAACTACTTTCCCACATCGGCACTGCTCCTGCCCCCTGCAGGAACGTCAGGAGGCAGAGCAGCGGGAGAAGGTATCGGTTGACTTTGCGCATCAATAGCGAAGATACGCAATTATTTCCAATCACTGTATATAAACCGGACGTACAGACAGTCCGTAAGCACGTTCCATCCGGGATGTCGAAGGGGAAGAATAAATGCTGTTCGAAAACTTGAACGTATTCGCAAAGGAGGATGACGTCCAGGATGTCTGGTCAATCTGGCTGGACCAGTAATAACCATAACCGCCATCCTGGCGTGTATCGTCTTTGTAATATCCGCCTACCGGAAGGAAAATGAACCGGCCGGTGTATCCGTCAATTTTGCTGAGGAAGGTATATCCCCATCTTCCATATGCACCGGATAAAATCGCCTCTGTGTTGGCGCTGTTAAGAAGGTCGTTGAAATCATTGAGGCTTGGCGTCCGCCATTTTTCGCCCAGGGCAGAGGTCGCAGCGTCGTCTTCCGGCAGCAGGGATGCCAGCCCGTCTACAACGCCTTGATCGGGGCGGTCCGGGTCATATTTCGTAATCCATGAGTAGGAGCCATATGCATAGTTGTCCCAGGAGTATGAGGTCTTGGTTGACGTCTCTGCCCAGGCATAGTAGTTTCCAGCCTCGCCGGGGCTGCTTGCTCCGAGATTTTTCGTTCCCCAGCAGACGGATTTGCCGTCCCGGACTATTCCAAGGTCAACATAATCGGGCATCGACCGCAGGCTTACGTTTACGCCGTAATTCTTGCCGTTTTCCACTTGCGCGCGCTTGGCAGCTATATAATAGAAGCCGTTCGCATCCTTGGCTAGAAACAGGAAAATGGATTTTTGCGCTTCCAGGGTGGACATGGCCACATAAACGTTCTGGGTCGCCTCTTCGGGATTCACTTCGATAAAACTGTAATTGGAGCTGTACCCCGGTCGCACATATGTCTTTAAGTTGGAACAAATGACGGACACGTAATTGATGACCCTGTCAAAAGTGAATTTGACAATGCTTATCTTGCTTTCGAAGTTGACTGTATTCTCTTCGAAAACGACTTCCGTTCCGTTCACGTTCTTTACGGTGACGGTCGCTTCGGCCATATCGTGGTTCTTGGCCAAATCTGCCAGAGTGCCTTTCTGCGAGCGCAGGTTCAAGAGATTCTCACCCTTCTGGAGGTACCGCAAAGTATAGGTTTTACCTGCGGTCATAGTTTTGGTAACCGTGCCGGAAAGCGTGGTGACCGTACCGCTGCTTTCTGCTGTCATCTGTCCGAAGGTGTTGCTGCTGTTGCAGATATAGACAACGTCGCCGGCCTCCCATGCTGCGCTTATCGTATTGCCGCTCTCGCTCAAAGCCTTCGTCCCGTTACTTGTGGAGGCTTGGATGCTAACTTTCCATTCCCGTGGCGATTCTTTCGGTTCGGAACTTGTTTCGGGCTCTATCTTGCCGCACCCTGTCAATATCACAGCAAATGCAAGGGTCCGGATTAAGGTATAGTACTTTTTCATATCAAGTCCTCCCACTCGTTACCATCGAAAATATAATTATGAATTGTCCCTTCCGGCATGGAAGCATTCAGGACAGGATTCTCCATCTGAACAATATCAACAGTTACAGAGGGAGAAACATAAATGTTTTTTTCTTTCCTTTCCATAAAAAGCGGCATTTTTTTAGCGAAATTTATGGAATATCTCCCATAAACGAATACTTTGAAGGGACTCATTTGACGAAACAGGGGTTCCCGATGACGAAAGTGCCCATCTGAATGACAAAAATCCAGCATGATTGATCGGGAAATACCTTCTGCCCCGTAAAAAGAAAGGTCCCAAGGCGTCCAAATAGCCTTGGGACCTG
>ONIQ01000071.1 GCA_900317925.1 uncultured Bacteroidales bacterium | reverse complement strand
GAACTATCTTCCCGCATAGAGGAGAAGAAGCAGGAGCCGCAGCGGCGTATTGGATTCCAGCAAAACATAGATAAAGACTGACTACTCTTTTTTCAGTTCTATCGCCGGATTGGTCTTCGCAGCCTTCAGCGTTTGAAGGAGGACGGAGAGGAAGGATATGATGAGCGCAATCGCCGCCGCTACGACAAAGACCCAACCATAGCCCTCAATCCTGTACCAGAACTGCTCCAAGTATTTACCTGCCAGATAGATGGAAACAGGTATGCCGATCAGGATGGCGATGCCTACGAGAATGAGGTATTCCCCAACAGCACGTCGCGTTTCCGAGCCAACCGTGCCGCCGAAAACCTTGCGGACGGCGATGTCACGGGTCTGGATACCGGCGTAATAGGCGCTCATGGCTGTAAGACCCAGCAGGGAAATCAGCGTGGCCAGCAGCATGAACAGTTCAATCAGGCTGATGAACCGACGCTTTTCCTGCATCGCCTGCTCGATCAACTCGGGGATATAGCCATAGACCTTCTCCCCGTACTCCTCTTCACCGGTGAGACGGATACTTTCCTGCCGGGCGATTTCCCGGAGGTCGGCGCGAACATCGGCATCGAACCGATTGAGTTTCAAGACACAAGTCGACTGGCCCTTCAAAGGGGCGACCATGACCATACCCATGCTATTTCCATTCATGTCACCCGGATTGGTAGTAGCAAAATCCCGGATGATGCCGCAGACTTCCATGTCTCCCCAGACCATGCTGACAAATTCCGGGGCTTTCGGTTCCGCCTCGTCCAACGAATAAGCCTGGGCCAACGACTCGGTCATCCATACCCCGTCACCGGCCACACCAAAATCTTTCACGACCTCGAGTCCGAACAGGTCGAAAGCCTCCCGTTCGCATTGTACAATGCCGATTTCGAGCATCCGGTCATCTTTCGTCGTGCGCATTTTCATATTGGCATAACTCGGAAAACCCTGACAGATTCCTATCCCGTCCACATAAGGTCTTCGGGCCAGTTCGTCCCGCCCCACGGTACCGCAGGAGATATAGTAGAGGTTCGAAACGTCAGCCCCCATCGGCATTTTCAGGAGATGGTGATACTGCAGCTCCATCACCAGCGCAAGCGAGATGAGGGCGACCGTAATTGCGTTCTGGACGATGATGAACACCTTAGAAAAAACCATCTTGGTCTGTCGACGCTGTTCACCTTTGATGATGGCCACGGGATCGTACCGGAAGGTCATCCAGGCCGGCACCAGGCCGGAAATCGCGCCGACCACCAGGGCCAGCAGGACATATGCAGCTAGGTATGGTGCGGAATATGCCACGTTCAGGCCGATGTCCCCCGCCACATAGCTGTTGAAAACAGGCTCCAGCGCCTTTGCCAGCAATACCGCCAGGATCAAGCACACCGTCACAAAGGCGATAGCCTCACCTACATATCGACCCGCAATCCTGCCTCGCGACTCTCCCAAGGCCATGCGGATAGCCATTTCCCGGGCCCTTTTTCCGGTCAAGGCGACGCTGAGATTGATGTAATTGAACAACGCCGACAGTAGCAGGAGGATCCCGACTGCAATCAGCACATACACAAGAGTCGAGTTCCCATGACGGATTTCCCCGCTGTTCTTTGACATTTCGGAGAAATACAGTTCCTTGATCGGAACGGTAAATGAGCGCTTGGGCTTGTTGACTTTGAGATAAGTGG
The DNA here is from genome assembly GCA_900317925.1 of uncultured Bacteroidales bacterium. Taxonomy (GTDB): domain Bacteria; phylum Bacteroidota; class Bacteroidia; order Bacteroidales; family UBA932; genus Cryptobacteroides. Next base: position 981 of record ONIQ01000071.1, on the reverse strand, counting down.
ACTCGTATTCATGGACGAGCACGGTATCGATCAACGCCCGGGTTGCTTTCAGGTCGGTTCCTTCCCGAAAACGGAGCAGCACCATGTCCATCGGAATGATGAAGCCGGAGGAGTTGGTAGGGGCGTCCGGCTCCTTGAGCACTCTGACAATGTCCGACTCTTTCAGTAACGACCGGGGATGGTCCTTGATGATACCACCAACTGTGCATGTATCGCCTTTGACGACGATATTGCTTCCAACAGGACTCCTGTCCGGAGATACTTTCCGGGCGAAGGCCTCTCCGAGCAGCACCTGGCTCTTATCCTGGATCACTTCCGCCGATCCTTCCAGGAACTCAAGCGGAAAAAACTCGAAGAATACAGGATCCACTTCAAATACATCCGGATTGCCGGATATCTGTCGGCCGTTGTAGTAGACGGCTGTTCCATAGTTCTTCAACCTGGCTGCCGCTTCCACATCCGGAACCCGTTCCTGTACGAGTGACATCTCACCCGGATGGGCCGCCAGGTAATCGTCTCCCATCGTAAGCGCATACACCCGCTCATAGTCAGGCACCTCCCGCGTCACGGCAAACTGCTGCCACGTATAGCAGGAAATAATCACGATGAACGCCAGGCTCACGATGAGCCCCACCGCCTCGATGGCGGTGTACAGTTTATTGCGGGATAGGAATTTCAGGTAACTTTTCATACTATTCTTTCTTCAGTTCCGTCGCCGGGTTGGTCCGGGCGGCCTTGAGGGTTTGCCAGAGGACGGAGAGGAATGCGACAATCGTGGTGATGAGGATAGTTACGACAAACACCCATCCATATCCAGAGATCCGGTAGGCGTACTGTTCCAGAAGTCGGGAAGCCAGGCGAATGGCTATGGGAATTGCAATAGCGGCAGCCACTCCCAGCAGGATAAGATAATCCAGAACGGTCTTCCATATCTCATTCTCCATGGTGCTTCCGAAAACCTTTCTGATGGCAATGTCTTTG
>ONIQ01000069.1 GCA_900317925.1 uncultured Bacteroidales bacterium | reverse complement strand
GGGGTCCTTTCCGTCCTCCGCCACGGAATAATAGATTTCTCCCAGGAACGGCATGATCGTACATCCCGCCTCAATGTGGGCCGATGAACCGATGATATCGTCGGCAAAGCCCCTCGGCAGGATATTCCTGAACAGTGATTCATCGCCCTTCTTGTCGGCCCGGAACACCCGGCCCGACGTCGGATGGCATTTGTCAAAAGACAGCTCATAATCCGCCTGCAGGAATATCAGGGCGAAGGCCAGCAACGCCGCCACCAGTCCCGTGAAGTTCAGGACCACCGCCACCGGATACCGGCGAATCAGGCTCTTTAAGTTTCGTAGTATCATGGTTTCTTTTGTTTATATTTCTAGTGAACGATAAACTGTTGAGTCATGAGCGAAGATTTGATGATCGTCCAAAATCTGATTTATGAGATTCGTGGGCAGAAAGTGATGCTGGATTCTGATCTGGCAAAGTTGTACCAGGTGGAGACCAAGGTTTTAAACCAAGCAGTAAGGCGTAATATAAAAAGGTTTCCTGAGGATTTTATGTTCCAACTTGATAATAAGGAGTTTGCAAACTTGAAGTCACAAATTGTGACCTCAAGTTGGGGAGGTCGGCGCACTCCACCACTAGCCTTTACTGAGGAAGGAATAGCCATGTTGTCTTCCGTTTTGCACAGCGATGTCGCCATTGCTGCAAATATTTCAATACTTCGCGCTTTTGTTAAAGTAAGAGAGTATTTGCTCATGGTATCTACCGTATCTGCTGAAGTAAAGGAACTCCGGGCCAAAGTGGACCTTCTGGCCATGCAGCAGGAGGAGAACCTCGGTGCCGTCAATGACCTCTCCGAGGATGAACTATCTTCCCGCATAGAGGAGAAGAAGCAGGAGCCGCAGCGGCGTATTGGATTCCAGCAAAACATAGATAAAGACTGACTACTCTTTTTTCAGTTCAATCGCCGGATTCGTCTTCGCAGCCTTCAGCGTTTGCCATAGCACGGTACCAAAGGCGATGGCCAGTGAAATGATGACCGCCACCACAAAGACCCAGCCGTAGTTCTCAACACGGTACGCAAACCGCTCCAGATACACCCTTGCGGCCCAGACGGCCAGCGGGATACCGATGGCGCAGGCAATGCCGGTCAAAACCATATAGCTACGGACGTTCCTCCATGTCTCGTGCGTTACATCAGAGCCAAAAACCTTCCTCACGGCAATCTGTTTGGTGTTCTCATCGGCGAAGTAAGTACTCATAGCCAGCAGGCCCAGGAGGGAAATCAGCACTGCCAGAACCGCAAAGAGTTCCACCAAACGGAGAGTCCTCTTGACAGGGGCCAGCGTCTTCCTGTTGATGTCACGCACAAAGCCGTATCGCCAGGCGGGTTCTTCCACACCGGAGGTTTCCAGCCGATATTCCCGGTATGCCTGCCGGATGGCCTTGTCGTAAGAGTCGTCCTCCCCCGTGGTGCCGATGAGCATGCAGTTGGTATACCGGAGTTCTTCGGCCCGCGTTACGATGACGCCGCCATTGGGGTTCTGACTGCTTTCGGAGGCCGGGCGTGCGGGGAAATCCGTCACCACACCGCCGATGAACTCCGGCTGTGCGCCGTTCATATTGATTCTCCGGGGGAATACGGTCGATGTATCCGACACTGCGGCGGCGTTAAAGGCACTGCGGCTTATCCAAAGCGAGTGCGTCAGCGGATGTCCGAAATCTTCCTCCACCTCCAGTCCCAGCAGCTTGAAATAGGTGGAATCGCAGAGGATGACGGGCATATCCACGCGATGCTCCTCGTCCACCTTGATACCCATCGTCATATTGATGAGGCCCGGGATGCCGCGCCCTACACCCGCTTTTGTCACAAAGGGCAGCTGCTCCACCTTGTCCTTGAAGAGCTTCATCATGTCGTAGTTCTGGGCGGAGTACTCAATATAGTAAAGATTCTCCGTGGCGGCGTGCATCGGCCGGGTGAGCATGTGGCGCATCTGCACTTCCATCACCAGCGCCAGGGCAATCAGGAACACCGACAGGACGTTCTGCACCACGATGAACACCTTGCTCAGGACCATCTTGTTGCGGCGCCGGAGCGTGCCTTTGATCACGTCAATGGGCTGATATCGAGACGCCGCGACAGCCGGAAGGAGCCCGTTGATAACACCCAGAATCAGAATGCCGGCGATGTATGCCAGAATATACCCCGGCGTCATCATAAAGGACAGTCTTACGTTTGTATCTCCCATGCCCGGCATCATTTCGTCCGGGTCGGCGGTGGAAACCAGGCTGTTCATCATAGGGACCAGCAAATCGGCTAACAGCAGCGCCGCGCCAAAGCAGACGGCGGTGAAGGCAACGGATTCGCCGATGTACTTCCACAGGATGCCGGTTTTGTCGGCCCCCAGCAGCCTCCGCGTGGCCATTTCCTTAGCCCGTTTGCCTGTAAGCGCGAGGCTCAGGTTTACATAATTGAAGATGGCCGATAAGAGGAGCAGGAGTACAACTACCGTCAAGAGCCTGAGCATCTGGGCATTGCCCTGCCGGGTAAGCCCGTTGCTGTTCCCTGTGGTAAAGAAGGCCTCGTCCATCCGGTAAGCTTTCCATGAATCCACCTTCTCCGCGTTCCAAATGGGGTCATAATTCTTGTGCAGCAGTGCTTTCACTTTGGCCCGCACCTCGGCGGGGTCCGCATCTTCGCGTACACGGAACCAGGTGGTGTAGTTGCCGATGCTGTTGAATGCCTTGCCCTGGGAGGCGGCCCAGGATGACGTGATATTCGTCATGATGTCCACAGGCATGAAGTAGGCGCCGTCGAAATCGGCGAAGACGCCTTTGATGGTGCGCTCCCCCTTGTCCACCGTGAGGCTCTGGCCGACCTGCCGGCCTGTCTTCCGGGCCAGGGATTCGCTGATGAGGATATCATCCTTTCCCACAAAGTCCTCCAGACTGCCTTCCACGAGCCGATACTCCGGGAACACCTTGAAGAAGCCGGCATCGGCCTCGATGCCGGAGGCCTGGAGCACCTGTCCCTCGTTTTGGACAATCGGTTGCCACAGGAGCGCCATGTGCGTAACGGCTTCCACCTCCGGGATATTCATCTCCAGTTCCTCTTTGTCCCAATAGGTCAGGCCCAGGTACTCACTGGTCCCCAGGACAAACGTGCGCTTCCACTGCGGTGACTCGTGCGCCACCTCATACTGCTGTACCACATAGGAGCCGATAAGGATGACAAAGGCCAGGCTCACGGCGAGCCCCACCGCCTCGATGGCGGTGTATAACTTATTGCGGGACAGGAATTTTAAATAACTTTTCATATCGGGCTTGTATGACTTTCAACAATTGTTTATATTTGTGCGGATCTAATATTTGAAGGCTATGAGCGACGAATTGATTCTTGTGCAGAACCTCATCCATGAGATAAGAGGGCAGAAAGTGATGCTGGATTTTGATCTAGCAAGATTGTACCAGGTAAAGACAGGAGAACTAAACCAATCGGTGAAACGTAATATCAAACGATTCCCTCCGGATTTTATGTTCCAGTTGACGCCAGAAGAAGTCAAAATGATGTCACAAATTGTGATATCATCGAAAAGAAAGGCATCTGCGCCTCCTTTCGCCTTCACGGAGCAGGGTGTAGCCATGCTGTCTGGACTACTGAAGAGCGATGTCGCCATTGCTGCCAACATTGCCATCATGCGTGCCTTCGTGCAGGTAAGGGAATACCTTCTTGCTGCCTCGTCGCTCTCTGCAGAAGTCAAGGAACTCAGAGCGAAGGTTGATTTGCTGGCACTCCAGCGTGAAGATGATTTGGGCGCTGTCAACGACCTCTCCGAGGATGTCCGGAAGGACATCGACAACCTGTATCTGGCCATCGGCGAACTATCTTCCCGCATAGAGGAGAAGAAGCAGGAGCCGCAGCGG
>ONIQ01000072.1 GCA_900317925.1 uncultured Bacteroidales bacterium | reverse complement strand
ATTCGATGTCCCGGTTCTGGTAGGCACGGAATTTCAGGCCCTGCGAAACATTGTTCACCCGGGCGGATACAATCGGGAAAGGCCGCTCGAATTCAAATTCGTTCAGCATGTGCAGCAGCGAAGTCCCCTCGATGAACTTCTTGGTGGTGTTGCAGTTTTTGCAGTAAATCTGGATCATATAGGACGATAATTAGGCAAGAATCGCATCAGCAAGGGCCTCCAGGGCCGCCAGGTCGCTGTCTTTCATCCGGCTGCGCAGGGTAACCAGCGGTTCCACCAGCTCAATTTCTTTCATGGCCGACAGCTGCTCGCGCATCACCCGGCCGGCGGAGGGTGCCCAGGAACCGTTCTCGATCAGGCCCACGCGGCGTTTCTGCCAGGCTTTGTCACGCAGGTGATGGAGGAAGATATCCATCGGCGGGAATACGCCCGCATCATAGGAAGAGGCGGCCAGGATAACCTTCCCGTAGCGGAAAGCATCCTCGACGGCTTCCGCCTGGTCATCGCGGGAAAGATCGGCCACGGCCACCTTCGGGCAGCCTTTGGCGCGGAGGATATCGGCCATTTTCAGCGCTGCGGCGGCCGTTCCCCCGTGAATGGAGGCATAGGCCACGAACACGCCCTCCGTTTCCACGCCATAGCGGCTCCAGGTATCGTAGAGGCCGGTATAGGGGGTCAGGTCTCCCCGCAAAACGGGGCCATGCAGCGGGCAGATGGTGTCCAGCGGCAATGGCAGCACCTTTTTCAGGAGCGCCTGCACCTGCAGGCCATATTTCCCGCAGATATTAAAGTAGTAGCGACGGGCTTCACAGGCCCAGTCCCCATCTTCTTCCGAGAAATACCCACATTTGGACAGGGCCCCGAACTTGCCAAAGGCATCGGCGCTGAAGAGGATGCGGTCGGCATCCAGCCAGGAGACCATCACCTCCGGCCAATGCACCATGGGAGCCCCATAGAAAGACAGGCTGCGGCTGCCCAGGGAAAGGGTATCGCCCTCTTTCACCGCCAGGCTGCGGCCGGTCAGGTCCAGGCCGTCGAAGAACTGCCCCATCATCTGCAGGGCCTTGGCCGAGGCCACCACCTGCAAGGCGGGATACCGGCGGGTCACCCAGTCGATCAGGCCCGTGTGGTCCGGTTCCAGGTGATGCACCACCAGGTAATCCGGCGTCCGGCCGCCCAGGGCTTCCGCGAGATTCTCCTTCCACGCCTGTGCGCATCGGGCATCGACGGTATCCATAATGGCCACTTTCTCGTCCTGAATCAGATAAGAATTATAGGCCATTCCCTCCGGTACTTCATACTGGCTTTCAAACAGGTCCAGATCCACATCGTCCGTCCCGATATAAGCCACCGCTTCGTTGATTTTCTTGATCATGTTGGTTATGGGTTTAGCATACAAATATAGGCATTCTTTTATAATTATTCCGCATTCCTGCCGGCAATCGCCCCGGCTGCCAGCCAGCCCGTCGTCCAGGCGGCCTGGAGGTTGAATCCGCCCGTGATCGCATCCACATCCAGGACCTCCCCGGCGAAGTACAGGCCCGGGTACCGGCGGGATTCCAGGGTATTCGGGTCGATTTCTTTCAGCGACACGCCCCCGCACGTCACGAATTCCTCTTTGAAGCGCCCCCGTCCCCCGATGCGGTAGGTATCGCGGACCAGCAGGTCGGCCAGGCGGTTGCGCCCCTTGCTCCCCACTTCGGCACAGCGCCGTTCCGCGGGAATGCCGGCTTTTCCCGTCAGGTGCCGCCACAGGCGGGCGGGCAGGAAGGCGGGATGGACCGAGGAAACCTGTTTCTGAGGGGCGGCATCCAGCAGGGCGTCCACGCAGGCGCGGGCATCTTCATCGGGCGCCCAGTTGACAGACAGTTCCGCCTGCCAGGAGCGTTCCGCCAGGTAGCGGGCAGCATAGGAAGACAGTTTCAGAATGGCCGGGCCGCTCATGCCCCAATCGGTTATGAGCAGGGCTCCGGAGGCGCTGAAACGGGTACCGGACAAAGAAACGGCCACCGGCTCCACCACCTGCCCCGTGAGCGAACGTACCGGATCATCCGGAAGCGTAAACGTATAGAGCGACGGGACCGGTTCCTCCACGGCCAGTGCCAGCGGGTCCAGGAAAGAAAGGCCGCTGCGACGGGGACTGCCGCCCGTGGTCACCACCACCGCGTCGAAGGAATCGGAACCGCCCTCCCATCGGACCGAAAAACCCTCCGGAAGCGGTTCGATGGCCGACACCGCACAATTCGTGCGGATTTCGACGCCCGGCCGGTGCAAGGCATACAGGAGGGTCCGGACAATCTGCATGGCATCCTGCGACCGGGGAAAAACACAATGGTCTTCCTGGGCCACCAGGGCCACGCCCTGTTCCTG
>ONIQ01000073.1 GCA_900317925.1 uncultured Bacteroidales bacterium | reverse complement strand
GGTCCGGTTCTGCTGGAGCAGCTCGCGGGAAATGTTCAGGGACAGGTCGGGCGAGTCGACAAGGCCTTTGACGAAGCGCAGGTAGTCCGGCAGCAGGTCTTTGCATTTATCCATGATGAAGACCGAGCGGGAGTAGAGCTGCAGGCCCGGTTCATATTCCTGGAAATACAGGTTGGCCGGCGCCTTGCCCGGAATGTACAGCAGCGCCGTGTACTCGATGGTGCCTTCGGCATGGGTGTGGTAGTAGCACAGGGGGTCTTCCCATTCGTGGAACTGGTGTTTGAAGAATTCATCGTATTCTTCGGGCTTGATGCTGCTCTTGCTGCGCTTCCACAGCGGCGTCATGGAGTTCAGCGTGCGGTCCTCGACCTTCTTCACGGCCGGTGCCTTTTCATCGATTTCACCCTTTTCGTTCTTGCCAGGCTCTTCCAGGGTCTCTTCCATCTTGATCGGGTAGCGGATGAAGTCGGAATATTTCCTGACCAGGCCCTCCAGGGTCCAGTAGCTCGTCATATCCTGCTCCGCCCCCTCGCCGGCGTACGCTTCGCCCAAGTGCAGCGTAATCTGCGTGCCATGGTGCGCTACCGCGGCCGGTTCAATGGTATACGTGCCGTCCGCTTCGGACTCCCATTTCCAGCCCTGCTGCCCGCCGGCCTTGCGCGTCACGATGGTCACCTTGTCGGCCACCATGAAGGCCGAATAGAAGCCGACGCCGAACTGGCCGATCAGGTCGCGGTCCGTCGTGTCCTTCCCGCCTTCCTTGCGGGTCCCGTCTTCCGCCTCCCTGGCCAGCTTGTTGGCCTCTTCCAGCTTGTGGAGGAACTCCTTCGTGCCCGACTGGGCGATGGTGCCGATGTTCTTCACCAGCTCCTCGCGGTCCATGCCAATGCCGTTATCCGCAACGGTCAGCGTGTGCGCCTTGGCATCCGGCGTCAGGCGGATCGTGAACTCCTTGTCGCCCTCCAGCAGGTCCGCGTCCGTCAACGACGCGAACCGCAGCTTGTCAATGGCGTCGCTCGCATTGGAAATCAGCTCGCGCAGGAAAATCTCGTGGTTCGTGTAAATGGAATGGATCATCAGATCGAGGAGCTGCTTCGTTTCCGCCTGGAAACGGAACGTCTCCTGCTTCTTTTCTTCTTCGGCCATACTGTATTACTCCTTCCGTCATTGCCCTCCCGGCGCGATGTATCCCGCCGCCGCGTCTGTGTTTCACCGGCTGGCGGCGCCGCCCCGTTCCAGGCAGATTGCTGGCAATGTAAATTAGCACTCGTTTATGGTGAGTGCCAATTCCGGCTATTATCATACACCATTTTCAAAGAAAAGTCAAAAAGTCTAGGGGCGTTCCTATCAATAAATAACCGTGGGCAATTGTTCCGGACATCGGGCGAAGCGGGCCGACCGGAAATTCTCCCTTGTCCACATTATTTCAAAAGTCTTCCCTTGTTTTCTCAATCCAGAACCCTGTATTATCACCGTTTACCAGTCTTTCGTTAACCGTTAACCAATTTACGGTTGACAATAGGGAATGGATGGCCTATGCTATAAGGGAACGCTGATCCATTCAAATTCTATACATCGATAGGAGCGAATTTTTCATGAAGAACATATCGGTCCGCGAGCTTGTCTTTTGCGCTTTGTTCATCGCCCTGATCACACTGGGGACGTTCATCCGGATCCCTATCGGCAACGATTTCTATACGCTGCAGTTCCTGTTCACGCTGCTGGCAGGGCTGGTGCTGGGTGCGAAACTCGGCGCCGTCGCGGTGGCCGCGTACGTGCTGCTGGGACTCATAGGGGTCCCCGTGTTTGCTTCCGGCGGCGGTCCCGGCTACATCGCGCAGCCCACGTTCGGCTACCTGGCCGGCTTCATTGTGCAGGCCTGGTTCTGCGGAGCGGCGACCCGGCGCTGGCGTGCCCGCGGGGTGAAGCAGCTGCTCCTAGTGAATCTGGGGGGCATGGCCATCGTCTACCTGTTCGGGCTGGTGTGGTTCTACCTTTCCTCAAATTACGTCATCAACGCACCCGTTTCCGTGTGGTGGGTCATCCTGTACTGCGGCATCCTGCAGGTCGGGCCTGATTTCGTGCTGTGCCTCCTGTCGGCCATGCTGGCAGCCCGGCTGGAAGCGGCGGGTATCTGGGTCCGCACGGACACGCACACCCGCATCGCCGGTTCCACGGGGGCCTGAGCGGGCGGACCTGCGGATAATTTTCCTTTCGTCTACATCAAACTGCCTGTATGCTTAGCCAATCGAGTAGGAGGGGGCGGTTAGCCCCCGTCCTCTCACACCACCGTGCGTACCGTTCGGTACACGGCGGTTTCAACAGTTGTTATGCACCGACTGGT
>ONIQ01000074.1 GCA_900317925.1 uncultured Bacteroidales bacterium | reverse complement strand
ATCTTGCGGGCGCACGTCTGCATATCGGGATCGGCGCAATCCCGCAGGCTGATGCCCATGGTGATGGCTTTGTCCGGCGTGGCCGATATGTCGTTGTTGAAATTGCCGGCATGGCGCTTGCGGGAAGCATAGGAGAGGCGAACCGCGCGCGTGCGGGTCTTTTCGTTGGAGCCGGCCTCGTTGAAGCCCACCTGCCCTTGCTCGCCCACGCCGATGACCAGGAGATCCAGTCCCCGGGCCATTGCGTCGAACTGGACACAGTATTTGCTCACATTCTCCTGCGGAACCGTTCCGTCGGGGATGTGGACGTTTTCCTTCAGGATGTCCACCTTGTCCAGCAGGGCGTCGTGAAGGAGGTGGTTGCGGCTCTGGGCCTCGTCTTTCGAGGAGGGGTAATACTCATCGATGGAAACAATCTCCACGTTCTTGAACGACACTTTTCCGTCGCGGCAGCGGCGGGCCAGTTCATTATACAGGGATGTAGGCGTGTTGCCGGTGGTAAGCCCCAGGCGGAACAGGCCGTCCTTGTGGGCATTGATGGAATTAACGATGAAATCGGCAATTTCGTAGGATGCGGGGCGGGATTCCGGATACACATGGGTCCAGATTTTCTCGTAGGAATGGAGAATGCCCTGCGGCAGGTTCTTTTCGATGAGCCCACCTTCATAGGGGAGGGTGAAATGTTTTGCCATTATTTGAGGATGTGTTGAATTCTTTCCGATTTTCCGTCCACCGGAGCCGGTTTCACGCCCAACAGCTTGCAGAGCAGGGGATACAGGTCGATGTTGCGGAACGAAGACTTTTCGCCTTCGGTGTAAGGTGCTTCATAAGCCGATTTGAAGTCCGGTCCCACGGCGCGGAACGCCACCATCATGTCGGTTTCCTTGCAGTCGAAGCCGTGGGTCCCCTTGTTGCGGGACGGGGCGAAGTTGAACTGCCAGCCCAGTTCCGGGTCCACAATGAGGTCCCCCAGCCGGTTGGAGGTTCCATAGTGCAGATACCCGGGTACTTCTCCGTGTTTCCAGACGCGCAGGTGCTCCACCTGTGAAAGGCGGTTGTAGAGACTGTCCACATAACCCTCCCGGGCCCAGATGCTGGTAGGGTTGTTGCCCACGATGCGTTCGGTCCACTCTTCGGGAACCACATCGTACCAGGCAACGAAACGCTCCGGGGAGATTTCCGTCATGCCGTGGTCTCCGGTCAGGATGAAGTTGATTCTGTTTCCGTGGGGAAGGGCTTTCAGGCGGAGGAACAGCGCGTGCATGAGGCTGTCCATGCGCTCGGCCATCTCCTTGGTCTCCGGGGCGAAGGGGCCGTACACATGCCCCTGATGGTCGGGCTCGTCAAAATAGCCCATCACCAGGCGCGGGCGCTCTTCCTTGGGGAGGCTCATCAGGCGCACGATTTCATCGACCCGCTGGTCGAAGTCCCAGTGCGGCTGCTCGTCCCATACGCGGTAGTAGGTGGGATATTCGTTCCCTTCCGGGCCGATGGGAATGTCCGACCCCACCCAGTACACCACGCCGCATTTCACCCCCTGTTTCTGGGCCGTAATCCAGACGGGTTCGCCCCCGTAGTAGCGGGGGTCGTAGCGGGATTCAGGGTCTCCCAGGGAATAACCGTGCTCCGTGTCGGGATTCCAGAAGCTGTTGTTCACCAGGCCGTGATGGTCCGGCACCAGGCCGGTGGCCATGGTGTAGTGGTTGGGGAAGGTGGAAGAGGGATACGACGGCTCCATCCGGGCCTTCACGCCTACCGTGGCCAGGGAGTCGAAGAAGGGCATGTCGTAGTAATCGGCATAGTCCCAGCGGCTTCCGTCCAGGGAAATGATGACTGTGTAATGGTCTTTGGCCTTGCAGCCGAAAAGAAGGCATGCGGCCAGAAGGAGCGGGAAGAAGCGTTTCATCCGGCAGGTTTTAGAGGGTCTTGACGTGCAGGTTGCGCCAGCGTACCTTGATGCCGCCGCCATCGTGGATCTGGAGGGCGATGCGGCCCTTGCCGGCACCCACCTTGTCCTCCACCTTGATGGGGGTGTAGAGTGTGCCAGGCACATAGAGAGTAGGCTTGAAGGCATCGGTCTGCTCATTGTAGATAGCATCACCACCAAACACGCCACCACCTGGGAAGAGACCTCCGCTCATGGCACCGATGGCAGCAAACAGATGTGATTTCTTGACACCTAATGCGCTTGATGTCATAGCACCAGCCGACAAGCCTTCAGTATAGATGCGGGATGGGTCTATTTGCGGATATTTCTGCAC